>DASZCK010000053.1:0-32027 GCA_035943195.1 Steroidobacteraceae bacterium
AGCATCTTCACCATGGCGCGCAGGCTGTTGCCATGGGCCACAACCAGGACATTGCGCCCCGCCAGCAGTTCGGGCGCGATGCGCTGCTGCCAGTAAGGCAGGACGCGAGCCAGCGTGTCCTTCAGTGACTCGGTCGCCGGCAGCAGCGCCGGGTCAACATCGCGGTAGCGCGGATCGTGACTGGGATGGCGCGGATCGTTCAGCGCCAACGCCGGGGGCGGAATATCGTAGCTGCGGCGCCAGATCTTGACCTGCGCCTCGCCATGCTGTTCCACGGTCTGGGATTTGTTCAGGCCCTGCAGCGCGCCGTAGTGGCGTTCGTTCAGGCGCCAGCTGCGTTCCACCGGCACCCACATGCGATCGGTTGCATCCAGGATGAACCACAGGGTGCGGATGGCGCGCTTGAGAACCGACGTGAAGGCCACGTCGATCGTCAGATTCTCGGTCAGCAGCTGCTGCCCCGCGCTGCGCGCCTCGGTGCGACCCTGCTCCGACAGATCCACGTCATGCCACCCGGTGAACAGGTTTTCGACGTTCCAGATGCTCTGTCCGTGGCGGACGAGAATGAGTTTCCCAGGCATGGCGGCTACTTTACCGCAGGCCTGTGGGCCTCGTCAGCTGATTAGGCCGTGAGACGGCGCAGTGTTTCTGCGCCGACCGAGAGCGTGGCAAAGTCAGCCTTGCCGGCCGTGCGCATGTCCGCCTGCATGCGCTCCCATTGCGCGAGACTCGCGGCATTGGCGGCGACCCAGGCGTCGATTCGTCCGGCGGGGCCGCCGCGGCCGGGCTGGCTCAGGGCCTTGCCGGTCAGCAGCCGCTGCGACTGGAAGACGCTGTCGCGCAGTCCGGAGCGGGCCACGGCCTGCCAATTACCGTCAATCTGCAGCGCGTCGACCTGCGCGTGAATCCAATCCAGACCCAGGCGCGCGCCGAGCCCGAAGTACACCTGTGCCGCATCGGTGACCGCGACCTTGCCGCTCGCAGCCAGTTCGACCAGGTCCAGCGCGCTGTTCTGCGCATCCAGCAGGCCCATGCGTTTGGCGAGCAGCGCCGGCACTCCCGCGCTGGCGTAACGCGCGACCACGGCATCGAATCCGGTGCGCCACTGACCCGCAAGCGCCTCGTCAAGATGCGCGGTGAGACTGCGGATGGCGCCGCGCAGTTCGCCGACGGCCGCATCGATGGACAGCGTCGGCCGGCGCATCAGCAGCCAGTAGGTGAGGTGGCGCAACAGGCGGCCGGTCTCGTACAGCATGGTGTACTGCATCTGTGCCGGAATACGATTGTCGAGCGCCTCGATCTGCGACCACAGCTCGCGCATCTCAAACACTTCGCGCGCCGCGGTGTAGGCGCGTGCCACCCGTGCGGGGGCCGCCCCGGTCTCTTCCTGGGCGCGGATGACGAAGGTGGGTCCCATGCGGTTCACGAGACTGTTGGTGGTGGCCGTGGCAATGATTTCGCGGCGCAGCCGATGCCGGCTGATCGCGCGCGCGAAGCGGCTACGCACGGCCTCGGGAAAATAACGTTCCAGTTCCCGCGACAGATACGGGTCCTCCGGGACATCGGATTGCACCAGGTGGTGGCTGAGCCATATCTTGCTGTACGACAGCAGTACTGCCAGCTCCGGCCTGGTCAGACCCCGGGATTGCTTGTGCCGCTCGGCCAGCACCTCATCGTCGGGCAGATACTCGATACGACGATTCAGGTCGCCGCTGCGTTCCAATTGTCGTATCAGGTGCTGGTGCTCGGGCAGTCGCGATACGGCCTGCACTTCCAGGGTGCTCAGCGCCTGGCTTTGCAGATAGTTGTTGCGCAGGACCAGCACCGCCACGTCGGCGGTCATGCGCGTCAGGATCTGGTTGCGCTCCGGCAGTTGCAGTTTGCCCGCGAGCACCTGAGGGTTGAGCAGAATCTTGAGGTTCACCTCGACGTCCGAGGTGTTGACGCCCGCGGAGTTGTCGATGAAATCCGTATTGAGCCGGCCGCCCTTGAGGGCGTATTCGACCCGGCCCAGCTGCGACATGCCCAGATTGCCGCCTTCGCCCACGACCTTCGCATGCAGTTCCGCACCGTTGACCCGCAGGGCGTCATTGGCGCGATCGCCGATCTGCGCATGGCTTTCGGTCGTGCCCTTCACATACGTGCCGATGCCGCCGTTCCACAAAAGGTCGACCGGCATGGTGAGCACGGCGCGAATGATCTCCAGCGGCGTCGCGCTGGCCACATCAAGGCCCAAAAGTTCGCGCATCTGCGCGGACAGCGCGATGGATTTCGCGCTGCGCGCGAACACGCCGCCACCGCGCGATATCAGTTTCTTCGAGTAATCGTCCCAAGAGGAGCGCGGTAGCGCAAACAGTCGTTCGCGTTCGGCGAAGCTCGCGGCCACATCCGGGCTCGGGTCCAGGAATATATGCCGATGATCGAATGCCGCAACCAGACGGATGTGCCGCGACAGCAGCATGCCGTTGCCGAACACATCCCCCGACATGTCGCCGATGCCACAGACCGAGAAGTCCTCCGCCTGGATGTTGCGACCGAGTTCGCGAAAGTGCCGCTTCACCGATTCCCAGGCACCCCGGGCGGTGATGCCCATTTTCTTGTGGTCGTAGCCGGCGGAACCGCCGGAGGCGAAGGCGTCCCCGAGCCAAAAGGAGTATTCGGCCGATACCGCGTTGGCGATGTCGGAGAAGCTCGCCGTCCCCTTGTCGGCCGCCACCACGAGATAAGGATCATCCGCATCGCGCCGCGCCACCAACGGCGGCGGCACGATACGATCCTTGACGATGTTGTCGGTGAGGTCGAGCAGACCGCGCATGAAGGTCTGGTAGCAGCTGATGCCTTCGCGCTGACGCTCATCCGCAGTGGTGCCGCGTGGGCGCTTGACGACGAATCCGCCCTTGGCACCCATCGGCACGATGACCGTGTTCTTGACGTTCTGGGCCTTCATCAGTCCCAGGACCTCGGTACGGAAGTCCTCGCGCCGGTCGGACCAGCGGATGCCGCCGCGTGCCACCTGCGCCATGCGCAGATGAATCGCCTCGACCTCGGGACTGTAGACGAATACCTCGAACAACGGGCGCGGCAGCGGCAGTTCGGGGATCGCCTGTGAGTCCAGCTTGAACGACAGGCAGGGTCGATTCGCGCCATCGACGCGTTGCCAGAAATTGGTGCGCACCATGGCGCGGATCACGTGCAGAAAGGCGCGCAGAATCCGATCTTCGTCCAGGCTCGTCACCGCTTCCAGATCGTGCGCGATGGCGCCTTCCAGCGCCTCGGAGCTCGCGCGTGCCGCGGCCGAGCGCGCCGGGTTGAGCCTGCGGTCGAACAGTTGGAACAGTTTGAGCGCGACGCCCGGATTGGCCTGCAGCACACGCTCCATATAAGCCTGGCTGAAGGGCAGACCGGTCTGCAGCAGATAGCGGCCGCAGGCACGCAGCAACATGATCTCGCGCACCGCGAGACCCGTCAGCGGCAGCAGCCGGTTGAAGCCGTCATTCTCGGTGGCGCCGAACCAGACACTGGCAATGGCGGCGGTGAGCTTGGGCCCCAGTCTGCCGATGTCAAACGCGGTCGCGTGTGCCAGTTCAAAATCCTGGATGCGCGCGTGGCTGCCGGTAGTCCAGCGGATTTCATAGGGCTGTTCGGCGATGACGCGCAGCCCGAAATTCTCCATGACCGGCACCACATCGGAGATCGAGACGGCTGCGCCGCGCCGGTACAGGGTCAGGTGCAGTTGGGTATCTGCTTCACCGGCAGCGCGATGTAGCCGCAGCCGCATGGCATCAGACTCAGGACCCAGAGCTACCAGTTCGGCGATATCGCCCAGCGCCGCCGCCGGTGTGACCTGTTCGGTGTAGGCCGCCGGCAGCACCGGCGCAAAGAGCGTCCACAGATCAAGCGCGGTGGCCTCATCCATGGCGTGAGTCAAGGCGTCACGCAGTCGCGCCTGCCAGGTGGAGGCGGCGCGTGCCAGCGCGCGCTCAATCTTGGCCAGATCCACTCGCGGCGGCGGGGAGGAGCCCGCGCGCACCACGACATGCAATCGCGCCAGGGTTGATTCTGAGATCTGTACCTGCGTCTCCACGGTGCTGCCGCCGAAGGCTTCGCGCAGTACCATTTCGATACGCGCGCGCACGCGGCTGTCATAGCGATCGCGCGGCACGTAGACCAGGCAGGAATAGAAGCGTCCGAAAGGATCACGCCGTGCGAACAGCCGCACCTGTGCGCGTTCGTAGAGGTTGACGATGCCGCGGACGCTACGCACCAGTTCACCGACGGTCGCCTGAAACAGCTCATCGCGCGGATAGGTTTCCAGCACCTGGGCGACGGCTTTGGCATCGTGGCTGCCGGGCGCCGCGTTGAAAGCACCGACGACCGCGTTGATCTTGTCCTTCAGTAACGGAATGGTGCGAGGACTGCTCTCATAGGCGGAGGAGGTCCACAGTCCCAGGAAACGATGTTCGCCCGTGACGCGGCCGCGCGCATCGAAGGTGCGCACACCGACATAGTCCAGATAGCTGGCACGGTGCACGGTGGCACGCGAGTTGGCCTTGGTGACGAGCACCGCCCGGGCACTGCGCGCCTCCTTGCGCAGGGCGCCAGTGAGCACCGTTGGAGTTGCTGGGACGGTTCCCGAGCGCGAGGCCCGCAGAATGCCCAGGCCCGACTGTGCTTGCGGCATGAGCAGGTCACGCCTGGCACCGCGCCGCAACCGGTAACGACGATAACCCAGGAAGGTGAAATGACCCTCCACCATCCATTCAATGAGCGCCTGCGCCTCGGCGCCATCGGCGTCGTGCGGCACGCCCGCCGCCTGCAGGTCAAGACAAGCGGCCCGGGCCTGCTGCAGCATGGGCTGCCAGTCAGCCACCGCGACCCGCACGTCCGCGAGCGTCGCAGTCAGGGTGGTCCTGATCAGCTCCAGCCGTTCGGCACCGAGCTGCCGGTCCACTTCGAACAACTGCCACGACTCGCGGCAGTCCGCTCCCGCCGCAGTGGCGGGCAGCATCGCGCCGCGTCGATCACGGTGAACATCCATGACCGGATGGATGATGAGGTGCACGCCGATGCCGAGACTGCCAAAGGCGAGCAGCAGCGAGTCAACCAGGAACGGCATGTCATCGGTGATCACTGCGACCAGCGTATGGGGCGCATCGCCCACGTCCTCGAGCGTTGCCACCAGGCTGCGCCCCACCGCTCGCTGGGCCCCGAGCTGCCGGTGTGCGAGGGCAAGCCGCGCCAGGTAGCTCGCATCGCGCGCCAGCAGGTCCTCCTGGGCAACGCCGCTGAAGTAGCACCTGAGGAAGGCAGCGTTGTCGGCGCTGCCGGTGAGCCCGGCCGCCGCGACGATGATGCGCTTGATGAGGCGAACCCGGGCCGCGGGAATCTCGGCTGACATGGCGCGCAGTATACGCCGGGCGGATCGCAATGGATCAGGGGCGATGCGGCTGCGAGAGGTATTCTGGCGTCTGCATTTGCGTCAGTCGACTGAGCGCACGTTGGAACTCAAATTGCAGCCGCTCCCCCTGATACAGCTGCAGCAGCGGTGCCGCCGCCGTCACTACCAGGTTCACACGCCGGTCGTAGAGTTCATCCACCAGCGCAATGAAGCGCCGCGCCGCATCCTCGTGCTGCGCCGTCAGCACTGGCACATGCGTCACCAGCACGGTGGGCCAGGTCCGTGCCACTTCGATGTAGTCCTCGGTGCCGCGCGGGCCTTCGCAGATGGCCGCAAATTCAAACCAGATGGCGAGGGGATCCTGAGCCAGGGTCGCGATCCGCCGCCCCGCAATTTCGATCTCGCCGGGCTTCGCGCTGCGGCCGTGCGTCAGCCCGCGAAACAGTCCCGCGAGGCTGGCCTCGGTGCCGGGGTTGGTAGTGAGCAGGTAGGTGCCCGCGCGAGTCAGGCGGCGCAAGCGGTAATCGGTACCGTGGTCCATGTGCAGCACGCGTGTATGGCGCTTGAGCAGTTCGATGGCAGGCAGGAACCGCTGACGCTGCAGGCCGTCGGGGTACAGTTCATCCGGGGGTGAATTCGAAGTCGTGACCAACGTCACGCCACGCTCAAACAGAGCGTCCAGCAAGGTTCCGAGGATCATGGCATCGGCGATGTCGCTGACGTAGAACTCATCGAAGCACAGCACCTCGACACCGGATGCGATGCGATCGGCGACCCGTTCCAGGGGTGCCTGGTGGCCGGCATTGTCCTTTAGCCCCTGGTGCACGTCCTGCATGAAGCGATGGAAGTGTCGGCGGCGCTTCTGTGCGAAGGGCAGGCTGTCGTAGAGCATGTCCATGAGCCAGGTCTTGCCGCTGCCCACGGCGCCCCACAGATAGATCCCCGGTTCAAGCGGGCGCGGGACCCGCTGCACCAGGGTGCGCAGCACCGCAAGCGCCTGGTTCGCGGCGCGGTGCCGCTGGATTACCCTGTGTCGCAGATCCGACAGCGCCGCAACGGCGGCCAGCTGTGCCGGGTCGGACTGGTAACCGTTCTCACGCAGTTCCCGTCGGTAGAGCTCCTGCAGGCCCTCCCATTGTTCCAGTCTCATTCGTGGCACGGATGGATTACAGCGCCTGGTAGTTGGGTCCCGAACCACCTTCCGGGGTGGTCCAGTCAATGACGCCGTACGGGTCCTTGATGTCGCAGGCCTTGCAGTGCACGCAGTTGGCGGCATTGATCTGCAGCCGCCGGCCCCCCTGGCCATCATCGACCATCTCGTACACATTGGCCGGGCAGAAACGCTGGCAGGGATTGCCGAACTCTTTCGCGCACCGATCCGCACACAGTGTGGGATCACGGACCTTCAGGTGCGCGGGCTGGGCCTCCTCGTGGGTGGTCGCGGCGAAGAACACCGACGCCAGGCGGTCACGTGGCGGCAAGGTGCGATCCACCCAGTGACGTTGCACGGGTGACTGGTCCTGCAGGGTATGCAGTTGTTCGAAGTCCGCTTTGTGCTTCAGCGTCCAGGGCAGGTGGCCACCGGTCATCGTCTCCAGGGCGGCATTGGCGAGGCCGATCCACAGACCGCGCTTGAATGCCGGCTTGATGTTGCGGACGGCCTTGAGTTCCCTGCCACCCGCAGAGTCGCGCCAGCGAGCCTCGAAGCCCTGCACGGATCCGGTCTGCAGGTACTCCTCGGCCGCCAATACACCGGAGCGGATGGCCTGATGCACGCCCTTGATCTTCGGCACGTTCACGCCGCCGGCCGTGTCACCGATGAGGACGGCACCCGGCATCGCCAGTTGCGGGATCGACTGCCAGCCTCCCGCTGCGATCGAGCGTGCGCCGGCGG
The DNA here is from genome assembly GCA_035943195.1 of Steroidobacteraceae bacterium. Lineage (GTDB taxonomy): Bacteria > Pseudomonadota > Gammaproteobacteria > Steroidobacterales > Steroidobacteraceae > DAIDKA01. The sequence continues at coordinate 7,293 of DASZCK010000053.1, forward strand.
CGAGGATTTCCCCGCCTTCGAGCAGCGGGCGGACGCTGGGATGGTTCTTGAACTGCTGGAAGGCTTCAAAGGGCCTAAAATTGGGATCGGAATAGTCCAGTCCCGCCACGAAGCCCACGTACACGCGCTCCTGGTCCAGGTGATATATGAAGCTGCCGCCGTAGGTCGCGTTATCCAGCGGCCACCCTACCGTATGCTGGATCAGGCCCGGCTCGGCCCGTCCCTTGGGCAACTGCCACAGCTCCTTCATCCCCAGTCCGTAGGTCTGCGGCCCCGACCGTGCATCCAGTGCAAAATGCTTGATCAGAACTTTGGCGAGACTGCCGCGGGCCCCTTCGGCGATGAAGGTCAACGGTGCGCGCACTTCGGGTCCGGCGGAATAGTTGGGTCCGGGTTCACCGGATTTCGTCAGCCCCATGTCGCCGATCTGCACCCCCGCCACGCCGCCCTGAGCGTCAAACAGCGGTGCCGCCGCGGCGAACCCCGGGAACACATCGATGCCAAGGTTTTCCGCCTGCTGACCCAGCCACGCCGTGAGCAGCCCCAGCGATACGATGAAATTGCCGTGATTGTTCAAATGCGGCCGGGTGGGCAGACTGATGCTGCCGCTGCGCGTCAGCAGTCGGAATTCATCGCGTTTGGCCGCTACGCAGATCCCGGGCGGACTCTTGCGCCACTCGGGCAGCAAGGCGTCGAGCGGACCAGGTTCGATCACCGCTCCTGAGAGCGAATGGGCGCCGACCGATGCGCCTTTTTCCAGCACACAAAGATTGATGTCGGGTTTGAGTTGCTTGAGACGGATGGCGCAGGCGAGGCCAGCCGGTCCCGCGCCGACGATCACGGCGTCATATTCCAGAACGTCTCTGCTCATGCCGCGACTCTAACGGGCTTACTTGGGCTGCATGCGAATGGCGCCATCCAGACGGATGGTGGTGCCATTGAGCATGGGGTTGGTGATGATGCTGGCCGCCAGTGCCGCAAATTCGGCCGGCTTCCCCAGCCGCGATGGAAACGGGATCTGCTTGCCCAGCGAGTCCTGCACCTCGGGGGGCAGTGCCCCGAGCATTGGCGTGTGGAAAATGCCGGGCGCGATGGCGACACAACGGATGCCGAACAGCGCCAGCTCGCGCGCAATCGGCAAGGTCATGGCGGCGACGGCGGCCTTGGTGGCGGTGTAGGCGGCCTGGCCGATCTGGCCTTCAAAGGCCGCAACCGAGGAAGTGTGGATCAGCACCCCACGCTCACCATCCGGCCCGGGAGCGTTGTTCTGCATGATCACGGCCGCGGCACGATCGCACATGAAGGTGCCGACCAGATTGATCTGGATGGTGCGCGTGAACTGCTCCACCGGCATGGGCCCATTGCGACCGAGGATGCGGCCCGCCGTGCCGATGCCGGCGCAGTTCACCACGACGTTGAGGCCGCCCATGGTCGCGGTCGCGTTGCGCATGGCCGTGTCGATGCTGGCTTCGGCACTCACATCGCAGTGCTGGAAGCTCGCCGCGGCGCCAAGGGACTGCGCCGCCTTCTGACCCAGCGCGTCCTGAACATCGAACAGGGTGACTCGCCCGCCCTGGGCGCAAAGATGCTCGGCGACCGCGAAGCCCAGGCCCGAAGCGCCCCCGGTGACGACGGCACGTACTTCGTTGAGATTCATCAGGCGGCCTCCCGGTCCGGTTCCTGCAATCTTCCCAGTATGGCATTGCGCGCCTGGCGACACAGCGCAGCCACGGCGTCGCTGCCGGCGTCGGTGCCCGGCAGCACCGGGTCGAGGATTTCGACGCGCAGGCGCGTGGGGTTTGGCAGTCCACCGCGCGGTGACAGCGCCACGCGTGAGCCGTGAATGATGGCGGGAACCACCGGGCAGCCGGCGCGCTGGGCGGTGGCGAAGGCGCCGTAGTGGAACTTCAGCAAACCAGGCTCCTCGCTGAAGGTGCCTTCCGGAAAAAACACGATGGAGTGGCCGCTGGCGGCGCTGCGCATCACGCGGCGCGCATCCTTGGTGGTCTGCGCCGCCTTGTCGCGTGCCATGAACTGCGACCCGATACGGTTGAGCAACAATCCGGCCAGGGGCACCGTGGCCATTTCGCGTTTGATGACGAAACCGAAGCGCGGCGGCAGGGCGGCGGTGAACACCAGGCCATCCAGGTAGCTCGCGTGGTTTGATACCAGCACACAGGGACCTTTGGGCAGGCGTTCGAGGCCTTCGACGCTCAACGGCATGCCCGCCAGTCGCAGGAAGGTTCGCGACGTGACCCGCGCCAACCACCGGCGTCGACTTAAGCCTGGCAGTAAAACCATGACCATCAGGGCGGAGAAGGCGAGGACGAAGAAGATCACTGCGACGTACAGGCCGTACAGGGATTGGGCAAAAAGGCGCATCTGAGTCGTAAGCGTAGGAGTTCAGAGGGGTTTTTTGGCGGTTTCGCTGGCGGTCTAGTCTGAATCAGCCGAAGCCAGATTGTGTGAACTGGTTCTCTTTATGTAATGCGGCATGAATAGTTGTGATAATGGTCACTCCTTACAGGTGTCGGGCGTACGCATACTGCACCCAAGACGCCGAAAAGGGCCCGGGCCGGTCAAAGCCCCGCGGGTCGCCCCCGGCGAGCATCGACGTTCCAAGTGAGGCCGACCTTGTCCAAGCACGCTACAGCTCTTGCCGCGAACGCGCCAGAACCGGCGGATCCGGCCGTGGCCCGCTTCCTCGATGCCGTCTGGATGGAACGCGGATTGTCGTCCAACACCCTGGCTGCCTATCGCGCCGACCTGACCGCGCTGTCGCGGTGGCTGGGTGAGCGCGGTATTCAGATGTCGCGCACCAGCAAGTCCGATCTGCAGGATTTCATCGCCGCCCGCGTCGAGCACGGCGCACGCCCGCGCTCCACGGCCCGGCAGTTGTCGAGCTTTCGTCGTTTTTTCCGTTACCTGGTGCGCGAGAGCGTGATCCGCGACGATCCGACCGCCCAGATTGCCATGCCGAAGATTGGCCGCTCCCTGCCGAAGTCTCTGACCGAGGAGGAAGTGGAATCCCTGCTGGGTGCTCCGGCGGTCGGTGATCCATTGGGCAACCGCGATCGCACCATGCTCGAAGTGCTGTACGCCACGGGCCTACGAGTCTCGGAGCTGGTGAATCTGCGCTATTCGCAGGTGAACCTGAACCAGGGCGTCATCCGCATCATGGGCAAGGGTAACCGCGAGCGTCTGATTCCGCTGGGCGAAGAGGCGGTGCGCTGGCTGCACGAGTTCGCACGCGCGGCGCGCGGGGAAATCCTGCTGGAGCGCCAGACCGACTACCTGTTCCCGACCCGCCGCGGCGATCGCATGACCCGGCAGGCCTTCTGGCACATCATCAAGCGTTATGCCCGTAAGGCCGGCGTCGACCGGGATCTGTCCCCGCATACGCTGCGCCACGCCTTTGCCACGCATCTGCTGAATCATGGCGCGGACCTGCGCGTGGTGCAGATGCTGCTGGGCCACAGCGATCTGTCGACCACGCAGATCTATACGCATGTGGCGCGCGAACGCATGAAGGAACTGCACCAGCAGCACCATCCGCGCGGCTGATTCTTGGCCTGCCCCGGGCCTCTGTTACTATCGGGGTAACCGGGGCGACCCCCGCTTAAGGCCAACTACCATGTCATTGCGCCGCTATGCGCTGAGCCTGATTGCGACGCTGTCTGCAGCGCCGCTGGTGTTCGCCACCACCCCTGCGCCGGCTCCGGCTGCCAGCCCCACCGTGAGCGCGCCAGCCATGACCGCCGCTGATCCCAGAGTTGCCATAGCGGCAAAGATGCAGGGCGTTAAGGCCGAGGATCTGCATGCGACCGCGATCCCCGGCATCTACGAGCTGCTGCGGGCCGGGGATGCCGCTTACGTGTCGAGCGATGGCAAGTACGCCATCATCGGCGACATGTATGAGACCGGCGGCAATAAGGATCTGACCGAAATCCGGCGCCGCGACCTGCGCCTGAAGCTGCTGGCGGCAATTCCCGAAACACAGATGGTGGTGTTCGGGCCGCTCAATGCCAAGCACACCATTACGGTGTTCACGGACATGGACTGCGCCTATTGCCGCAAGCTTCACAGTCAGATCAGCGACTACAACCGGCTGGGGATCAAGGTGCGCTACATCGCCTATCCGCGCACCGGGCCGAACACGTCATCCTGGACCAAGGCCGAGCAGGTGTGGTGTTCGGCCGATCGCAAGACGGCGCTGACCGAGGCGAAACTGGGCAAGGTACTGCCCAACAAGATCTGCCCCGACAACCCGGTCGCCAAGGAATATGCGCTGGGACAGGAATTCAATCTGCAGGGCACGCCAACCCTGATCCTCGGCGACGGCGAGCTGGTCGGCGGGTACCTGCCGCCGGCTGATCTGGCCGCAGAACTGAAGGGCATCGATCGCTGAGCCGCTCGCGGGCGCTTGAGCGCATCGCGAGCTAGCGCTCCAGCAGCCCGCGCTTGTCGGGCTTGTCTTCCCAGTCCTTGGCATCCGGCGGCGCCGCCTTCTTTTCCGCGATCACCGGCCACTTTTTGGCCAGCTCCGCGTTGATGGCCTTGAAGGACTCCTGACCTGCCGGGATTTCCTCCTCGGAGAAAATCGCCTCGACCGGACACTCAGGCTCGCACAAGGTGCAGTCAATACACTCATCGGGATCGATCACCAGGAAGTTCGGACCCTCGTGGAAACAGTCCACCGGGCACACCTCCACGCAGTCGGTGTACTTGCACTTGATGCAGCTTTCAGTAACGACAAAGGTCATTGGCTATCCCCGACACAGATGACTTGCACGCGTATCCGACGCGTCCGAACCCGTTATTCTGCCATGCGCGGCGCCGCTGCGTGAAGCCCAGTCACATCCGGGGACGGCGCTCGGCGGTGGTGAAATGGTGGTTTTCAAGGCCGGCAGCGCGGTCGGAAAAGTAGCGTTGCAGGGCAAATTCGATGCTGGGGAAGGCGATGTGCGACCACGGAATATCGGCTTCCGCGAACAGTCCCACCTCCAGGCTTTCCGGCGCAATATCGAACTCGGCCCTGGGCAAGGTGGCACGAAAGAAAATGTGCACCTGGTGAGCCTCCATGACGTGCACCACGGCCAGCAGGGAACCGATCCGGACATCAGCCCGGGCCTCCTCGAGTGATTCGCGGGCGGCGGCCTGCTGGATGGTCTCCCGCAACTCCATGAATCCGGCCGGAACAGTCCAGAAGCCCAGGCGCGGCTCGATGGCACGGCGGCACAGCAGGATGCGACCCTCATGGTCGGGCACGCAGCCGGCGATGATCCGCGGGTTCTGGTAGTGGATGGTTCCGCAGTGCGTACATACATAACGCGGCAGATGGTCGCCGGGGGGAAGGCGCAGCTCAACCGGGTTCCCGCATTGGTTGCAGAAGTTCATGCCGGCAATATTCGCATGAGCCGCAGCGGCCCTGCACATCTGTTCCCGCGACAGCGGTAAGCTGCGACCTTGCCAGAGAATCCCTCACCGCGCGAGGTTGCGAATGTCACTGAATATCTTCGAGATGGCGGCAAAGCTCCGCGCCCTGGGCGATCAGATCGTGCCCGCGGCCATCGAGGGAACGGCAAAGCTCTATGCCCCGTTTCACGAGACCGAGCCCTATCAGGATGTGAAGGTCAGCCGCGATCAAGCCTACGGGTCCGACCCGCGGCACCTGTTGGATGTGTTTGAACCGCAGTCCGGCCGCACCGCGCGCCCCGTGTTGTTGTTCGTGCATGGCGGCGGCTTTGTTGCCGGCGACAAGAGCCGACCGGGTTCGCCCTACCAGGACAATGTGGCGCTGTGGGCGGTACGTCACGGGATGGTAGGCGTGAACATGACCTACCGGCTCGCTCCCCAGCATCCCTGGCCGGCCGGTGCGATGGATGTGGGCGCGGCGGTGGCCTGGATCCGAACCCATGTCGCAGCCCACGGCGGTGATCCGGCGCGGATCTTTCTCATGGGAACCTCGGCGGGGGCGGCGCACGCCGCCGCCTATGCGGTCAATGCGCGTTTCCACGCCGGCGAGGATGCGGGGATCGCGGGCCTGATTCTGCTGTCGGGCCTGTACGACATGGTGGCGGCCCCGACCAATGAATTGAAGATCGCCTACTTCGGGCTCGACGAAGCCAACTACGCTGCCGGGTCAACACTGCACGGGCTCGCCCGCAGCAAGGTGCCGCTGCTGTTGGTGCTGACTGAAATGGATCCCAGGGAATTCCAGCAGCAGACGTTGGTGCTGCTCGCCGATTACCTGAAGCACAACGGCCGCCTGCCGTTCTTCGTGCACATGACCGGGCACAACCATCTTTCTTCCACCATGCACCTGAACAGCGCCGATGCTTACCTCGGCGAGCGCATCCAGGATTTCGTAAGCCTCAGCGGCTAGGGGCCGAGGTCCACGTCACGGAAGGTGCGGGCGACCCTGGGTTCAATGTCCAGGGCGGCCTTCAGATCGGCCTCGCCACCGGCCCTGTCACCCTTGGCGGAGCGTGCGAGGCCGCGTGCGTAGTAGGCGCGGGCCAGTCGCGGTTGCAGTTTGATGGTATCGGTGAAATCGCCGATGGCCTTGTCGTACTGCTTGAGGCGCAACTCCACGATCCCGCGGCCGAACAGCACCGCAGAATTGCTCGAAAGCTGGCGCCGCGCGCTGTTGCAGTCGGCCAGCGCGGCCTCCAGTTCCTGACCCAGCATGCCACGCACCAGGCAGCGACTCATCAACGCGACGTAACGGCGCTCGTCATCCGGATGCGCCGCAATCCAGGTGTTCAACGACTGCAGCGCCATGGGATAGCGGCCCGTGTCGGCGTAGGCCTGGGATTCGGCCAGCTGCAGCTCGTAACGAGTCGGCGCGCTGGCTTCAGCGGCCGAAAAATCCGCACGCGCGCCATCCAGGTTGCCGTTGTGGATGCGGAACTGCGCGCGCACCATCAGTGCGTCGGTCAGTGTCGGTTGCAGACGCAGGGCCTCGTTGATATCGCTCATGGCCTGCTGTGGTTGCCCCACGCGCAGCAATGCCTGGCCACGGTGCAGGTGGTAGAGGGCATTTCCCGGGTCGGCCGCAACGGCCCGACCATAATCGGCAATCGCGGCTTGCATATCACCGCGCTCAAGCTCGGCGACCGCCCGGCGATCACGGTCCGCGGCGTCCGAGTCGGGTGCTGCGGAAGCCGATCCCTCCACCGGCAGCGGCGTGGCGGGCCGGGCGCCACGGTGGACGCTCAGATCAAACACCGGTCCACCGTTATAGGTAAAGAATAACTTGCGTGACTTGTAGGATATGAGCACGTGATGCGAGAGGAAGAAATCCGCACCCAGCAGCATGTCAGCGTTCTGCGGCAGGGAAACGAAATCCGAAATGCGTAGATGCGTGTTGAGGATCTGCTCCTGGTCCATGGCGAAGGACTTGAACGGCGCGATCCACGAATCGCGCATCTCACTGCCAATGCCATAGCCCATGCCGCCGGGCGTCACCCCCGGGCTCTGCGGCGTGATGCCGGCGCGGGCGGCCGCCGCGAGCGTCAGGCCGGAAGTGCCGGCGCCGGTGTCCAGGACCACGCGGATGATGTGGTCATTCAGATGAGCGTCCACGATGACCTGCGGCTGCGTCGCATCGCTGGGATAGATGCGCAGCTCACTGACCGGATCGGACCCGTGCCAATAAGCAAGATTGGCGTCCTCGCAGCCGGAGGTTTTCATCAGTCGGGCGACGCCATGCGCCAGGTCGAGTTCAATGTCACCGGCCCGCATCAGGTTCTGGCCGAGGATGCCGTCGCTGTCGCCCCGCGCGAACATGTCACCGTAGACAAGCATGTCCACGTGGTGCACCGTCTGGTTGCCGACTATGAAATCCTTGATGTTGGTGAGGCCGGGCCGTACCGTCCCGCCCACGCCTTTCATCAACACGGGTGAAGCCCCGACACGCAGTCCCATTCGTTTCGCGGTTTCCGGATACAGGATGCTGAAGAAGGCGCCGGTATCGAGTGCCAAGTTCGCTGGCATGCCGTTGAGCTGCACAGTCACCATGGCCTTGTAGCCCACCATGGTGACGGGCATGGTCAGGAACACTTCCATCTTGCAGGCCGCGTGGCTGATGCCGCACTGCAGTCCCAAAGCGAGCGCGACAATCGCGGCGGCACACCTGCCGATACCCCTCGAGATCATGCAATACCCCCTTAGTCTGTCCAGTTACGCTTCGATGCAGTGCAACGTCTTGAATCCGTCAGGGAAGGGTGCAATAGATACCACACAATCAAGGGGATTCCATGAACGCCGCCAGCCGCATTAAGACCCGCGAAGAAATCCTGCACGCGCTCTACGAGGCGGCGGAGCTCGAGCACAACCTGATGTGCACCTATCTGTATGCGGCGTTCAGCCTCAAGGACAGCGAAGCCGAGGGACTGCGCAAGGAGGAGGTCGAGGCCGTACGTCGCTGGCGCAGCGAGCTGATCAAGGTGTCGGTCGAGGAAATGGGCCATCTCACGGCGGTATGGAACATTACTTCGGCACTCGGCGGCACGCCGCGTTTTGGCCGGGGCAATTTTCCGCTTGATCCCGGCAATCTGCCGGCGAGCGTGACCGTGCGCCTATCGCCATTCAATCAGACGACGCTGCAGCATTTCATTTTCCTGGAACGGCCCAAGGGTTCGACCGAGCCTGACGGTGAGGGGTTTGTCTATGCTCACACCTATGGGCGGGGCAATGTCCAGGCGCGCATCACGCCCATGGGCATCGACTATGCGACCGTCGGTGACTTTTATGCCGAGCTCTCCGCGGGCCTGCGCGCGCTGGTGGACCGCGAGACCGAGGACAAGGCTTTTGACGGAGATCCGGCGCTGCAACTGTCGCCTGCCGAGGTGGCCTTACCGGCGGCCAAGCGCGTCATCTGTCTGAAGACCGCAACGGCGGCCTTCGAGGCCATCGTGGTGCAGGGCGAAGGCGCACCAACCGATTCCACCGACTCGCATTACCAGCGCTTCAGCCGCATCCGCGAGGAGTTCGTGCGCCTCTCGCGCGCCAACCCGCAGTTCGTTCCGGCATTTCCGGCTGCCAACAACCCGGTATTGCGCGAGCCGCCCCGCCCCGAAGGTCGGGTGTGGATCGAGAATCCAGAAGCCGTTGCCGTGGTGGACCTGGCGAATGCGGCCTATGGGTTGATGATCCGCCTGTTGGCCTATGCCTACGTCATCCGCGGGCCGCAACCCGAGAAGTCGCTGGCGGTGGATCTAGCGGTCGGGCTCATGCGCGCCATCACGCCGCTCGCCGAAAAGGCCGCGCGGCTGCCGGCGGGCCCCTCCAATCCGGGATGCAACGCCGGCATGTCCTTTATTGCGCTGCGCGATGCATCACCGCTCGCGCCGGGTCGTGCCGCGCGCCGGCTGTTTCTCGAACGCCTGGAATGTTTTAAGCGCGCTGCGCAGCAGCTGCAGCCGGCCGATGATCCGCGGCTGCACACCGCCGCCACGCAGCTGGCGTATCTGTATACCCGCGCCGTGCGTGGCTTTGACATGGGTCAGAAGCTTGCCGCGGCGCCCGCTGCGGTGGCACCGACGAAGCAGCCCGTCGTGGCGGATGATTCCGCGGCAGCGCGGGCCGCGGCGGCCAGCACCACGATGACCTCGGTGGTCGACGGCGTCGAGACCGTGCGCACCGCCGACATCGACCTACAGTTCGAGGGTGTGCGCTGCATCCATGCACGCTTCTGCGTCACCGGTGCGCCCAAGGTATTTCTCGCCAACGTCAAGGGCCCTTGGATACACCCCGAGGCCATGCCGGTGGCCGATGTGGTGGAGATCGCCCACCTGTGTCCGTCCGGCGCCATCCGCTATCAGCGCCGCGACGGCGGTCCGCAGGAAGCGGCGCCGCCGGTGAATCTGGCCAGTGTGCGAGAGGGTGGCCCGTATGCCTTCCGGGCGCCGCTGATCATCGACGGTGCCGAGCATGGCTTGCGCGCCACGCTGTGCCGTTGTGGTGCCTCCCGACACAAACCCTTCTGCGATGGTTCACACCATGACGCAGGCTTCAACGCCACGGGCGAGCCGCCGACCACCCAGGCCGATCCCATAGCCGAAGTCGATGGTCCATTGGCCATCGACCCGCAGCCTGATGGGCCACTGGCGGTACGTGGCAATCTGCAGATCATCAGCGGCACGGGCCGCGTGGTGGCGCGCATCGTGACGGCCAATCTCTGTCGCTGCGGCGGCAGCGCCAGCAAACCCTTCTGCGACGGCACCCACGCCAGGATCGGCTTCCGCTCGGACCGTTAGCGTCCTGGCTGGGGCATCTGCACGATCAGCTCGTGCAGCGGGATCGCTTTGGCGAACAGCCACCCCTGCGCGAACTGCACGCCGCGCTCGCTGAGGAACTGAGCCTGTGCCTCACTCTCCACGCCTTCTGCGACCATCCTCAAGTTCAGGGACTTCGCCATTTCAATGATGTGCAGCGCCACCTGGCTGGTCGGCGTGTCCAGGTTCATGGTGTCGACGAAGGATTTGTCGATCTTGAGGAAGTCGAGCTCGAAGCTCTCGAGAAACGCCAGGCTCGAATATCCGGTGCCGAAGTCATCGATCGCAATGCGGATGCCGCTGGCGCGCAATGCCCGCACGATCTTGTGCGCCGGGTCGCGCCTGACCAGCCCGCGCTCGGTCACCTCGACGATGAGATTTCCGGCCGTGGCATGCGTGTCGCGGGCCAGCTGCTGCAGCAACGCGACGGTACTCTCGGCATGCAGGTCGTCCGAGGAGATATTGATGGCAATGTGAAAGTCCGGACGACGTGTGAACAGGTCTTCGACGTCACGGGCGACCAGCGTGACGACATGCCGGGTGATGCGCTGAATGAGGCCCGCATCTTCGGCGGCCTGAATGAAAAGGTCCGGACGCACCATCTCCCCACCGGGGCGCCGCCAGCGCAGCAGCGCCTCCGCACCCACCCACTGACGGGTGCGCAGATCCACGATGGGTTGGTACATCAGAAAGAATTCCCGACGCTTCAGCGCCGTTCTAATGACGGCCGGCATCGCCAGCTGCAGCCGTCCGAGGTATACCGTGGCAAAGGCCAGCACCAGGCCGGCGATCACACCGACGGGCAGCAATATCATCGAAGTGGCGCGGACCTGTGCGCTCATGTAGGAGACGGGCAGTGCGGCGATGGCGCCGATGTAGTAGCGGCTGGAGCGCGCAACGGCCACGACGTAATTGTGATCGACAAACGTTGCGATGGCCTGAGTGCGTGGCAGGGTGTCCGAGTTCGGGCCAACCCAGGGTGGATCAACGAAGCCATGGGACGCCATGATCCGGCCGTTTCCTGTTGAGAATGCCGAGAGCGACGCATCGGTCTCGTTGGTGGCAACATCAAGCGGCAGATCCTTGTTGATGATCGCGGCAAACCCCTCCGGGCTCTCGGTCACGAGGTAGGAGGTCGCGGGATCGAAAGGGAACACGACTTTGATCCGGACTTGTACTTTCGACGGCGTCGCCCAGTCAACGGGGCCCAACACCACGCTTTTGACATCGCGGCCCAGCGAGGAACACAGCAGTACCCCGTCCTTCACGTAGCCGATGGCCTGCAGGTAACTGGATGCCAGATCAAAACGGCGCATGATTGCGATGTTCGAATCCGAACAGGGATCTGCAGAATGGCCCGCAATCAGCGCCGCCTGGGCGGCAAATACCTGATCCGCGGTGGCCTCCGAGCGATGCAGTACGTCTTTGGCGTAGTTCGTGACCACCCGCATCTCGGTCTGGCGGGCCTGCCGGTCAGCGAGATAGATGGCCAGCAGTACCGGTATCGCAATCGCCAGCAGCGCCGCGGCAAGGGTCACGGCGGTGGCAGTGGACTTGAGCATCACGAATCGTGGCGACATCCGTACCGCGCACATTAGGCGCACCGGAGAGTTTTCGCGAGAATTCGGCCTCGCAGTGCAGCAACTGAACTTCGGTCACGGCACGGGAGTGATGAGTTCCGGGCCGTTGTTCTTGGGCGAATTCACGCGCGCACTGACACGCCAGGCGACCATGAGATCGGCGGGATAGGGGGTGAGGACGGATTGAGCTTCGGCCACTGAGCCGCGCAGCCAAACCTCCTGAGCTCCGCGTGAGAGGATGGCCGGCATGCGGTGGGGGTTGTTACCGGTGTTGTGGATGTCATGCATCAGGGCATTGGCCGGCATGGTGATGATGGTGCAGGATTCGACCACCGTCCCGTCGGCCTTGACCGAACGGTCCCAGAGACTGGCAAAGGTGAACACCGCCTGGTCGACCAGGTGGATGTAGTAGGGCGCCTTGTTGCCGGCTTCATCGGTGTGCCATTCATAAAATCCCGACGCCAGCTGCAGGCAGCGTTGCCCGCGTTTCCACGGGCCCCGGTACGAGGATGACGTCGCCACGGTTTCCACGCGCGCATTGGTGGTCAGGAACTTGCCGGGCTCGCCTTTGGCAAAGAACGGAATGAGACCCCAACGCAGAAGGTCGCCCTGGCGGTGCTCCTCGATGCTGCGCACCACGGGCACCTGCTGGGTGGGGCAGACATTGTAATTGGTGAAGGGCAGTATCCAGCCAAGCTCAATCAGCTGCTGGAACTGCGCGTCCTGCTGGTAGTGGAGCTCGTAGCGGTTGCACATCTGTTCAGTTCAATCTTTACAAAAATGTATAGCGGCTACGAGCGGCTCTGCCAACGCCTACATTTTGAAAATAGTTAACGCTGAGGCGCCGCAAACTTCCGCCATCCGCCAGTTTGCACCGAGGTCAATTGGCTCAAGGACGCGTCAATCAAGCTGTAACTCAGCAACCTGCTGGACAAGCCGCCCGTGATCTCGCCGGCGGGTTACACCGCTTGGCTCGGCACACCGCTGTACTGGACGCTTCCGCAGCGAAGCATCGACGTCACGCTGGAAGTACCGTCGTAGCGAATGGAATTTCCCGGGCGCTGCGCATAGGCTTCCGGGATGAGTTCCTGGGTCAGTATGGCGCCCACTGTCGTGGGTGCCTTCATGGCATCTCTGGTGGAGTTTGTAGAAGCGCTCACGGTGGTGCTCGCGGTGGGCGTCGTGCGCGGCTGGCGAAGTGCGCTGGCGGGTGCCACCGCCGCACTGTTGGTGCTGCTCACGATGATTGCCGTTTTCGGACCGTCGCTTGCACGGATTCCGCTTGGCCTGCTGCAATTTCTGATTGGAACGCTCTTGCTGCTGTTCGGACTGCGGTGGCTGCGCAAGGCCATATTGAGGTCGGCCGGCCGGCTCGCCTTGCATGACGAAATGGCGAGCTTTGCGCAACAGACCGCCTCCCTGGAGAGCATCGGCATGCCCGTCTCGGGATGGGATCGGATTGCCGTCGCGACCGCCTTCAAGATCGTGATGCTCGAAGGGATCGAAGTGGTGTTTATTGTCATCGCTCTGGGTGCGGGCGCGGGCCGTCTGCTGCCGGCAGTTCTGGGCGCTGGTGCAGCGCTTGCGACTGTCATAGCCCTGGGCATCGCATTACATCGTCCGCTCGGGCGCATTCCGGAAAATACATTGAAGTTTGGTGTCGGAATAGTGTTAACGGCATTCGGTACCTTCTGGGTTGCTGAGGGTATGCATCTGGCGTGGCCGTACGCCGATTGGTCCCTCCTTGCGCTGATCGGGGCCTACCTTGGCGTGGCGTGGGCCTTGGTCGTGCTGCGGCGATCTCAAGCCATACGCGAAGCTCGGTACCACCAAAGGAAGCCGAGTCGACAGGGGCCCATCGGGGGCGTTCTCAAGGAGGTCATTGGGCTGTTCGTCGATGATGGTGCCATGGCCCTCGGCATCGTTATCTGGGTGGCACTCACTGGTGTATTCAGCAGGCTCCCGTTGCCAGCGCTTGGGCTGGATAGCGTCTTCTTTGTCGGACTAGCCGCTTTGTTGGCCTACGGCGTGCTTCGTGCCCCGGGCTAAATAGGCCACCCATGACTAGGCAAACCGCTTTTGTCACCTCGGCCCTGGCAACCTTGATTTCGCTTTCGGCGTTTTCCGCCGACAATGCGCGCACGCCTACTGGATCAGCAGCCGATCCAAGTAAATCTGAAGCACTGCAAGACCCCTTGAAGACCCTTGCGAACAAGCGTGCCAACATCGCCCTGCGCATGACCCGCGAACTCGTTCCCTGATCGGGCCGCTACGGATGGTTAGCCGCCGTCGGCCTCGGCAAATGTTGCATTTGCGAATGCCGTCAATACCTTATTTCGCTCGGCGATGACTTTTCCGGGAAGCGCATCATCAATAACGTAGATTCGCATCGCGTATTGATACAGCACGAGCCCCTTTCCTGGAACGTAGGTAGCTTTCATCAGATTCCATTCCGCAAAGGGTTTCGGGATCGATAGATCGGAGAACGTCAGAAAGTCCAGGACAATTGTGCCCGACCCATTCTTCAGAATCTGGTAATGGGCCGCCGGATTGTCCTTGACGACGTGCTTTCCCAATCCCTCGAGATAGGCGCCTGGATCATTTAGGTTGCTGAAGATTCGTATCGAAGCCAAGCGATTCCAGCTTTCGAATTTCTCCCCCGTCGGTAGATATTCCTTGAGCGGACTGGGACTCCTAGTTTGAGACGCCAAATAGAGGTGTAGGTCTCCTATTGCAATGAAGGGGGCGGCCTGTAAGGGCATCGAGAAAAGCACAAGAGCCGCGACCATTAGGCGTTTCATAGGAATTCCAGCCGACTATGGGGTTGTCCGGTGCGTGCACTTAAGCCGGCAGTCAGAGTACCTTGCTATTTGCGAGCTCGATAGCACTCAGCTCCTCGCTAGCGAAATCGGCTTGTCGCAGCACCGCAATAATAAACTGCGTCTTTCCTTCGACATAGCTGGCAATGTCGTCGGGAAATTGAGCCGCGAGGCGCCTCTTTAAGTCGCCGTAGGCACGGGCGGCCTCCTGATGGCTGCGCAAATAATCTCTGAGTGCCAAGTGGTTCCGAAGGGCCCGGCTGTCAGTCGCATAGCCATAAAGATGGTGGTCGTGGTGAAAGTCACGACAGTCAAATGACTCCCGGCCTTCGATTCCCAAGTCTCCCCGATGGGTATAGCCATTGCCTATGTCCAAAATCGGTTTTGCCGCGAGACCATGAACAGCAGTACTGCCGACGTGCTCCACGGCGATTGCAACATCAGCAACCGTCGGCAACAGCCTGTCGCGCAATATTTCAAACGTCTGTGGCCAGGTCGGGTCGTAGTCGACTATTCGAATGAGGCTCACGGAAGTCCAACGTGAACGCACGTAAACTATTGTTTTCACTGGTGCCCGAGGTCGGAGTCGAACCGACACGCTTTTAAGGGCGGCGGATTTTGAGTCCGCTGCGTCTACCAATTCCGCCACTCGGGCCAGGAGGGGGGATGCCGGGCGCCATCCTAGCGATTCGGCCAATCCCTCACAACGGCGCCGGCCGATGCAACCTTTTGCCGCGCTGGCGCATCCTAATCACTAGGTGACAAGACTGGCCGAAATCCGGGTGGCGGAGGGCATACTGGCAGGCGCGCGGGGGGGCGATCCCGGCGCTCAGGCACAGCTGTATGCGCTGGTGGCCCCGGGCGTATTTGCCCTGATTCGCCGGATAGTGGGGGTCCGGGCAGTGGCCGAGGATGTATTCCAGGACACCATGATCATGGTTTTCGAACAGTTGGACCGGTATCGGCAGGAAGCGCCCCTGGGGGCATGGGCCGCAAAGATCGCACTTTCCCGCAGCCTGATGTTCCTGAGATCGCCCTGGCACCGTGCCCGCTTGAGTTTTGGCTCGCACGCCGATGCTGAAGTGCTGCTGCCGCCAGCCAGCCTGTCGCACGCGGGGCCGGATGTGGAGTCCTTCGACGTGGAACGGGCGCTGGCGAGCCTTACCCCGACGGCGCGCGCGGTAGTGTGGCTCTACGAAGTGGAGGGCTGGTCGCACGAGGAGATCGCCCAAAACTTTGGTAAGACGGTGAGCTTTTCAAAATCGCAGTTGGCCCGTGCCCATATGAGATTGCGGGCCTGGTTCGAACCCGAGGCATCCCATACATGCGCGCCGACCTAGAAAACAAGGCCACGGCATCACTGGATCCGCAGTTGCTGGAGCGACTGCGCGATCTGCCCGACGCCGCGCCACCGCCATACGGGTTCGCGGAATTCTCGCATCGCTACTCCCGGCGGCGGTTACGCCAGAGGCAGCGGCCACTGCGCCTGGTGGCGGCCGCGCTGGTGGTTGTGATCGGCTGGTGGGTGGCACGTCAGGGTGTGTCGCCGCTCATGGAGGCCGTTTCCGAGTCACCCGATGCACCCCTCGCACAGCTTGCGCCACCCGCAGATGAAACGCAGGGCGAGGCGGTGGGACCGCCACGTGGGGCGGTATTGCTGCCAACCGTGAATGCCGAAAGCTGGCTGAACGCACATCCGCAGCGGGCGCTGGTGCGGGTCCCCGCGCAAATGGCGGTGACCGAACTGGAAGACCAGATCGCCACCATGGATGACCAGCTCAATGCCGTGCGGCTTTCACGACATCCGCCGCAGCAGCTGGCCCTGCTGCAGCGTGATCGGGCGCAACTCGTCGAATCCCTGGCCCAGGTGCGCTACGCGCAGTACCTGGTGGCTGGAATGCCTTGACCCTCACGTCACAAGCCTTCATTTCCAAGGTGAATGTCATGTCCAAGATTTGCTCCTTCGTACTGGCTGGGTTACTGGTCAGCGCCCACGCGCTGGCGGCGGACACCGCGTCGACCACGGCAACGGCCACTGCCTCAAGTGCGGATCTCGATGCGCAGCTGGCAGCGGCCCGACAGAAGCTGGAGGCGGCAGCGCGCGATGTGGCGCAGCTGTCATCGCAACTGGGCCGGTCGGCGATGCTGCGCGTGCAAAGTCTGCGTACGCGCGGAGTGCTCGGACTGCAGTTGCAGACCGAGCCTTCAGCCAAGGAGCAGGGCGCCGCCGTCATCGGGGTCAGTCCTGGCGGTCCCGCCGCCGAAGCAGGCGTTGCCACCGGCGATGTCATCGTGGCTATCAATGGCGATTCCACCACCGGACCCAACGCGCCGCGCGAGGTCGTGGAGCACATGGCGAACGTCAAGCCGGACACCAAGGTCACACTCAAGGTGATGCGTGACGGCAAGGTAAAGGAGATTCAGGTGACTCCGCGCGCCAGCTTCGTGGACTTCATTTCGCCCTTGAATGGCCAACGGTTGGAGTTCAACTGGGTCGGACCCGGCGGCCCGGGTGGCGGCGCAATCTTCGACGGCATGGAGCTGACGGACGTATCGCCGACTCTGGGGCAGTACTTCGGGACCAATCAAGGCGTGCTGGTGGTGCGCGCGCCCCGTGACGGTGACTTCCTGAAGCTTCAGGACGGTGATGTGATCCAGAGCATTGACGGCCGAGTTCCGGAAAATGGCTCGCATGCCAGCCGTATCCTGCGCTCCTATCAGCCCGGGGAAAAAATTCATCTGAAAGTCATGCGGCAGAAGAAGGTGCTGGAGGTGGAGGGGACGCTGCCGGATCGCCGCCATGGCCCACGCGGCCCACGCGGCCCACGTGATCGGGGTCCGGGCCCGGATCTGCCGCCTGGTGATCGTCCGCCGAGCGACCAGGATTGATACCATGCGCGGGTGTTGTTATCCGACTTTGCCTATGAGCTGCCTGCCGAACTGATCGCGCAGGCGCCCCTTCCCGAGCGCTCCGCGAGCCGCCTGCTGGTCCTGGACCCGCAGGCGGGGCCGCTGGACCGTTCCATCCGCGACCTCCCCGTCTTGCTCAATCCGGGTGACCTGCTGGTGTTCAACGACACCCGGGTGATCGCGGCGCGGGTGATGGGGAACAAGCCGACCGGCGGGCGGGTCGAGATCTTCCTGGAGCGCATCCTGGCCGATGGGACCGCGCTGGTGCAGCTGCGAGCCGCCAAACCCATCCGTCCAGGGCTAGATATCACGACAGCCGGCGGCCCGGTGCAGGTTCTCGAACAGCATCAGGACCTGTGGCAGGTGCGCACGCCGGGCGCGGCGCTGGAATTCTTTGAAGCCCATGGCGCGGTGCCGCTGCCGCCCTACATCGAGCGTCCCGCCGGGGTGGAGGATCGCGAACGCTACCAGAGCATCTTCGCCCGCGACCCCGGCGCGGTCGCCGCTCCCACTGCCAGCCTGCACTTCGACGCCACATTGGTGGCGGCGCTGGAGGCCCGCGGCGTCGAGCGCACCTGCATAACCTTGCATGTGGGCGCGGGGACCTTCCAGCCGGTGCGCAACCCGGACCTCGAGCGGCATGTGCTGCACGAGGAGCGGGCGATAGTTGACCAGGAAGCCTGTGATGCCATTGCCCGGACGCGCGCGCGCGGCGGGCGTGTAATCGCAGTGGGAACCACGGTGGTGCGCGCGCTCGAAGCTTCCGGCGGCCGGCCCTGGGCGGCCGACACGCGGCTCTTCATTCGACCCGGTTTTCGTTTTCAAATCGTCGACGGTCTGCTCACCAATTTCCACCTGCCGGAGTCGACGCTGCTGATGCTGGTGTGCGCGCTGGCCGGACGCGAACGGGTGCTGGCGGCCTATGAACATGCGGTCCGGTCGCGCTACCGCTTCTTCAGTTACGGTGATGCGATGTTTGTGGCACCCGGTGGGGCCTGAAGGGCGATGCAACCGAACTTTGAGTTGCTCGGGACCAGCGGCGCCGCGCGCCGGGGGCGTCTGCGGCTCGCTCACGGCCTGGTGGATACTCCGGCCTTCATGCCCGTGGGAACCTACGGCACCGTCAAGTCGATGACGCCCGAGGAACTCGCGGATCTTGGCGCGCAGATCGTACTCGGCAATACCTTCCACCTGATGCTGCGGCCCGGTCCGCAGATCATCGAGGCACATGGCGGACTGCACCGCTTCATGCACTGGCAGCGACCCATCCTCACCGACTCCGGTGGCTTCCAGGTCTTCAGCCTCGCGGAACTTCGCAAGATCACCGAGGAAGGGGTGCGCTTTCAGTCCCCGCTCGACGGCAGCGATGTCGAGCTCACTCCCGAGCGCTCCATGGACATGCAGCGCACGCTGCGCTCCGATATCGCCATGGCCTTCGATGACTGCACGCCCTTTCCGGCCACCGAAGCTCAGGCGCGTGAGTCGATGGAACGCTCCATGCGCTGGGCCGCCAGGGGCCATGCGCATTACTACCGCGATGAGCCGCCCGGTGGGCTGTTCGGCATTGTACAAGGCGGTATGCACACCGCCTTGCGTCTGGCTTCCCTCGAATCCTTGATGCAGCGCAATTGGCCGGGCTTTGCCATCGGAGGCCTGGCTGTCGGCGAGCCGGAGGCGGAGCGCCTGCGGATTCTGGAGGAGCTCGTACCGCACATGCCGGCGGACCGGCCGCGCTATCTCATGGGGGTGGGCTTCCCCGAGGACATCGTTGCCGCCGTCGCCCGCGGCATCGACATGTTTGATTGCGTGATCCCCACGCGGCACGCCCGCAACGGCCACCTGTTCACTCAGGCCGGCGTCATCAACATCCGCAACAGCAGCCATGCCAGCGACCTGTCGCCCGTGGATCCCCAATGCAGCTGCTATACCTGCGCCAACTACTCACGCGCTTACCTGCGGCACCTGGACCGCTGCAATGAGATCCTCGGCAGCCGGCTGCATACGCTGCACAACCTGCATTTCTACCAGGAGCTGATGCGTGCCATCCGCAGGGCCCTGGAGGAGGGCACTTTTGAGGCCTTCGCGGCCGCCTATCCGGCTCCAAGACGGGCCCGGACGGACCCTGTGGCATAATGCCGCCCCCCTACAGGCAGGTGCAGGCATGAATTCATTGATTCCAGCGGCGTGGGCCCAGGCCGGCGGTGGCACATCGAGCAACCCGCTCGCCTTCCCGCTGATGATGGTGGTGTTCGTCGCGATTTTTTACTTCCTGCTGGTGCGCCCGCAGCAGAAGAAGGCCAAGGATCACCAGAACATGATCGGCAAGCTCGCTTCCGGTGATGAAGTCGTGACCTCCGGCGGCGTTCTAGGTCGCATCACCGAGGTGGGCGATGCATTCGTGACCATCGAGGTGGCCGATGGGGTTCGCCTGAAGGTTCAGAAGAGCCAGGTCACATCGCTTATGCCCAAGGGCACTCTCAAGGGCGCTTAAAAAATGCTCGAGTATCCGCGCTGGAAGTACGTTCTGGTCCTGGTGGTGCTGGCGGTGGCCTTTGTGCTGGCGCTACCCAATATCTACGGTGACGACCCGGCGCTGCAGATCGCGCGCAAGGACCACGATCCGATGGTGGCCACGGCGTTGCCGGCCATCAAGCAATTCCTCGCCGACGAACACCTTGGGTACACGACCGTGTACCAGGACGGTGCCAACATCATGGTGCGCTTCGGCAGCAGCGCGGATCAGTTCAAGGCACGCGACGCCGTCAACGCTAAGTACGCCGATCAGTACATCACCGCGCTGTCATTCGCCTCGCGCGCGCCGACCGCCCTGCGTGTGTTGGGCCTGCGACCCATGAAGTTGGGCTTGGATCTGCGGGGCGGCTTGTACCTCCTGTACCAGGTGGACACCCAGAGTGCGATTGCCCAGCTGCTGGACAGTTACGCCCAGGACCTGCGTCGTGCCTTGTCGCAGGCGAACATCACCTACACCGATGTCAGCCCGGTGGCTTCGACCGGCAGCAATGCCGACAGTCTGCGACTGACGCTGCCTGCGGGGGCCAATGTGGCCGCCGCGCAGGCGGTGGCAGAGAAGGCCCTGCCGGACCTGCCCTTCAGCACGGTGGCCGCGGGTGGCACCCCGGCCCTGCAGGGGACGCTGACGGCAAAGGCAATCCGCGATCGGCAGGACTATGCCATCGAGCAGAACCTGGTCACGCTTCGCAACCGGGTCAATCAGCTGGGCGTGGCCGAGCCTGTCGTGCAGCGCCAGGGCGCGGACCGCATCAGTGTCGAACTTCCGGGTGTGCAGAACTCCGCCGAGGTCAAGGACCTCCTGGGAAAGGTCGCGACGCTGGAGTTCCGGCTGAATGCTGCAAATGGCGACCCCTATGAGGTCGCCCAGCATGGCAACGCGCCGGTGGGCACCAAGCTGTACTACACGCGGCAGGGTCAGCCGCTGTTGCTCAAGCGCGAAGTTATCGCCACCGGCAATGATCTGACCAGCGCGACCGCGGCCACCGACCAGGACGGCCCCATCGTCAACATCAAGCTCGACTCGCGCGCCGGCGATCGCATGTTGGCGGCGACCCAGGCCAATCTCGGCCGGCCCATGGCCGTCGTGTATATCGAGAAGCACCGTGAAACAACCGAGGTTGATGGCAAGAAGGTCACCCGTGACGTCACCGACGAAAAGGTGATCAACGACGCGACCATCCAGGGCGTGTTCGGCAATGCCTTCCGGATCATGGGGCTCACGTCCGGGGAATCCCGGGATCTGGCGCTCGAGATCCGTTCAGGTTCGCTCTCCACGCCCATCTACCCGGTCGATGAACGCACCGTGGGACCGAGCCTGGGCCAGAAGAACATCGATAGTGGCGTAGAGGCATTGGAGATCGGCATGGGGGCGGTGTTCGTCTTCATGTTCATCTACTACAAGGTGTTCGGCCTGGTGGCTGACGCGGTGCTGCTGGCCAACGTCGTCGTCCTGACCGCACTGCTGTCGCTCATGGGATCGGTACTGTCGCTGCCCGGTATCGCCGGCATCATCCTCACCGTGGGTATCGCGGTGGATTCCAACGTGCTGATCTACGAGCGCATCCGCGAAGAACTGCGCAACGGGGTATCGCCGCAGGCGGCGATCCGGGCCGGATTCGAAAAGGCTTTCTCGGCGATTCTGGACTCCAACGTCACGACCGCCATCGCGGGCATCGTGCTGTGGGCGCTGGGAACCGAAGCCATCCGCGGATTCGCGATAGTGCTGACGCTGGGTATCGCCACTTCGATGTTCACGTCGCTAATGGGCAGCCGCGCCCTCATCACGCTCATGTACGGCGGGCGCCGCAAGCTCGCCCGCCTGCCCATCTGAGCGCGGCTCGCCTGGAGAACCACCGTGGAATTTTTTCATAAGCCGACCAGCTTCCCGTTCATGGCCACCCGCAAGGTGTGGTACGGGCTGTCCGTCCTCATCATCATCATCTCGGTTGCGTCCCTCGCCACTCGCCATCTGAATCTCGCCATCGACTTCACCGGTGGCGTGAACATTCCGGCGACCTTCCCGAGCGCCGCCAATGTGGAAGCCGTACGCACGGCCATGAGCAAGGCGGGCTATCCCGATCCGCAGGTTCAGACCTTTGGTTCCTCACGCGATGTGGCCATCCGTCTGCCACCGGTGGGCCCCAAGCAGGATGCGCAAGCCATCCGCGCGCAGGTCACGAAAGTGCTGCAGAGTGTGGATCCGCAGGTGCAGGTCCAGATTCCGGACGTGGTGGGGCCGCAGGTCGGCGCTGAACTGTGGCGCAGCGCCGAGCTGGCGCTGTTCTTCACGCTGTTCTTCATTTCGATCTATATCGCCTTGCGCTTCCACACCTGGCGATTGTCACTGGGCGCCATCCTCGCCGTCATGCATGATCCGATTCTGGTGCTCGGCGTGTTCTCGGTGTTTCAGACGCAGTTCGATCTGCCATCGGTCGCCGCCATCCTCGCGGTCATCGGCTATTCGCTGAATGACACCGTGGTCGTCTTCGACCGTATCCGTGAGCGTTTCCATGCGAACCGGCGACTTGCTTCGACGCAGGTGCTGGATCAGTCGATCAACCAGACCTTGTCGCGAACCATCATGACCAAGGTGGTGACGGCGATCGTGGTCGTGGCCCTGCTGTTCATCGGCGGTCCGGCGCTGCGCGGGTTCTCAGAGGCGCTGCTGATCGGCATCCTCGTTGGCACCTACTCGTCGATCTATATCTCCAGCGCCATTGCCCTGGACTGCGGCCTGACTTCGGAGCACCTGTTCCCGACGATGAAAAAGACCGCCGCCGACGCCATGCCCTGATCGCGGAGGAAGAAGGTGGCGGCACTGCTGTCCGATCCCCAGGCCTGGCTGGCATTCGCTACGCTTGCAATCCTGGAAATCGTACTCAGTGTCGACAACATCATCTTCATCAGCATCATGGTGTCGAAGCTGCCGCACGAGCGGCAGCGTTCGGCACGCATCAGCGGCCTGGCGCTGGCGATGTGCACGCGGATCGCGCTGCTGTATTCGGTTGTCTGGCTGACCCGGCTCACCCGGCCGCTGTTCGAGTTCGTGGCCCAGCCGATATCAGGCCGCGACCTGATCCTGCTGGCGGGCGGCCTGTTTCTGTTGGCGAAGAGCGTGATCGAAATCCACCACGCCCTGGAGGGCGCCGCACGTGGCACCCGGCCGCAGCTGCTGGCCGGGTTCGTGGTGACCGTCATCCAGATCGCCCTCATCGACATCGTGTTTTCGCTGGATTCGGTATTCGTCGCGGTGGGTCTGGCCAAGGACTTTCCGATCATGGTGGCCGCCATCGTGGCGGCGATCGCGGTGATGATGTGGGTGGCGGGCACCATCGGCGACTTCGTCGACCGTCACCCTACGATCAAGATGCTGGCCCTGGCGTTCCTGATCCTGATCGGCGCCACGCTGGTGGCCGAAGCGCTGCACTTCGAGATGCCGAAGAAATATCTGTACTTCGCCATGGCCTTCGCGGCCGCGGTGGAACTCATCAACCTGCGGATGCGGGCGCTGTTGCAGGCGAACAAGAAGCGGCCTTAGGTTTCGGCGGTCGTTCTGTTGCGCAAGCGGCTGTGGTTGCAGCTGTAGGTGAAATAAATCACCACGCCGATGGCGGTCCATACCAACAGTCGCACCCAGGTGCTCACCGGCAGGAAGCCGATCATCAGTGCGCACATCGCCACGCCGGCCGGCGCCACGATCCAGACGCCCTTGACACGGAACGGGCGCGGCAGATCGGGGCGGGTTTTGCGCAGCACCAGCACACCGATGCACACCACGATGAAGGCGAACAGGGTGCCGATGGAGACGAGCTCGCCCAGGATATCAACCGGCACCAGGCCACCCACCGTGGCCGCAAATAGCCCGGTGATCAACGTCGCAATATGCGGCGTCCGGAACTTCGGGTGGACCTTGCCGAAAAACTGCCAAAGCAGACCGTGCCGGGCCATCGCCAGGAAGATGCGCGCCTGTGCGAGCATCATCACCAGGATGACGGAGGTGAGGCCGGCGAGGGCGCCAATGGTGACCCAGGGCACCAGCCACGACAGTTGCGCATGTGCGGCCAGGGCCACTGCAACCGGAGCTGCGTCATTGAGCAGCGGGTACGGCAGCAGACCGGTCAGCACGGCGGACATCAGGATGTACAGCACCGTGCAGATCAGCAGGCTGCCGAGGATGCCGATGGGCATGTCGCGCGCCGGGTTCTTGGATTCCTGCGCGGCCGTGGACACGGCATCAAAGCCGATGTAGGCGAAGAACACGACACCGGCAGCGCGCAATACCCCGGACCAGCCGTACACCCCGAAGGTGCCCGTGTTGGGCGGGATGAAGGGATGCCAGTTGGCCGGGTTCACATAGAACGCGCCGAAGCCGATGACCACCAGCACGATGACTACCTTGATGATCACCACCAGGGTGTTCACGAAAGCCGACTGGCGGATGCCGACGTAGCAGATCCAGGTGACGAGGAGCGCGACGAAGATGGCAGGTACGTTCAGCAACGCGCCGCTGGAGAGGACCGTTACGCCATCGCCTGCAACCTTCCACGGGGATGCCGACAGCACCGCGGGCACTAAATGGAGGTGGAAATAGTTGAGCAGGGATATGCAGTACCG
>DASZCK010000054.1:0-2163 GCA_035943195.1 Steroidobacteraceae bacterium
AGCATCTGTCGATTCTGGAAAATGCCAACCTCCTCTCGGTGCAGTGGCGCGGGCGCGAGAAACTGCACTTCATCAACCCCGTGCCCATCAATGCCATCGCCGAGCGCTGGATCAGCAAATTTCAGCGGGCCCACCTGCGCGCACTGTCGGCGCTGAAGCAAACCCTGGAGGAAGACGACCATGAGTGACGCCGCCCAAAGCACCTTTGTATACGTGACCTACATCCGCACCAGCCCGGAACGTCTGTGGGACGCGATTACCAAGCCCGAGTTCGCAAAACAGTACTGGTTCGGCATGCACTTGGCCTCGGAGTGGAAGACCGGCGCCCCCTGGCAGATGAAGTTCGAAGACGGCCGTACCGCCGATCAGGGCCGAGTGCTGGAGGTTGATCCGCCGCGGCGGCTCGTCATTCAGTGGCAAAACGAATTTCGTCCGGAGCTCAAGGCCGAGGGCCCGGGTCAGTGCACGCTCGAGCTGGAGCCAATGGGTGAGAACGTGAAGCTGACCGTGACGCACAGCAGTCCTAAGCCGAATTCTCAGCTCATCGTCGCCGTGTCCGGTGGTTGGCCCAAGATTCTCTCCAACCTCAAATCCCTGCTGGAGACCGGCAAGCCGATTGCCACCGAGAAGTTTTGAGTCCGTCGTGCGGTTGCCGGGCGGTCAGCGGCTGGCCTGGTCCAGCCGTGCGACCGACGCCGCATCGAGCTTGAGACGCGCGGCGGCCACCAGCGCCTGCAACTGGCCGGAATTCGTGGCACTGGCGATCGCCGCGGTCACCCCGGGACGACCCATGAGCCACGCCAGCGCGACGCTGGCTGGGGTACTGCCACAAGTCTCCGCGACCGAATCCAACGCCGCGAGAATCGCGGTGCCGCGCGAATTGAGATATTTCTCCACGCGCGGCGCGCGGGCCCGGCCCGCGAGGTCTTCGCTCGAGCGATATTTGCCCGAGAGAAACCCGCTGGCCAGCGAGAAGTAGGTGATTGCACCGACGCCCTGTTTCACGCACAGCGGCGCGAGCTCGTCCTCGAATACCGCGCGGTCGTAGAGGTTGTACAACGGTTGCAGGCTCGCGTAGCGCGGCAAGGCACCGCCTGCGGCCAGCTGCAGCGCCTGCGAGAGTCGCTGGGCACTGTAATTGGAGGCGCCGATGGCGCGCACCTTGCCCTGCCGGAGCAACTCGCCGAAGGCTCCCAAGGTCTCCTCCAGCGCCGTATCCGCATCATCCACGTGCGCCTGGTACAAATCGATGTAATCCGTCTGCAGGCGCCGTAACGAGTCGTCGACGGCCCGCAGGATATTGGTCCGCGACAGGCCCTTGCGATCCGGTGGCATCAACCAGCCCACCTTGGTCGCAAGAATTACCTTCGTCCGATTACCGCGCTGGCGCAGCCACTTGCCGATGATGGTCTCGGACTCCCCGCCGACATGACCGGGCACCCAGGTCGAGTACACATCGGCGGTGTCGATGAAATCGAAGCCGGCCGCCACGAATTCATCGAGGATGCGGAATGAGGCGGCTTCATCCAGCGTCCAGCCAAAGACGTTCCCGCCCAGGCACAGGGGCGCGGTATGAATGGGCGACTGGCCCAGTCGACGTTTTTCCACTGGACGGCTACTTGCGGTCGATCTGAAT
Source organism: Steroidobacteraceae bacterium (assembly GCA_035943195.1). Lineage (GTDB taxonomy): Bacteria > Pseudomonadota > Gammaproteobacteria > Steroidobacterales > Steroidobacteraceae > DAIDKA01. The sequence goes on from DASZCK010000054.1 coordinate 1,637, forward strand.
GTTTTCTTTGATGCCGCTATTGCTCACGGCGATCATGATGCCAACGCCCAGCGCGATGGCCAGTCCGATCAAGGTCCAGGTCGTGCCGATGCGTGCCAGGATTCCCAGCTTCCACAGCGCCGCCATCAGGCCGGCCAGGAGGATAAGAAATCCAACAAAGTACATGCCGGCCCACTTCATGGTTCACCCTTCTGGTTCATTGGAGGAGTTGTGACCTGCCTGTCCACGTCTCTGAAATACCGTTGGCCCTTTCGCAGCAGGATACCATCGGCGTTGGCGATCCCAAGCTCAAGGCTCTCGCCGATGCGACGCGACAGCTCGATGAAACGCTGCGCCGCCGCAGGCGGACACACATCAAGGGCCGTTTGGGCAAACAGCGCCAGCCACCGATCGAAGTGCCGGGCGTCGACCGGCAGCGGCAGATGCTTGCCCATGGGCTGGCCGCGGTAGCGACCGCTCATCAGGGCGACGGATGACCAGAAGGCGAACATCTTCTGCAGGTGTGGCTCCCAGTCGGTGATCTTGGC
>DASZCK010000055.1:0-10435 GCA_035943195.1 Steroidobacteraceae bacterium
GCGCGCGGTCCAGGGCAGCAGTGACGGCCTGTATGAATACGACCTCGTCAGTGGCGCCACCTGGTATTCGCCCAGCGTGCGCGAGATGCTCGGCTACCGGGCGGATGAGCCCTTTCCGACCAGCATCCTGGAGCTCACGCCACCCGCAGAACGCGACTCGGTGGAGAATGCGGCGCGTCAGCAGGTCGAAGCGGGCATGCCCTTCGATGTGATGTTTCCGGTACGGCATCGCAACGGCGAGGACCGCTGGGTCCGTTCTCGGGGCCGCTGCGAGCGCGACGAGCACGGCAAGCCCACCTATTTTTCAGGTTCCATCCAGGACATCACCGCACAACTGAAGGCCAGCGCCGCCCTGGTGGCGGCCACCGAGGAAGCTTCGGCCGCCAATCGCGCCAAGAGCGACTTTCTGGCCAACATGAGCCATGAGATCCGTACACCGATGAACGGCGTGCTCGGCATGACCGAGCTGCTGCTCGACACCTCGCTCAATCCCGTGCAGCACGAATACGCCGAGACCATCCGCACCTCGGCGACGTCGCTCTTGGGCATTCTCAATGACATCCTGGATTTTTCGAAAATCGAAGCCGGACGGCTGGAAGTCGAATCGGTCGAGATGGACGTCCGTGACTGCGTCGAGGATGTCGCCACCATGATGGCGGTACAGGCCGCCGCGAAGAATCTCGAGTTCATCGTCAACGTGGATCCGGCGACGCCGGAGTGCGTGCTGGCGGATCCGCATCGGCTGCGGCAGATCCTGACCAACCTGGCCGGCAACGCCATCAAGTTCACGCAGGCCGGCGAGGTGGTCATCGAAGTGCACAATCTCGGCACGCGCAATGATCGGGCGCTGTTGTATTTCGAGGTCCGTGATACCGGCGCCGGCATGGCGCCGGACGTGGTCGAGAAGCTGTTCCAGCCCTTCGTGCAGGCCGATGCCTCAACGACGCGCCATTTCGGTGGCACCGGCCTTGGCCTGTCGATCGTGAAGCGGCTTTGCGAGCTGATGGGCGGCAGCGTGAGCGTGGTGTCCCGTCCCGGGGTCGGCACGGCCTTCGCGGTGACCTTGCCGTGCGAACCTCTCACCACCACCACCGAGCGCCTGCCCGAATCGGCGCAGGCCACCGTCAGCCGCCGCATCCTGGTGGTGGATGACAACGACACGAACCGTCGGGTGCTGCGCGGCCAGCTGCTGCCCGCCGGCCACGTCGTGGAGACCACCGGGCGTGCCGGTGACGTCGTGGCGTTGCTCAAGCAGGCGGTCGGCGCGGGGCAGCCCTTTGACCTGGTGATTGCGGATGATCAGATGCCGGACGCCGACGGCAGCTGGCTGGCGCAGAACCTCAAGAGCGATCCGGACCTGGAGCCGGTGCCGCTGGTGCTGCTCACCTCGCTGGACCGGCATGGCGGCACGCGCCGACTCGCGGATCTGGGGTTCGCGGGCTATCTGACCAAGCCGGTGCGCGGCCGCGAGCTGCGCGCCTGCGTCGAGCGGGTCATGGACAGCACCCAACAGAGCGGCTCCCACGCCCAGCTGGTCACCCGCAGTTCGCTGGCAGCGGAGAAGGTCTTCGGCCACTACCGCGGCCGGGTGCTGGTGGCGGAGGACAACATCGTCAACCAGCAGGTGACGCGGCGGTTCCTGGAAAGGCTCGGCTGCCGCGTCGAGCTGGCGGACAACGGCCTGCGCGCGGTGGAATCCTGCGCGCATTCCCACATCGACCTGGTGCTGATGGATGTGCAGATGCCCATCATGGATGGCCTGACGGCGGCCCGTGAAATACGGCGCGCCGAAGCGCCGGGTCAGCGCGTGCCCATCGTCGCCCTCACGGCCAGTGCCATGACCGATGAGCTGGATCGCTGCCTCGCGGCCGGCATGGACGGCCTCCTGACCAAGCCGCTGCAGCCGCTGCGCCTGCGGGAAATGCTCGACCGCCACGGTCTGGGAACCGTACGCGATGCGAGCGCGCGTGACGGCGCCCGCAGCCCGGTTGAACGCGTGGTCGCCTCCGCCCTCGACGTGGCGCGGCTGCGCACCCTGGTCGGAGATGATCCACAGTTCATGGAGGAACTGTGCCGGACCTTCATGGCCTCAAGCGCCCGCCTGATCGAGGAACTGCGCCAGGCAGTTGTGAGCGAGGACCGCACGCAGATAAAGGCCCTGGCGCACAAGCTCAAAGGCGGGGCCGGGAGCGTGTGCGCCCAGCGCATCACCGACCTCTCGCTGGCGCTGGAGCACACCGCACTGGTGGCGCCCGCCGCGGAGCTCGCCGGGGTCGTCGATCAGATCCGCGCGGCGGTGGGCGAATGCGCCAGCGTCATCGAGGTCATCTTCCAGTGACCACCGAAACGCCGCTGCGCCTATTGCTGGTGGAGGATGAGCCCACGCAGCTCCTGATGACGCAGCGCATGCTGCGCCGGGGTGGCTTCGAGGTGGAAACCGCCAGCGACGGCGCCACCGCTCTGGAGAAGCTCGCCACCGGGCGCTTCCAGCTCATGGTCACGGACTGGGAAATGCCCGGCATGGACGGCCCGACGCTGTGCCGCAGGGTGCGTGCCACCCGCCTGCCGGGATACCTGTACATCCTGGTCCTCACCGGCCAGATATCCACGCGCAGCGTGGTCATCGGTCTTGAAGCCGGTGCCGATGACTATGTCCGCAAACCCGCCGATGAGGCGGAGCTGCTGGCGCGCCTGGCCGCGGGTCGCCGCATCGTGCGTCTGGAGCAATCACTGCGCGATGCGAACGCGCAGATCCAGCGCCTGTCCGTCATAGATCCGTTGGTGGATGCGTACAACCGTCGCTACCTGAACGAGGAGCTCGTACAGGAGGTCGAGCAGGCGCGGCGTAAGGCGCGGCCCCTGGCGGCCATCCTCGCGGACCTCGACTTCTTCAAGGCGATCAACGACCAGCACGGCCACCAGGCAGGAGACGACGTGCTCAAGCATTTCGTCGGCCTGGCGCGCAGCGCGATTCGTGCGAGCGTCGACTGGGTCGCGCGCTACGGCGGCGAGGAGTTCGTGCTGGTGCTGCCGGACACCGACCTGACGCGGGCGGCGGCCGTGGCGGAGCGGCTGCGCGAGCTGTGCGCAGGCAGTGTGGTGCGCACCGAATCGGGCGAAGTGCGCTACACCGCGAGTTTCGGAGTCGGCGCGCTTGCGGGCGACGCCGGTCCGCCCGGCGCCGCGGCGGAGGCCCTGCTGCGCGGGGCGGATGCCGCGCTCTATCGCAGCAAGCGCGAAGGTCGCAACCGCGTCAGCGTGGCCGACTGAGAACCGCCCACGCCATCGGCAGCAATGACACGCCGATGATCGCCACCGTCACCAGCCCGAAGTTGTTTTTCACCAGCGGGATGTTGCCGAACAGGAACCCGCCCCAGACGAACAGAGTCCCCCAGGCAATGCCGCCGGCAATGTTGTAGCCCTGGAAGGTGCGATACGGCATACGACCCATGCCCGCCACGAAGGGCGCAAAAGTGCGCAGCAGCGGCATGAAGCGTGACAGCAGGATCGTGAGCGCGCCATGGCGGACGAAGAACGCCTCGGTGCGCTTGAGGTGTTCGGGCTTGAGCAGTGGCACCCGGCCGGAAAATGCCCGCGGACCAACGGCCCGACCGATGGCGTAGTTGCTGGTGTTGCCGAGAATCGCGGCGACGCATACCAGTGCCCACATCAGCGGCGCGTGCAGACTGCCGGAGGTGTCGATCGCCGCCAGCGCGCCGATCGCGAACAGAAGCGAGTCGCCCGGAAGGAATGGGGTAACCACCAGGCCGGTCTCGGCAAAGATGAGCACGAAGACGATGCCGTAGATCCAGGCGTGGTAGAGCGCGACGACATCGACCAGATGCCGATCCAGATGCAGGAAGGTATCGATCAGGAAGTGCAGTACGCCCAAGACTCAACCCCAGAAAATGGCTCGCGCGCGGAGCGTTGGCGGGTCAGCTGTCAGCCGCCTCCCGACACCAGCACCGCGGTCAGCTCCTTGGCAGCGGGTTTGGCATCCGGCACGCCGCCATTGAGCTGGGGCAGACGCTTCAGGACTTCATCGAACGGCTCGGCCCGCCCGATGGCGTAGCCTTGCGCATAGTCGACGCCGTGTTGGGCGATCCGCTCGCGGATCTCATCAGTCTCCACATACTCCGCAACGGTGTCCAGCGACATGGTGCGAGCCAGCTGGGCGATGACCTGGACCATGCTGTCGGCACGCGGGTCGCGGGTGACATCGCGGACGAAGCTGCCGTCGATCTTCAGCATCGTGACCGGTAGCTGGCGCAGGTAGGACAGGGAACAAAGACCGGTGCCGAAGTCGTCGAGTGCCACCTCGCAACCCATGCGCCGCAGCCGACGCATCACCACCTCGGCACGCGCGAGGTTGAGGATGGTGGCGTTCTCGGTGAGTTCGAAGCAGAAGACCCGCGGATTGATGCCGCTCTTGTTGACGCTGTCGAACAGGAAGTCCGGGAACTCGTCATCGCCCAAGGACTGGCCGGAGAAATTGATGGAGAACACGCAGGGACGGCTCTGCAATTTTTCGCTGTAGGGCTTGAGCAGTTCGATGGCGCGCTTCACGACCCAGCGGTCGATGTCGGCCATCATCTGGTAGCGCACCGCCGCCGACATGAAGGTGTCGGGGCCGAGCGCGGTGCCGTCACGACCGATCATGCGCAACAGCAGTTCGAAGTGCGGCGGCTTGTGCTTGGATTCGTTGAAGGGTGCGATGGCCTGGGCATCCAGCCGCAGCCGGTTGTGCAGCAGGGCTTCGCGCACGCGGGTCACCACATCGATGTCCGAGAAGCGGCGGATGATGCTCTCATCGGCGACCTGGTAAGTCGCGACCCGGTTGCGGCCGCGGTCCTTGGCCGCCTTGCAGGCGGTTTCGGCCGCCGCCAGCGAGTGCGCCAGTTCGCCGCCACGCCCATTCTCCAGGGGCGCGACACCGATGCTGATGGTGATGCTGATGTCCTTGCCCGGATGCAGCGCGCTCAGCATCTCGGCGCCCACGCGCAGCGATTCGGCGAAGCGGCTCGCGTCCTCGACTTCGGTGGGCAGCAGCACCGTGAAGCGGTCACCGGAAATGCGCGCGGCCAGCGCGCCGGGCGGCAGGCGGCCGCGGATCAGCTCACCGAGCTGTCCGATGACGGTGTCGCCGACATGCATGCCGTGATTGTCGTTGATGACGTGCAGGCGGTCGCAGTTCACGTACAGCGCGCTCCAGGGCGTGCTGTTGAGGTTGCGTTCGGCGACGATCGAACGCACCCGCTGTTCGAAGGCGGTGCGGGTGTAGAGCCCGCTCAGCGCATCGTAGTGACCGGCCACGACCACGGCAGCGCGACGCGCCAGGATTTCCGCCACCCGGCCATCGCGCGGGCGGAACGCCGGCACCAGCGGATCACGCAGCAGCGCCATCACGCCCATGCCGCGGCCACTGCCGTTGCGTACCGGACACACCAGCGCGCGGCTGAAAATCACATTGGCCAGCGGGCCGCTCTGCGGGTCGTTGAGAATCACCGGCTGGGCGCTGCCGGCCGCGATCTGCAGCAGCTGCCGGTGGGCGCGCGCGATCAGCTGGCCGTCGGCCTTCGAATCATTGGCGCCACGCACCAGCGCGATGCCCTTTTCCGGAACGATGAGCGCGGCCACGGTGCACTTGAGATGGCCCACGATCCGCTGCAGCAGGCTCTTGAGCTCATCGGCGCAGTCGGCGGCCATGTTGGCGTCCGCGGCATCGGCCAGCAGCACCTCCAGGTCTTCATCCAGTTCGCCCATCGAGTTCCTGAGATCTTCGATGGTGTGCATGGCGATCAGTTCGCGCCGCAGGCACTCCAGCGCGGGTCGCAGCAGGGAGTAGGCGAAGTTGAAGGGACGCGGTTCGGATTCGTTCGGGCCGGCCCGTAACAGCACCGCCGCCACGGCCAGCAGATTGCGGTCATCGCCGCGGATCCAGAACAGATACGCCGGCTGGCCGCCGATGATCTCGAGTGTGCCCTCGCCGGCGCTGCCATCGCGCGCCACCGGCAGCATGGCGTCCACGCGGGTGACCAGGTCCGGACCCAGGGTGGCATCGGCCGACCAGCGCAAACGGCCCGCCGCGCTGAAGACTGCGACGTTGGAGGCGCGCGGCAATAGCGCGCGGAACAGCTGCGCGAAGGAATCCAGGAATCCCCAAACGTTCGCAATGCCTTCGATCGAGACAGTACCGGCCATGCCAGCAAACATCGCAAATGCGGCTGACGGGTACCTTGCGCCAGTTGGCGAATTGCATAATGGTCACACAGATTCCCGGCGCTGCCGCCGTGGGACAGCGCAGCCGGCGCTTCTGTTGCGATGCAACAATATCTAGCTGGTTGGGCTTGCCTGCCGGAACCAGGGCCCCGGATCGACCGGTCGGCTGCCCTTGCGGATTTCGAAATACAACTGGGGTCGGCTGCTGCCCCCGCTGTCCCCGCTGGCCGCAATCACATCCCCGGCGGATACCGTGTCGCCGACCGCCTTGTAGAGCCGGTCATTGTGGCCATACAGGCTGAGGTAGCCGTCGCCGTGGTCGATTATGGTGAGCAACCCGAGGCCTGGCAGCCAGTCGGCGTAGATCACCCGACCGCGGTAGACCGCCCGGACATCCGCCCCCCTTTCGGTGTCGATCAGCATGCCGTCCCATTTCAGGCCCCCGGCGCGCACCTGACCAAAGCGGGCGGCGAGGTGGCCACCGACGGGCCAGGTCAGCCGACCCCGGAGGGTGCTGAAGGCGCCGTTGGCATCACTGGGAAAAGGTTGCAGCGCGCGCTTCAGGTCGCGCAGCAGGGCGGTCAGCGCCCCCTGCTGGGCCTGCAGGCGCTGCAACGCCTGGGCGCTGTTGCGGGACTCGGCCTTGATGGCCACCAGGGCCGCATCGCGCTGGGCGCGGGCCGTTTCGAGCGTCGCGACCTCATCGGCACTGGCGGTCTGCAGCCCGTCCAGCCGCTGTTCGTCCGTCGCCAGCTGCGCATCGAGTGCGGCCAGCGACTTGATGTCGCTGTCGATGCCCTGGATCACCCCGGCGCGCGCGCGGCCGAAATAGCTGTAGTAGGCGAACATCCGGCCGGCCCGGGCCGGATCCTGCTGGTTCAGCAGCAGTTTCAGGGGCTCTTCCCGGCCGATCATGTAGGCGGCGCGCATCTGCTCGGCCAGGCCCGCGCGCAGATCGGCCACCGCTGTTTCGCGGCTGCGTCTTTGCGTCAAGGCGGTGGCGCGGTCGGCGCTGCGCAGGGCTCGTTCGTGGCGCAGGTCGGCCAGCCGGCCGCGGGCGGCGGCGACGGCAACTTCCGCGGCCTGCAGCTGCTGGGCGGCCCGGTCGGATTCGACGGCGTCGTGGCTGACTTTGTCGCGGATGGCGCTGATCTGGGCCTTCAGCGCCTGCAACTGTGCTTCGGTCTGCGCCTGGCGGCTGCCGGCGGGCGCCGTCAGGGACGGGGGCTGGGCCGGCGGCGCCGCGGCACCCCCCGGGCCCACCAGGGCCGTGGCGGCAACGGCCGCGCAACCGACCCGCAGCACAAAGCGACGCGATTGACCCATGCTCGTTATACTACGCGCCCTTTTTTGCAGGTGTGCCCGCGGGACGTGCTGGATGGATAGGCTGACCGAATACGTTGGACATCACCCCCTGCTGGTCGGCGGCGCGGTGGTCGCCGCGCTCATCGTCCTCGCCTACGAGTACTACCTGCGCATGCAGGGAATCAGCGCGATTTCGCCCCAGGAGCTGATCCGACTGATGAACCAGGGAGCGCTGGTGCTGGATGTCCGCAGCCTCGATGATTTTGCCGCCGGGCACATCAGTGGCGCCCGCCAGATGCCCTTCGAGCAGCTGCCGAAAGCCAGCGAGACTCTGAAGAAGCACCGTGAGAAACCGGTCGTTGTCTATGGCGCCGATGAGAGCAGCGGGCCGATAGTCGTACGCAAGCTCACGGCGCAGGGGTTCACCAAGGCGTTCTGCCTGCGCGGGGGCCTCGCCACGTGGCGGGCCGAACACCTGCCGCTCGCCAAGGGTTGAACGCGGGCCGCGCCGGGATCACGCAATGGCTGCGCCCAAGGTCGAATTTTACGCCACCGGCTGGTGCCCCTACTGTTCGCAGGCCCGCCAGTTGCTGCTTTCCAAGGGCGTCGAGATCGAGGAAATCGATGTCGAAGCGCGGCCCGGTGCCCGCGAGGAGATGGTCGCGCGCAGCGGGCGACGCACGGTGCCGCAGATTTTCATCAACCAGGCCCACATCGGGGGCTGCGATGAGCTGGTCGCGCTCGATGACTCGGGGGGACTGGATCCGCTTTTACAGGAGACGAATCGATGACTGACAACAATGGCGACGCCGGGTCGACCGCGCCGGTACTGGGTGATCCCAATGCCACCGGCAGCCAGCTGGCCCTGCAGGCGGTGTACCTGAAGGATTGCTCGTACGAGGCCCCCAATGGTCCGCGCCTCGACGGCCAATGGAACCCACAGATCAACCTCGACCTGCACACCGGGGTGAACATACTGACGCCGGAGTTGCGCGAAATCGTGCTGACCGTCACCGTCTCGGCCAAGCAGAACGAATCCACCATGTTCCTGGTGGAGGTCAAACAGGCCGGTGCCTTCCTGATGCGCAATCTCACCGACGATGATGCACGCCGCGCCATCGGCACCATCTGCCCGAATGTGCTGTTCCCGTTCGCCCGCGCGGCGGTCTCGAACCTGGTCACGCAGGGCGGCTTCCCGCAGTTCCTGCTGCCGCCGGTGAACTTCGAGGCGCTGTACGAGCGTGCGCTGGCCGACGCGCGCACTCAGACCCCCGCCACGACGAACTAGTCCGGTGCAGGTCGCCCCCGGATTGGCGCAGTCGGGGTCGCCGATTGCCGTGCTCGGCGCAGGATCGTGGGGCACGGCGTTGGCGATCCAGTTTGCGCGCAGCGGCAAGGCCACGCGTCTCTGGGGGCGCGATCCTGAGCAGGTGGCCGAGATGGTGCGTGAGCGCGCCAACCGACGTTACCTGCCCAAGGGCGACTTTCCCGAGTCGTTGAGCGTCGGCGCGGATCTCGTTGCGACGCTGGCCGGCGCGCTCGATGTGCTGGTGGCCGTTCCCAGTGATTCCTTTCGAGACCTGCTGAACCAGATCCGCCCGCTGCTCGCACCGCAGATGCGGCTGGCATGGGCGACGAAGGGCTTCGAGGCACAAAGCGGCCTGCTGCCGCAGCAGGTGGCGCGCGACACGCTGGGAACGGGTCGTGCCTTTGCGGTGCTCTCCGGTCCAACCTTCGCTTCCGAAGTCGGCGCGGGCCTGCCCACCGCCATGACGGTGGCCTCGTCCGATGCCGGCTTTGCCGCCGCGCTGGCGCAGGATCTCTCCTCGCCGAGTTTCCGTGCCTACACCTCCACGGACATCGTCGGAGTCGAGGTCGGTGGCGCCGTGAAGAACGTACTCGCCCTGGCGGCGGGACTTTCGGACGGGTTGGGGTTCGGCGCCAACAGTCGCATCGCGCTCATCACCCGGGGACTTACCGAAATGGTGCGACTGGGTGTGGCCCTGGGCGCGAAACGCGAAACCTTCATGGGCCTCGCGGGCCTCGGCGACCTGGTCCTCAGCTGTACCGATGACCAGAGCCGCAACCGCCGCTTCGGGCTGCTGCTGGCGCAGGGTCGCAACATCGAGCAGGCGCGCGCGGAGATCGGCCAGGTGGTCGAAGGCGTGCGCGCCGCCCGCGCGGTGCGCCTGGTCGCGCAGCGCGAGAATGTGGACATGCCGCTGTGTGAAGGTGTGTATCGCGTTCTATACGAGGGCGTGCACGCCGATGAGGTGGTGCGCACCCTGATGCGTCAGCCGATCCGGGCCGAGGCAGAGTAGCGGCCGCGGGCCAGGAATCATTCATGTCACGTCACTCAACGCGACGGCGCCGTCAACCTATCCTTTTGACGTACCTCGCCTCGGCACTGTTTGCCGTTCATGTCCATGCACAGATCTCCACCGAGCGTATACCCGTCGATGTCTTCAAGGCGCCACGCATCAAGAAATTCGCGTGGTCGGGCTGCGACGACGATACGGGGTCCGGGCTCACCCGGATTGCGGGCAGAGAATGTGATGCGTACCCGAATGTCGACTCGGAAGGCTGGGTGGTACTGAACTTCATGGTGGATGCAAGAGGCAGGCCGTTCGAAGTCGCGGTGACGCAGTCTACCGGCAGTAAGCAGCTCGAAGCGGCCGCCATCCAGGCCATCGAGAGGGCCACCATTGAGCCAGGCACGGTGAACGGAAAACCGATTGAGTCCAGCTCGGTCTGGAAGTTCAAGTTTGTCGGCGAAGCAACGACGGGTGCGCAGCCTCCTTTCATCAAAGCGTACAAGTTGCTGCAGGAGGCCATCAAATCTGGGGATCGAGCAGCGGCCGATGTGGCGCTGAAGGAGCTCACGATTTCGAATCCCTATGAGGATGCCTAT
>DASZCK010000056.1:0-2666 GCA_035943195.1 Steroidobacteraceae bacterium
GATCAAAATCGGTCAACTCATGCCAGCTATCGTCGGCGCGATAATGGCGGCAGGGCCGACCCTTGAAAAAATGAAGCGCGAACGCGAAGAGCAGCAGAAGTGTCATTCGGCCTGCAATATTGACCCCCTAAGCCGGGGGATCGGCGTCCAAAATTGACCCCCTACAGGTTGATCTGTTGCGCTGCCTGCTTTGTCATGAAGCAGGTGGTCGGGGATGCTGGTCGTGGAGACAATTGCCCGGATACGGCGTGAGCACTTCATCAAGGGCAAGACGATCAAGGAGATCGCCCGGGACCTGAAGGTGTCGCGGAACACGGTCCGGAAGGTGCTGAGGTCGGGCGAGACCTCATTCGAGTACGAGCGTGTGGTCCAGCCGCGTCCAAAGCTGGGACGATGGGCAGCAGAACTCGACGGATTGCTGGCAGGGAACGCGGCCAAGTCTGCTCGCGAGCAGCTTACATTGATCCGGATCTTCGAAGAGCTGCGCGGGCGCGGCTACGACGGTGGTTACGATGCCGTGCGGCGCTACGCCAGGCGATGGAGCAAGGAGCGCGGACAATCGACGGCCGCGGCCTATGTCCCGCTGAGCTTTGCGCCTGGAGAAGCCTATCAGTTCGACTGGAGCCACGAGGTGGTTCTGCTGAATGGCGTGACGGTGATCGTCAAGGCTGCGCATGTCCGGCTCTGCCACAGCCGCATGCTGTTTGTGCGATGTTATCCGCGCGAGACGCAAGAGATGGTGTTCGACGCCCACGACCGGGCGTTCGCCCTGTTCAAGGGCACCTGCGGACGCGGCATCTACGACAACATGAAGACCGCGGTGGAGACGATCTTCGTCGGCAAGGGTCGTCTCTATAACCGCCGCTTCATGCAGATGTGCAGCCACTACCTGGTCGATCCGGTGGCCTGCACACCGGCGTCGGGCTGGGAGAAGGGCCAGGTCGAGAACCAGGTTGGGCTTGTCCGGGAGCGCTTCTTCACGCCAAGGCTGCGGTTCAAAACCCTCGACGAGTTGAACGCATGGCTGCTGGATAAGTGTATCGCCTACGCCAAAGCGCACCGGCATCCAGAGCTGACCGAACAGACGATCTGGGAGGTGTTCGAAGCCGAACGGCCGAAGCTCGTTCCCTATGCCGGCCGGTTCGACGGATTCCACGCGGTGCCGGCATCGGTCTCGAAGACCTGCCTGGTGCGCTTCGACAACAACAAATACTCGGTCACGGCCAGCGCCGTCGGACGGCCTGTCGAGGTCCATGCCTATGCCGACCGCATCGTGATCCGCCAGGACGGACGCATCGTTGCCGAGCATCCACGCTCCTTCGGCCGCGGCGAGACGACCTACGATCCCTGGCATTACGTGCCGGTGCTGGCTCGCAAACCCGGCGCCTTGCGTAACGGCGCTCCCTTCAAGGACTGGGTGCTGCCGGCGGCGATCGAACGTGTAAGGCGCAAGCTCGCTGGTGCCGACGATGGCAATCGGCAGATGGTCGATATTCTCAACGCGGTTCTGACCGACGGTCTGCCAGCCGTCGAGGCGGCCTGCGCCGAGGCGATCGCCCACGGCGTTCATTCCGCCGATGTCGTGCTCAACATCCTGGCCCGCCAGCGTGATCCTGCGCCGCCAGCCAACATCTTCACCCCGGCTGCGCTGACATTGCGCCATGCCCCGATTGCCGACTGTGCCCGTTACGACAACCTCAGGAGAACCATCTGATGGAACGTACTCAACTGTTCGACCTCATGGGTGAACTCAAGCTCTACGGCATGAAGGCCGCCTTCGACGAGATCATGACGACCGCCGTCAAGCGCCAGCACGAACCCCAGCGTATTGTCGGCGACCTGCTCAACGCCGAGATCAATGAGAAGCAGGCTCGCTCGATCAAGTACCAGCTCACCATCGCCAAACTGCCGCTTGCCAAGGACCTTGAGGACTTCCAGTTCGAGGGCACACCCATCAACCAGGCACTGGTCAATGATCTCGCCAGCGGCGGGTTCATCGCCCAGCAACGCAATGCCGTGTTGGTCGGCGGCACCGGCACCGGCAAGACCCATCTGGCCATAGCTATTGCCAGAAGCTGCATCCGATCCGGGGCACGCGGGCGCTTCTACAACGTGGTCGACCTCGTCAACCGCCTCGAGATCGAGACCCGCAACGGACGGCAGGGTCGTATTGCCGAGCATTTGACCCGGATGGACTTCATCGTCCTCGACGAGCTCGGCTACCTGCCGTTCGCTCAATCAGGCGGCCAGCTCCTGTTCCACCTCGTCAGCCGGCTCTACGAGCGCACGTCCATCGTCGTCACAACCAATCTCGCGTTCGGCGAATGGCCCAGCGTGTTCGGCGATGCCAAGATGACCACCGCGCTGCTCGACCGCCTGACCCACCATTGCGACATCGTGGAAACCGGCAACGACAGTTGGCGCTTCAAAAGCCGCGACGACGATCACACAACCCGCGCTCGCCACGTCTCCGCAATCCCGGCCAGCTCCGACGAGGCGAGCGCTACCGTCAAACCACGCCGCTCAAAGGGGTCAAAATTGGACGCCGATACGGGGTCAAATTTGAACGCCGATTGACATATCCGGTTATCAACGTGCCTCCGGAGATCACCAGCCGTCCGGCGGTCGCGCAGGCGATGAAAGGCGCGGAAGGCCTTGCCAAGAAC
>DASZCK010000057.1:0-22732 GCA_035943195.1 Steroidobacteraceae bacterium
ATCCTGCTGCTCCTCGCCGGGCTGCGCCTGGGTGCCGGTCATACGCGATGGATCCAAGTCGCCCCCCTGTCACTCACGGATTGCACCCTGGAGCGCCAGCCGGATGAGTTCCTCCGTCGAATGTGTACCGGCCGCGATGCCCTTGAGCAAGCGGCTCGCTTCGGCGGGCTTGTACTGTAGCGCCACCAGAGCGTCGAAGGCCTCGCTGTGGGGATCCCCGGCCGGACGCAGCGCCGGCAGGCCCGAACCCGCCGACGCGGTCTGCACCCGGTCACGCATTTCGATGATGAGTCGCTCGGCGGTCTTGCGCCCAATACCGGGTATGCGGGTCAGAGTGGTTACCTCTTCACCCAACACGCAGCGTGTGAAGCCCTCAACACTCATGCCCGAGAGCACGCCGAGTGCAATCTTCGGGCCGACGCCCGAGACCTTGAGCAGGTTGCGGAACAGTCGCCGCTCCTCCTCGGTGGCAAAACCGTAGAGGATATGGGCGTCCTCGCGCACCACCAGGTGCGTGATCAGATGGACGGTCTCGCCCACTGCGGGCAGATTCAGAAAGGTGGACATGGGCGCTTCGAGCTCATAGCCCACGCCGCCGACATCCAGCGTCACGGCCGGGGCAGTCTTGGCCGCAATGCGCCCGTGCAGGAAACCGATCAACTCGCCACCAGCAAACGCAGGCGCCGGCTGTGGGCATGGCACAGGGCCACCGCCAGTGCATCACCCGCATCCGGGCCCGGCACCAGCGCCAGCTGCAGCAACACTTTCATCATGTGCGCCACCTGCCCTTTCTCCGCGCCCCCGGAGCCCACCACCGCGAGCTTGATGGCGCGCGGTGCGTACTCGAACACCGCGGTGCCTGCCGGCACCGCGCACAGCGCGGCGCCGCGCGCCTGGCCCAACTTCATCGCGCTGTCCACATTGCGATTGACGAACACGCGCTCGATGGCAACTTCATCAGGCCGGTAAGTCGCGATCAGGCTCTCGATGCCTTCGAAGATCGTCCGCAGGCGCGTGGCGATGGCCTCACCCTGCGCGGCGATGCAGCCGCTGGCAATGTGGGTGTGCCCGTTGTCCTCACAGTCGATGACACCGAAACCGGTGCGCCGTGAACCGGGATCAAGGCCCAGCACCCGCACTCGCGCCGCGGTACTCAGCGGCGTCGCGCTGCGGAGCGCATCCGGATCGAACTGCCGCCAGGAACTCACTTACGAAAACCGTGCATTGGTATAGATGCCCTGGACTGCGGCGACGTTCCCCAGGCCGGTCACGAAGGTCCGCATGGCATCCGCCGCCGCGCCGCTCAACTCGATGGTGCTGGCGGGTCGCTGGGTGATCTGCGCCGTCAGAGCGACGAACCCGGCCGCCGCGAGGGCGGTCTGCACGCTCAGGAAATCTTCCGGGTCGGTGAGAATCTCGATGCCTCCGCTCACGGTCTGCACGTCCTCGGCCCCTGCCGCCAGCGCCAGTTCCGCCAAATCGGATCCGGTCGCATAGGTGAGCACGCCGGTCCGGGCAAACAGGTACGACACCGAACCCCTGGCGCCAAGATGGCCCCCGTGTGCAGCGAAAACCCGACGCAGATGCGCGGCCAGATCATGGCGCTCCGCGGCCGAGCACTCGATCAGAACGGCAGTGCCGCCCGGTCCATAGCCTTCGTATTGCACTGTGTTGAATGCTGCAGGCACAGCCTGCGACTGAGGCAGGTATGATAGCTGCATTCCGCGCGCAGCGACACGTCGCGCGTGTCCTTCAGTTCACGAGGAGATCGGGCCGTTGGAAGCCGCCCAACTTTGTCCGCCGGAGCTGCGCAGCGCCATTGCGACGATGCGCGCGGCCGTCGCGCCCGCAAGCGATGCGCCCGAGGCCGCCATGGCACTGGCCACCGAGTCGGCCGAAGTCATCGGTGCCCTGACCGGTGATACGCAGCTGGCGGCAGCGGTGCTGGCACAGCCGCTGCTGGGCCGTGCGGGCGTTACGCCTGAGAGCCTCGAGCGGCTGCTGGGAGCGGGCGCCGCGCATGTCGCCATCGACCTGCAGCGGCTGGGTGAAATCGGTCTGTCACGGGACTGGAAGCCGCAGCGTGGGCTTGATGCCCATCAGGCCGAGACCGTGCGCAAGATGCTGCTGGCCGTGGTCGGCGATCAGCGACTGGTACTGGCGCGCCTGGCGGAAGCCCTGGTCAGGCTGCGCCACGCCCGCGACCTGGAATTAGCCGAACGCGAGCGTCTGGCGACCGAGGTGCGGGCGATATTTGCGCCGCTGGCGAACCGGCTGGGCATCTGGCAATTGAAATGGGAGCTGGAGGACCTGGCGTTTCGATACCTGGAGCCGGAGGAATACCGACAGCTGGCCGCCGCACTCAATGAGAAGCGCGCCGACCGTGAACGCTACATCGAGGAGTTCTGCGCGGGCCTGCGCCGCGGCCTAAGCGCCGCGGGCGTCACGGCGCAGGTCTACGGCCGGCCCAAACATATTTTCAGTATCTATCGCAAGATGCTGCGCAAACATCTGCCGTTCGAGCAGATATTCGACGTTCGCGCCGTGCGCATCGTGGTGGACTCGGTGGCGGACTGCTATGCCGCGCTCAGCCTCGTGCACGGGGACTGGCAGTACATACCCGCCGAGTTCGATGACTATATCGCCACCCCGAAGGACAACCATTACCGTTCCATTCACACTGCGGTGGTCGGACCTGAGGGGCGCAGCGTCGAGATCCAGATCCGCACCCGCGAGATGCACGAGCACGCCGAGCTGGGCATCGCGGCCCATTGGCAATACAAGGAAGGGGGCGCGCACGACGCCGAGTACCAGCGCAAGATCGAGGCGGTGCGGCGCCTGCTGCACCCGGGCGAGCAACCCGAGGAAGAGCCGGATGCGCTGGAGAGTCTGCGCGGCCAGATCTTCGCCGACCATATCTACGCCCTGACGCCCAAGGGCGAAGTCATCGAGCTGCCACGCGGCGGCACGCCGCTGGATTTCGCCTACCAGGTCCACAGCAATCTCGGCCATCGCTGTCGCGGCGCGAAGGTCAACGGCCGCATCGTGCCGCTGACCTACCATCTGGGCAACGGCGAAGTCGTGGACATCATCGCCGGTAAACACCCGGCGCCCAGCCGCGACTGGCTGGCCCCCGAACTGGGATACCTGGCCTCCGCGCGCAGCCGCACCAAGGTACGCGCCTGGTTTCGGCGTCAGGACGCCGGTGACAACCGTGCGGCCGGTCGCTCCATCGCCGAGCGCGAGATGGCGCGCGCCGGCGCCGATGACAGCTTGCTGCCGGCACTCATAGGCGAGTTGCGCGGCCAGGACCCGGATGAGTTCTACCAGCTGTTGGGTGAGGGCGAGATCACGGCGACGCAGCTGTCCCAGGCACTGCTGCGGCTGGTGCGGCCGGCAACCCCTGACCTGCCGGTGCGCAAAGCACGCCCGGCCAGCACCGCACGGCGCCATCCGATAGACATCGAGGGGGTCGGTGACCTGCCCATCACGCTCGCCAGCTGCTGTGCGCCGCTGCGCCCGCAGCCCATCGTCGGCTACATCAGCGTGGGGCGCGGGGTCACCATCCACCGTGCGGAATGCCGCAACTTCGCGCGCATGCGTGCTGAGAAACCCGAGCGCATGCTGCAGGTAGAGTGGTCGAGCGGGACCCAGGACATGATGCAAGTCGAACTGGTGGTGTTTGCCTATGACCGGCGCGGCCTGGTGCGCGACATCACCGACGTGGTGGCGCAGGAGCACCTGAGCATCGAGGGCATGAACACACTCACCGACGAGGACCGCATCGCGCGGGTCGCCTTCCGGCTGGGCGTCTCGAACCTCGAAGAGCTGGAAAAACTCAGCCGGCGCCTGCAGGCTGTGCCCAACGTTTCCGCAGTCCGCCGAACACGCTGATGTTGCAGTGCGATATGATTGACCGGTGAAGACTCTTTTGGTGGATGCCGACCAGGCCATGCTGCAGCACTGCGTCGCCCGGGTCGGCGGTCGGCAGCCACTCGCCACGGCGACCAGCAAGGCCCAGGTCCTGCACTTGCTGCGCCATGGACCGGGTTTTGACGTGATCGTGGCGTGCGAGCGCCTCACCGACGGGTCTGGCCTGGCGCTGCTCGCCGAGGTGCACGGCAAATGGCCGCACCTGGTGCGCGTGTTCTGCTCCGAGAAGCCGCGGCTGGCCCTGGTGCGCACCCGCTTGGGGGCCTTGCGGCTGCGCCACACGCTGCCCTATCCCTTGAAGCCCGCGAAGTTGGAACTGCTGCTGGTGCAGTTGGCGCACGCGCGCCTACGCTAATCCTGCTTCCAGGGCAGCCGCTGCAGGTCGACATTGCCGCCGGTCAGCACCACGCCGACGCGCAGCCCGGCCACCGGCAGAGATCCATTCAGCAGGGCGGCCACCGGCACGGCGGAGGAGGCCTCGATGATGATCTTCAGCTCCTCCCACACCCGTCGCATGGCCGCCACCAGCTGCGCCTCGCTGACGGTGCCCACGGCCTGCACCTGGGTGCGGATGACCTCGAAGGTGCTCGCCGCGATGGTGGCGAGCAGGCCGTCGGCCAACGACGCAGGCTGGGCGACGGGCGTGATCACGCCGGCGCTGCGCGAGCGCCAGGCGTCGTCGGCGCCGGCAGGCTCGGCGCCCAGAATCCTGATGCCCGCATTCACGCCATGGGCCGCGACGGCCGCGCCGCTGATCAGACCACCGCCGCCAATGGGGCAGAGGATCGCATCCAGGTCCGGCACCTGCTCCAGGAGCTCCAGCGCCACCGTGCCTTGCCCCGCCATGACGTCGGCATTGTCGAACGGATGAATCAACGTGGCACCGGTCGCGGCGATGATTTCATCCGCCGCCGCCTGACGAGCGGCCAGCGTGGGCTCGCACAGCTGCAGTTGGGCGCCATAGCGGCGCATGTTCTGCTGCTTGCTGGCCGGCGTCGTGCGGGGCGCCACCACGTAGGCGGCGATGCCGCGCGAGCGCGCCGCCAGCGCCAATGCCGCACCGTGATTGCCGGATGAGTGGGTCACCACCCCGCGGGCCGCGAGTGCCGCTGGCAGGTTCAGGACGGCACTGAAGGCCCCGCGGGCCTTGAAGGCTCCGGAGACCTGCAGGTTCTCGCATTTGAAGAACAGTTTCGCCCCGACTTCCTGATCGAGGAAATCACTGCTGAGAACGGGCGTGCGGCGGATGCTGCCCGCGATCCGCTCCCGGGCCGCTTGGATGGCCGCAAAGCTGGGCGCCGCGATCATGACCTGGCGGGCCGCTCAGCGGTTGAGATTGTCGATGGCACGTTTGTCGGCGGCCAGCGCCGCCTCATGCAGCGCCTCGGAAAGTGTCGGATGGGCGTGGATCGTACGCTGCAGATCCTCGGCACTGGCTGAGTACTCCATGGCGAGCACCGCCTCGGCGATGAGTTCGCCGGCCAGCGGCCCGATGACGTGCACGCCCAGGATTTCATCGCTGGCCTTATCGGCGATGAGCTTGGCGAAGCCCTGGGTGCTCTCCATGGCGCGCGCCCGACCGCTGGCCATGAAGGGGAACACGCCGACCTTGTAGGGCCGACCGCTCGCCTTGACCTGCTCCTCGGTTTCGCCGACCCAGGCGATCTCCGGTGCGGTGTAGATCACCGACGGCACGACCTTGTAGTTGACCTCCCCATAGCGCCCGGCGATGAGGTCGGCGACCATCACGCCCTCCTCCTTGCCCTTATGCGCCAGCATCGGTCCGCGGACACAGTCGCCGATCGCCCACACGCCCGGCGCGGCCGTGCGGCATTTGTCATCGACACTGACGAAGCCGCGCGCATCCAGCTGCACGCCGGTGCCTTCGGCCAAGAGGCCGGACGTGTACGGGCGGCGTCCCACGGCGACCACCAGCGTGTCGACTTCCAGGGACTGTTCGCCCTTGGCATCCACATAGGTCACCTGGACCACCTGGCCCTTGACCACAGCGCCGGTCACTTTGGCACCGGTGCGGATGTCCATCCCCAAACGTTTGAAGTTCTTGGCGGCTTCTTTTGCCAGCTGTTGATCGGCAATCGCGAGGAAAGTGTCCAGGGCCTCGAGCACCACCACCTCGCTGCCGAGGCGCCGCCACACACTGCCCAGTTCCAGCCCGATGACCCCGGCGCCGATGACGCCCAGGCGCTTGGGCACGACCGGGATTTCCAGCGCGCCCCAGGAATCGATGATGCGCTTGCCGTCGAAGGGTGCGGACTTCAATTCCACGGGAGCGGAGCCCGAGGCCAGCACCACCTGTTTCGCGCTCAAAGTTCGCACCTCACCCTGATGCGATTTGAACTCGACCTTGAGGCCCGGCAGCAGCCGGCCGTGGCCCTGGAGCGGTGTGACACCGGCGCCCTTGAGCAATGCCATGATGCCGTCGGTCATCTTCTTGACGATGCCGGACTTGCGCTTCTGCATGGTGGCGACGTCCATGTTCACCCCCGGCACCTGGATGCCGTGCACCGCGAACTCCTCGCGCGCACGGTGGTACAGCTCGGTGGACTCCAGCAGGGCCTTGGAGGGAATGCAGCCGGCATTCAGGCAGGTGCCGCCGAAGGCGGTACTGCCATCGTGATTCTTCCATTCATCGATACAGGCGACCGACAGACCATTCTGTCCGGCACGGATGGCCGCCGGATAGCCGGCTGGGCCACCCCCGATCACGATGACGTCAAACGAGTCAGCCATGAGATCTCCCGCCTAAAGGCCCAGCAGCATGCGGCCCGGGTCCTCAAGGCTGTCCTTGATGCTCACCAGGAACTGCACGGCATCGCGGCCGTCGATGATACGGTGATCGTAGGTGACCGCCAGATACATCATGGGGCGGATCTCGATCTTGCCGTTCACGACCATCGGTCGCTCCTGGATCTTGTGCATCCCTAAGATGGCGCTTTGCGGCGCATTTACAATGGGGGTCGAGAGCAATGAGCCGAACACCCCGCCGTTGGTGATGGTGAAGGTGCCGCCGGTGATGTCCTCGATGGCGATCTGACCGGCGCGGGCGCGGCTGGCATAGGCCGTGATTTCCTTCTCGATGTCCGCGAAGCTCTTCTGGTCCGCATCGCGCACGATCGGCACCATCAGCCCGCGATCGGTCGAGACCGCGACACCAATATCGTAGAACTCGTGATAGAGGATGTCGCTGCCATCCACCGAGGCGTTGAGCACCGGAAACTTCTTCAAGGCCTCGATGGTGGCCTTGACGAAGAAGGACATGAAGCCAAGCTTCACGCCCTGCTGCTTTTCGAACTTGTCCTTGTAGCGGGCCCGCAGCTCCTGGACCGCGCCCAGGTCCACTTCATTGAACGAGGTGAGCAGGGCCTGGGTCGATTGCGCCTCGACCAGACGCTGTGCCACTCGCTGCCGCAGGCGGCTCATGGCCACGCGCTGTTCGGCACGACCCACGCGGGGCGCGACGGGCGCGGCGGGCTTGGCCGCGGGCGGCGCCGGGGCTGCCGCGGGTTTCTTGTCCAAGAACTCGGTGACATCCGCCTTGGTCAGGCGGCCATCGCGTCCGCTCGCCGGCACGATGGCAGGATTGATACCGTTCTCTTCCACCAGGCGGCGCACGCTGGGGCTCAATTTGGCGGTCTCCGCGGGTGCCGCCGCTGGCGCCGCCGCGGGTATCGCGGCTGGCGCGGCCGGTGCGCGCGCAGCTTTGGCCGGGGCCGCCGTGGCGGCCGCCGCGCCTTCGTTGATCACCGCCAGTACCTGCCCCTCGGTCACCGTGGTGCCGACCGCGAACTTCTGCTCGCCCATCACGCCGTCCGCCGGCGCCGGCACTTCCAGCACCACCTTGTCGGTCTCAAGGTCCGCGAGATTCTCATCGCGCTTGAACGCCTCGCCGGGCTGCTTGTGCCAGGCCACCAGGGTCGCATCAGCGATGGACTCCGGCAGGGCCGGGACTCGGATCTCAATACTCATCAATATCTCCAGACGCTCACGTGCGGTCGTTGGAACTCTTGCGGGTGCTGCTCACGGCCGCCACCCGCGCGGACGCCGGGGCCGCCGCCGCCGAATCCTCGTGCGCCGCTGCATGCAACGCGGCCTCGATCAGCCGCTTCTGTTCGGTCTCATGAATTTTCGCAAGTCCGGTGGCCGGCGCCGACGCCGGTGCCCGCCCCGCGTACAGCACGTCCTTGCGGCTGAGCGCATCGAGGCGGTGGCGGATCTGGTACCAGGCGCCCTGGTTCTGCGGCTCCTCCTGGCACCACACCACGTCGCGCACGTTCGGGTAGCGTTTCACCGCCGCCTCATAGCCTTCATTCGGGAAGGGATACAGCTGTTCAATGCGCAGTAGCGCCACATCTTTGATGTTTTCGGCACGCCGTACCTTCAGCAGGTCCCAGTAGACCTTGCCGCTGCAGAACACCAGCCGACGCACCTGCGCCGCGGGCAGGTCATCGATCTCGTCGAGCACCGATGCAAAGGCGCCCTTGGTCAGATCGGACAGCGACGACACCGACAGCTCATTGCGCAGCATGCTCTTGGGAGTCATGACGATGAGCGGCTTGCGGAAGGTGCGCAGCATCTGTCGGCGCAGCATGTGAAACATCTGCGCCGGCGTTGACGGCACGCACACCTGCATATTGTTCTCGGCGCACAGCTGCAGGAAGCGCTCCAGGCGCGCCGAAGAATGCTCGGGTCCCGCGCCCTCGTACCCGTGAGGCAGGAACAGCACGATGCCACACAGCCGCCCCCACTTCGATTCACCGGAGCTGATGAACTGGTCGATGATGATCTGCGCGCCGTTGGCGAAGTCTCCGTACTGGGCTTCCCAGACATCCAACGCGTTGGGTTCGGTGGTCGAGTAGCCATATTCAAAGCCCAGCACGGCCTCTTCCGACAGCACCGAGTCGTAGACATCGAAGCGCGGCTGGTGAGGCTGCACGTGCTGCAGCGGCACGTAGCATTCATCCGTATTCTGCTCGTGCAGCACCACATGGCGATGGAAGAAGGTGCCGCGACCTACGTCCTGCCCAACCAGACGCACGCTGAAGCCATCTTCCAACAGCGCCGCGTATGCCAGGTTCTCCGCACAGCCCCAGTCCAGAGGGAGTTCCCCGGCCATCATCTTCTGCCGGTTGGCGATCACCTGCGCGACGCGCGGATGCAGGATAAAGCCTTCCGGGCGCTCGACGATGCGTTGGCCGAGATTCGCGAGCCGCTCCGGGGTCACGCTGGTCTGCACGCGCTCCTTCATGTCCACGTGCGCATACTTGGTCCAATCCACCGTGTACTTGTTGCCGATCAGGCCGAGCGATGCCCGTGCCTGCGGGCGGCCCTCGTCCAGGCCGTCGCGGAACTGGTCCATCATCTGCGTGGCATCGGCAGCGCTGACGACGCCGGCCGCCGCCAGCTGCTCGGCATAGAGCTGGCGCGTGGTCGGGTGCTGGCGAATGACCTTGTACATGCCGGGCTGCGTCGCGGCGGGTTCATCTGCCTCGTTGTGGCCCAGACGCCGGTAGCACACCAGGTCGATGACCACGTCCTTGCGAAACTTCATGCGGTACTGCAGGGCGAGGCGTCCGACGAACACCACGGCTTCCGGATCATCCCCATTGACGTGGAAAATCGGTGCCTCGAGCATCTTGGCGACGTCAGAGCAATACATCGTCGAGCGTGCATCGCGCGGGTCGGAGATGGTGAAACCGACCTGGTTGTTGATGATGATGTGCAGGGTGCCACCGGTGCAGAAGGCGCGGGTCTGCGACAGCTGCAGGGTTTCGGTGACCACGCCCTGGCCGGCGAACGCCGCATCGCCATGGATCTGGACCGGCAGTACGCGCGCCCCGACGGTGTCACCGCGACGTTCCTGGCGAGCCCGCACCGAGCCCTCGACCACCGGGTTCACGACTTCCAGATGTGAGGGATTGAAAGCCAGGGCCACGTGGATATTGCCGGCCGGAGTCTTCAGGTCCGAGGAGAAGCCCTTGTGGTACTTGACGTCACCCGAGCCTTGCAGGTGGGCCACATCGTACTTGCCCTCGAACTCGGAAAAGATGTCCGCCGGGGACTTACCCAGCAGGTTCACCAGCACATTGAGCCTGCCGCGATGCGCCATGCCGATGACCATCTCCTCAACGCCGGCCACTCCGGACTGCTGAATGACGTCATCGAGCAGCGGGATCAGCGACTCCCCGCCCTCCAGCGAGAAGCGGCGCTGGCCCACGTACTTGGTATGCAGGTAACGCTCCAGGCCCTCCGCACAGGTGAGCTGCCACAGCACGTTGCGACGCTGGTCCACGCTGTAGTCACGGCTGACCTGGCCTGCCTGGAACTGATCCTGCAACCACAACCGCTCTTCGGACTCCGAGACGTGCGCGAATTCAGCGCCGATGGTGCCGCCGTAGATGCCCTCCAGTGAGGCAAGGATCTGGCGCAGCTTCATGCGCTTGGGAATGGCGCCGTTGCGCGAGGCGGTGAAGAATTCGGAGTCCAGATCCGATTCGTTCAGGCCGAAGTAGTTCAGCTCCAGGACCCTCGGCCGTTCGCGCTTCATCAACCCCAGCGGATCGAGTTTTGCGATCAGATGGCCGCGATTCGACCAGATCTGGATCAGGCGCGAGACCGCCGCCTGTTTGGCGCCATTGACCGCGTCCGCGGGAACCGGCACGGCGGCCACCTGCCCGGCGGGCTGGGTGGCGCGGGCGGCGATACCGGCGATGATCGGACCGTGCGCACGCTCACCGACCGGACGGGGCCCCAGGCCGTCGAAATAATTGCGCCACTGAGCCGACACCGAGCCGGGATCGGCCAGGTACTGTTCGTAAAGGGCTTCGAGGTAATCGGCGTTGCCGCCGTACAGGGGGGTGGATTCAAGCATTCGGGGGGTGCTCAGTAAGGGCTGGCGCCCCGCGACAAGGCAGGCTGCTGTTCACTCCAGACCCTAGTGGAAAGGCAAGCGGCAAAGGATAAGTTTAACGTAACCGGGCGTGCTATGAAACGCGTCACGGGTACGAGGCTGCCGGCGCAGCGACTGAATCTAAGCGTTGGAGCCTGGGCTGAACTTAGAAGTATTCGGGCACGAAGTGCCGCAACAGACTGAATTCATAGCAGACCAGCCACACGTAGGCAGCCAGCACACCATAGAGCAACATGCTCACCGGCAGGCGACCGAAGGCGCGCACCCGGGCGAGAAGAATCAGCAGCACCACGCCCGCCGCGGTCAGGCCGAACTTGTAGGCCACGAAGCGCCGACCATCCCCGTGAATGATGGCATCCATGAGCGGATTCGCTTCGTGCGCCCCGTGCGCGAGCAGTGTCAGGGTGATGAGTGCATCGGTGACGCACAGGATCAGGATCAGCACTGCCGCAGCCAGCCACTGCGGAGCGTACCAGTCGGTCACCGCAATGCTGGCATCGGCGACGCGGCGCGGTCCGTGTCGGCGCCGCTTGAAGCTGCTGCTGGCCAGCGACCGCAGTGTCCGGGAGCGTCGATCATCGGACAGGCGGCGCTCGCTGCGCGCGGGTGCTTTGGCGCACGACCTCCCCTTTACCGTCACCGAACACTCCTGAATTCTTGTTGTTGTTGCGCCTGCGACGATTGTAGCCAGAGGACCCGACCGATGGGGTCAAAACTGGCCTTCGAGCCAGCAGATGGACGCAGTTTTCCAGATTATGTCGGCTGGATCGCGGAATCAGGCGGCGGCGGTAGCCGCTTCCTGACTTTCGGCCGCGGCGGCCGTCTCGGACGCCTCGGACGCTTCGGGGGTGGTCGGATCATCGAGCGCCGCATCCCCGGTCGCGGCAATGGGTTCGGCGCCGCCGGCACGCGCGCCCACTTCCACTTGGGAGACCTGGGGCAGTTCGCCATGCAGGCGCAGGACTTCGGTGGTGGTTTGGATGGTGAGCTGGAAGGTCTCGCCCACGATTTCGATGCTCTTGGTTGCCTGCCGCGGCAGTGGAATGCGTGCCCGGAAACAGTAGTGGATGGCGGCGGCGGCCACGGCCGGCAGGGTGTAGTGCTTCTGCACCGCGGCCGCGGCGCCACCTGATCCCTGGATCACTACGAGTGTCAGACCTGGAGCGGCACCCGTCTCGATGCGCGCCTCCATGAGCTTACCGATGGCGAGGGAGCCTCCGTGGGAGCGATCCAGCTCCAGAACGGCATCCACCACCGTCTCGATGGGCAGTGTGAGCTTGCGAAGTTCCTGTACGCGTACCTTGGCCATGGCTATAGCGAGGATGCCGCCGACGCCGGCGGGCGACCGCGAACCAGGGCTCATTTATGGCATTTGGATCGACAACTTAGTTATGTCGTGTCCGGACCTGCAGCTCCATCCGGCGATAGTCGATGACCATCACATCGAGCAAGCCGAGGGTATCGATGCCAATCAGCATGGTCGGCACATTGGTCATGTGCCAGCGCTCGAAGATATCCAGGTCGCTGAAGGTGATGTAAGCCGCGTGAATGGTGACCGGTCCCAGGTTCACCGACGGCAAGGCCGAGTCCTCGCCCGACTGCACATCATCGGTGGCGCCAGTGATGGAGCTGCGCGTCAGGCGTTCGTAGCGGTGTCGGGTCTCCAACGCCTCGAGCAGCGCGAGATTCGCAACCGTGGCCTGCCCGCCGGTGTCGATGATGGCATTGACGCGTATGCCCCGCACGAACGCCTTCACCTCAAGCAGACCATTGGCGGTGCGCGTCAGTGGAATGGTCGCAAAGCCCGTTTCAGCACGCGTCATATGCGAGTGCATGATGCTGATCTTGTCATGCATGAAATCGATGTAGATCCGCTTGTCACTCAGGCCTTGCGTGCCGAGCACGCCATCCGCCCCGCCGAGTGCGTCAGGCACGATGGGCAGCATCTCGTCGTGCGATTCCATGTCGCCCACGACAAAGGTATTCACGGTGACGTAGCCCACGGTGGCGGAGCCCGTCACCCCGTGCAGCAATATGGCGCCGGAAGGCGGCAGGCCAAGCTCCGCGGCCACCTGCGAGATGACGGCCGAATGGCTGGCACCGGTATCCAGCACCAGCCGGAAGGGTCCCTTGCCGTTGAGATACACCGGCGCCCAGATCCGCCCGATGCGATCACGCAAGGTGGGCGCAACATAACGCGGTTCAGGTGCGGTGATCGAAATCTCTGGAATGGGCAACTCGGCCGGCGCCGAGGATGCCGGAACAGGATTCGGCATCGGCACGGTCGATGTTGCCTCCGCCTGAGGTAATGCAGCCGCCAGCAGCGCTATGAGCGCTGCAGCCCCCCGCCATCCCTGTTGCATCCCAGGCTCCTTCAGCTGAATCGCTGCCGTATCACCTGTCGCCCTGCCCTAGATTGTGCTTCATAGCCGCGTTGTCAACTCTCGCCGCCGTCACACAACGCGTATATCCACCGACTCGGTCGCCGGATCGAACACAATTCGCGCCTCGCCGCGCTGCAACTGCTGCAGGACCTGGGCAACTTTGGTCGCCAGTGGCACGTCGTGTAACCCGTACTCCGTGCCTTCACGCAGCACAAAGGACTCGATGAGCGACTGCAAGGTGGCGGCTGCCAGTTCCGAGGCGGGGACTTCAACCAATTCGGACGCAGCGGCGGGCTCATTCACGGATGCGAGACCCGGATCGGGACCGCGGCGGAATCGTTGACCCAACCGCTGTGGCCGTCGGCCGTGCGCACCAGCTCGAAGCCGCCAAACTTATCCTGTATCCACACCACCTCGCCCTCGCGCAGGTTGCCACTTGCGGCCGCGGATGCGGCCGGCGCCAGGTGCAACGCCGTAGGCTCCTGCACCACGGCGCGGTAAAGATCCGACCAGCACAACGCCGCGGCATCCGCGGTCACGCACAGCGTCACGGCCGCCACGAGGATCAGCAATCTGGCGAAGCGCCGTGCGACACCGTTGACGTACAGCAGAATCACGCCCGCACACAGCACCCATATCGACGCAAGACCCGTCCACGCATAGGTGTCGAAACTGAAATTGCGCACCGCGGCCACCCAAGGCCCGACCACGGCTGGAGTGAGCCCGGCGCGCTGTTGTGCGGCCGCGAGATTGGCGGCGATGGCCGCGCTGCCTGGCGCCAACACCAACGCCCGCTCGTATTCCAGGATGGCACGCGCCGGCTGGCCCAGCCGCAGCCACGCATTCCCGAGATTGAACAGCACCGGCGCCGAGAAGCCGCGCGCGGCCAGCACCTGCTCATAGTTCTGCGCGGCCGTGCGATAGTCGCCACTGGCCGCGGCGTGCTCAGCCGCGCCGCTCGCCGGCACCGCGGCGCGTGCCGCGCAGGCTGCCAGCATCAGCAGCAGCGCCCAGGTGAAAGCCGCCCTCATGTAACCGCCTCCAGGCGATCCAACTGCGACAGAACCCGACGCTGCCACTCCTGCAGTGCGGCGGCGCCGGGACTCTCACCGGCGTAGGTGGCCTTTTCGGCCATGGCAAAGATGGCCTGTAATTGCACACCATCCGCACCCGGCACCCGGGCAGCCACCAGCTGCTGATCCACCGACTCGGCGGGCACCTGCCACAGATCCGCCAGCCGCTCCTGCAGCGCATGGCGCGCCGCCGTGAAAAACGCCGGGCCATCACCGCGCTTCAGCGCCGCCCCCATCGACTCGATATTGATCTTGATCGCGGCCAGCCGCGCCGCATGCAGCATCAGGGCGGGATCGCCGCGGCGCTGCTGATGACGCCGGATCAGGGTTATGGCCGCCAGCATCAACAGCACCGGAGCCAGCGCCGACCCCGCAAACCAGGGACGCCAGATCACCGGCTCGAGCGTCGCGAAATGCTCGCGAGTCACGGTCGCATCGGCCGCCAGCGCATCGGCGCCCGCTGCCGGCGCGGCACCCGGCATCGTTCGGCCACCCTGCAGAGTCGAGGCAACCTGTGCGGCTCCCGACCCTGGGGTGACTGTCACTCTTATGGGCTGCGTGGCGCGCGTTACGTAGCGCGCCGCCTCCGGATCGAAGTAGCTGAATGAAACGCCCGGCAAGGTGAGCTGCCCGGCCTGCAGCGGAATCACCGGCTGGCTGAAGGTCTTGAAGCCCTGCAGGCCGGTGTCATCGTCCGCGGTGACTTTGGATTCGCTGCGATAGGCACGCCACTGTGTCGAATCGTGCAGCGCCTCGGAACTGACCCGCGCCAGGTTGCCCTTGCCGGTCACGGTGAATTTGAAAGTGAGCGGGTCCCCGACCACCCCGGCAGCGGGGGTCAGCGCGGCGGCGACCTGGAACTGTCCGACCGCACCGGCGAAATCCGCCGGCCTTCCCTCCACCGGCAGGGGCAGTACCGTCACGGGCGTGCCCGTGGGTTTGAGTGTGATGGTCTTCTGGATGACCCGTCCGAAAAGGTTGCCGAAGGCCGGATCGTCCATGAAGGCGCCACGCGAATTGGTCCCGAACAGCGAGCGCAGCCGCGCGTCGATATCCGAGTCCGTGACCGGCAGCTGGATGTTCAAGGTGACCGGCATTTCCAGGCCAATGGGATAGGCACCGCTTTTGAGTGCCCCGAGCACCGAGTTCCAGGTCAGGACGGTGTAATCCATTCCGCCCACCGTCTCCTGGGTCTGCGTGGGGCGCTTGTCCAGGCCGCTCACGGTAAAGGCATCGCCGACTGCCGCCAGCGGGCCTTCCAGCCGTGCGCTCACTCCTTCGCGAAAATAGGCCTTGATCTGGATGGGTATCAGTTCGCCCACGTACAAGCGCGAGGCAGGAACCACCACTTTCATCATCGGTGTTGCCGCGCGCGTCGCCGCGGCCAAATCGACCGCCGGCTTATCGGCCCCGGCGCCCGCGCCCCGTCGCGCACTGCTCCCGGATCCCGCGGCGCCGACGTGCACCGTTACGGACGCAGTGGTAGCCGACCCCACCTGGATGGGCGGAATGACGAACGTGCCCTCATGGCTGGCGGTTACGCGATAGGTGCGCGCGAAGATCGCCCGCACGGCACCATTGACCTGCTGGATGGAACTGGATTGGCCTTCCGGATTGATCACCAGCCCGGGCACGCGCGGAATGATCGGGACGGCATCCTCATCCCCGGTAGCCGTGATGGTCAGCTCGGCGGAGTCGTTGACATCGAAATTGGGCGGATCGAGGGTCACGGTAAAGCGGGTCGCCGCGCCGACCGGCCCCGCGCCCCATGCCAGCCAGGCAATCAAGATCGCCCTGCGCGCCACGGCCCTGAAGTGCGTAGTCGCTTGCATCACCAGTCCCGGAGCGGCGACTGCGGCGCATTGGTGGGCTTGCCGTTGGCCATGCCGATGGGCACATGGCCCTCCTCACCCTTCGCAGAATCCAGTAGCTGTTCTGCCTCAAGGCGCGACATCTGATCCGGCTTACCGATGTCCTGGGCCGCCGCCGCGGCCGACTGCTGCGCTTTCTGATCGGCCGCGCGGCCCTGCTCGGGTTGGGTGGGTCCGCCTGGCTGGCCCGCCTGCTGATTCGGCTGGCTCTGCTGCCCCGGCTGGTTCTGTTGATTCTGCTGCTGCCCTTGCTGATTCTGTTGATTCTGCTGGTTCTGCTGCCCCTGCTGGTTCTGCTGGCTCTGCTGTTCCGGATGGTTCTGCTGGGGCTGCTGGTCTTTCTGCTTCTGCTGATCCTTCTGGTCCTGCTGCTTTTGCTGGTTCTGCTGCGGATTCTTGTCGTTCTGCTTCTGCTGCTGCTGGCGTTTGAGCTCATCGAGTCGACGCTGCACCACGCTGCGATTGAACTTCGCATCCTGGTCGGCCGGCTGCAGCTGCAGCGCGGTGTCGTAGGCGCCAATTGATTGCTGCCAGGTCTTCATGGTGGTCTGCGGATCAGTGGCTGCGCCCTTTTCACCCTGACGAAACAGGGTATTACCGAGATTGTAATAGGCGCTTTGCTGCAGCGGGACATCCCGGGTCTTCAAAGCATTGTTGAACGCCGTAGCGGCCGCCGTGAAATCGTGTGCCTTGTAAGCCGCGGCACCCAGATTGAATTGCAGCCGGCTGCCGGGGTCGCGCTTGAGGCTCTCGGCGTAGTCGCGCTGCGCCTGCGGGTACTCGCCCTTGTTATATTCATCCTGCGCCGTCAGCGGTGTCGCCCAGGCGGTGGGCGACGCCCGAATCGTCAGCGCCACGAGCAAGGCCACCACCAGCATCGCTTTGGCGGGCGCGGCGTACAGCAGCCGTCGGCGAACACTGACTCCCAGCAGCAAGTCCAGCAGCAGCAGAACAATGGCGGCGCCAAGGGGCCACTGGAAGAGTTCCGCATAGACCGCAATCTGACGGTCCGTATGTTGGCGCTGTGAGAATCCCTTGAGTCTTTGCTCGTACAGGTTCACAACTCCCTGACCCTGCGGCCCCAGCGGCGTGTACACACCCCCGGTCGCTGCGGCGATCTGGGTCAGCATCTGCGAGTCCAGATGCGACTTGACGAAGTTGCCGGCCGGATCCTTGACGAACTGGACGTTACCCGCTGCGTCCGGCACGGGAATCAATTCGCCCGCCGCCGTGCCCACGCCGACGGTGAAGATGATCATGCCATTCTTCGCGGCGGCCTGCGCCGCAACCAGTGCATCGCCCGCCAGATCCTCACCGTCGGTAATGAGCACCATGATTTTCTGCGTATCCCCGCGCAGCGCCAGGGTCGACTGGCTCAGGCGGATCGCCGCGGCGAGATCCGTGCCACCCAGGGCGATGGTACGGGTATCCAATGACTCGAGCGTTTCGCGAAAGGCATCGTAGTCATTGGTCACGGGCGCCTGCAGAAAGGCCTCACCGGCAAAGGCCACCAGTCCAACTCCATCACCCGTGAGGTGGTCCAGCAGATCCTCCACGGCCAGCTTCGCCCGGGCCAGTCGGTTCGGTTTCACATCCGGTGTCAGCATCGAGCGGGAGGTATCGATGGCAAACAGGATGTCCGTTCCGCGACGCTCGCTCTCCTGCATTTGCAAGGATCCCAACGGACGCGCCAAAGCAATGGAAGCCGCCAGCACCGCCAGGCAGAAGGCCGTACGTTTGCTCCATAACAAGGCGCGCGATACCGCGTAAAGTGCCGAGTCGGTGGGGCGAGTCACTGAAAAGGCCAGCAGGCGCCTGCGCTGCAGTCGATCAAAACGCCAGAACAGCAGCAGCGCCGCCACCACCGCGCACAACCCGCCAACCATCCACAGTGGCTGTCCGAAATGAGTGACCGGGTTCATATCGGGATCCGTCGGCGCAGGGTGAGCTGGGAGAGCAGGCTCAGGCCCAGAATCACCAGTGCCGCCAGCGCCGGCCAATCAAACAGCTCCTGCCAGCGCTCGTAACTGTGGAAAGTGAAAGCCGTCTTCTCCAGCTTGTCGATCTCGTCGTAGATGCGGTTCAGTGAGTCCGTGTCCGTTGCCCGATAGAACCTGGCGCCGGTTGCGGCAGCGATCTTACGCAGGGTGTCCTCATCGACATCCACCTTTTCCATGATGATACGCTGACGCCCGAAGGCATCCGTCACCGGAAACGGTGCCTCGCCGCGCACGCCGATGCCGATGGTATACACCTTGACTCCTAGCGCCCGGGCCGCCTCGGCCGCCGTGATGGGCGTGATCTGCCCGGCATTGTTCTGGCCATCCGTCATCAGGATGACAATCTTCGACTTCGCGGTCTGATTGCGCAGCCGATTCAGCCCCGAGGCCAGCGCCGACCCGATGGCGGTGCCGTCCTCGATATCCCCGATGTGGACCCGATCCAGGTTGTCGAGCAGCCACGCGTGATCCAGCGTCACCGGGCTGAGCAGGTAAGGCCGTCCCGCGAAGATCGTCAGACCGATGCGGTCGTTGGGGCGGGCCACGATGAAGCGACGCACCACCGACTTGACCACATCCACGCGGCTCGCGGGAAGATTCTCAAGTTTGAAGTCCAGGGACTGCATCGACCCGGATACGTCCAGCAGCAGCATGATGTCGACGCCGCTGGCATGGACGGTCGCGTTGCTCTCCCCTTGCTGCGGGCGCGCCACGGCCACGATCAGCAGTGCCAAGCCGAGCAACGGCAGGCCGGCGACCACCGCTCCCAAACGGCTGCGCGTACTGCGGGCGGCCTCGCGCACGATGGCCAGGCTCGGATATTCGACGGCTGCCAGGGGACCGCGGCGCCCGCGCCAGATCAGCAGCAGCGGCAGCAGCGCCAGCAGCCACAGCAACTCAGGATTGGCGAATCGGAACATTGATCACTTCAGGGGCGGTGACGGGCGGCGCCGGAACCGGCGCGGCGGTGGTTTCCACAAAGTGCCGGGCACTCGCCAGCATGCCCTGCATCTGCTGGGCATCCAGGGGCCAGCGGGCAAACTTGGCCAGATCACAATATTTGAGGAATTCAGCCAACGCCGGTTCGTGGGCCTGCAGCGCCGAACCGACCTGGGCGAGACAGTCGCCGAGAAACTCGGCCGTGGTCCGTTGGGTGGCCCTCACCTCAAAGCGCACTTCGATGTACGCCCGTACGACATCCGAGACCGCTGCAGAGAACGCGCGCGCGTCGCCCGCCTCCATCAGCGCCCGGGTCGCCTCCAGCTGCTGCAGGGTACGTTGCAGCAGCGTCAGCGGCCGGTGGCGCGCCCGCAGCCTGCGCCAAGCCCACCAGCAAAACGCCAGCACCAGGAGCGCCACGGCCGCGACGAGTGCCGGCCCGCGCCAATCCGCCGGAATGAGATAGGGGGCGCGGATGTCGCGAATGTCGGGAAGCGGAGAATTCACGAATGCCGCGCCTCCCGCCGCCGGAAGAAACTGGTCAGGGCGCCAAGATAGGGCTGATCGGTGCTGAGCATGAGACTGTCGATGGCCTCGGCATTCAAGACCCGCAGCAGTGTCTCGCGACTCTTGTGCGCCAGGGTCGCGAACTTCTCGCGGATGCGGCGACTGCCCGTATCCACCTCCATGACCTCTCCGGATTCCGCATCCTGTAGTACCACCACACCGAGGTCCGGCAAGGTCTGTTCGCGTGGATCGCGGATGTTGACTGCCACCAGGTCGTGCCGGCGCGCGGCCTGGCTCAGTGCCCGGCGCAGCGGTGAGCGGCTCTCGGTACTGATTCCCGGCGTCTGGAAATCCGAAATCAGGAACACGACCGAACGCCGGCCTGACATGCGATTGGCGAACTCCAGCGCCTGCGTGATATCGGTGCCGCGATTGGCCGGTCGGAAGAAGAGGATTTCCCGCACCACCCGCAACACGTGGCGGCGGCCCTTCTTAGGCGGAATGTACAGCTCGATCTGGTCGGTGAAGAGCACCAGCCCGACCTTGTCATTGTTGCGCGTGGCCGAAAGCGCCAGCACGCAGGCGAGCTCCGCGGCGATGTCACGTTTGCTTTGAATTCCGGAACCGAAATGTCCGGAGGCACTCACATCCACCAGCAGCAGCAGAGTCAGCTCGCGCTCCTCCGCGAACTTCTTGACGAACGGTCGCGCCGCGCGCGCGGTGACGTTCCAGTCAATGGTGCGCACCTCATCGCCCGGGACGTATTCGCGGACCTCATCAAAGTCCATGCCTCGGCCCTTGAACACCGAGTGATAGTGGCCGGCCAGCGAGTCGGCCACGATGCGATTGGTGCGGATCTCGATCTGGCGCACCTTGCGCAGAATGTCGCGTGTAATGGCCTCGTTCATGCGCGCGGCGGCCTACGGTACGGGAAGCGACTCCAGGATCCGCGAGACGACCTGATCCGAGGTGATGTCCTCGGCCTCGGCCTCGTAGCTGACCACGACCCGATGACGCAGGACCTCCAGGGCCACATCCTTCACATCCTGCGGCGTTACATAGCCGCGGCCATGCAGGAAGGCGTTCGCCCGGGCGCCCAGACCCAGACAGATGGTGGCACGCGGGGACGCGCCGGACTGGATGTAGCCGCCGAGCTCCTTGCCGACGACGCGCGGATCACGTGTCGCCAGCACCAGATCAACCATGTAGTCGCGAACCTTGTCGTCGATATAGATGTGATTGATGACATGGCGCGCTGCCATGATCTCGGCCCCGCCGACGACGGCGTCCACCGCCGTGACCGGGGCAGTCGTGCTCATGGCATCCAGAATGGCGCGCTCCTGGGCCCGGGTCGGATAATTCAGAACGACTTTCAACATGAAGCGGTCGACCTGGGCTTCCGGCAGCGGATAGGTCCCCTCCTGTTCGATGGGGTTCTGGGTGGCCATCACCATGAAGGGCTCCGGCAGCGGATGCGTCGCGCTGCCGAGTGTGACCTGCCGCTCCTGCATGGCCTCGAGCAACGCGCTTTGCACCTTGGCCGGCGCGCGGTTGATCTCATCGGCCAGGATCAGATTGGCGAATACCGGGCCATGCTTGGTTTGAAAGCTGCCGTCGCGCGGGTTGTAGATCATCGTCCCCACGACATCCGCCGGCAGCATGTCAGGGGTGAACTGAATGCGCTGAAAGCTCACCGCCAAGGCCTGTGCGAGCGTCTTCAAGGCCAGGGTCTTGCCCAGGCCCGGCACCCCTTCGAGCAGGATATGGCCCTGGGTCAGCAGGGCAATCATCAGGCGATCCACCAGATGCTGCTGGCCCACGATGACCCGCGCGAACTGCTGCCGCAGCGGGTCCACCCAGCCTGAGGCACTGGCAACTGCGTCCTGCACCGCGCGGATCTCCGCGTTGGGGCCACTGGGATTTCTGGATAGGGAAATGTTCATCGCGAGTCCTTCGACCACCGAAACCTGAAAAAGTGCATCAATCGAGCGTCACCCAGGCCGCATTCTGGCGTGCGGAGCGCACACAGGCATCGATGAAGCGCATGCCGTCCACACCCTCCTCGATTGCAGCCACGCGGATGGCGGGCGGCGGCCGATGTTCGCGCACCGCGAGAACGGCGTCGGCCACTTCACTGTATAGCAGACCAAAACCTTCCAGCGTGCCTTCGGGATGCCCGATCGGCAGCCGGGTCACCCCGCTGGCCCAGGGCCCCACACCGGGGCCGCCCCGACGCAGCGTCTGCGGCGGCGTCCCCAGGGGCGCGAAACGCAGCTCCTCAGGGTGTTCCTGGTCCCAGCACAAGCTAGCGCGCTCGCCGTAAACGCGGATCCGCAGCGCATTGTCCTCGCCGGCGGCCACCTGGCTGGCCCATAGCGAACCCTTGGCGCCCCCTGCGAAGCGCAACATTACCTGCACGTTGTCGTCAAGCCTGCGGCCCGGAACAAAACTGGTGAGTTCCGCGGCGACACTGTGGGTGCGCAGGCCCGTCACATACTCGATCAGGTGGTAGGCGTGGGTGCCGATGTCACCGAGGCAGCCGCCCTCGCCCGCCTGCGCCGGGTCCGTTCGCCACCCAGCCTGGCGAGATCCCGTCGCCTCAAGATCGGTGGAGAGCCAGCCCTGCGCGTATTCCACCTGGACCACCCGTACCTGCCCGAGCTGTCCGCCGCGGACCATGGCACGGGCCTGGGACACCATCGGGTAGGTGCCGTAGGTATAGGTCACGAAAAACAACCGGCCGCTGTCCTTGACCAGGGACTGCAGCGCCTTGGCGTCCTTCAGGGTGCTCGTCAGCGGTTTGTCACAAATGACATGCACCCCGGCTTCGAGAAATACCCTCGCCACGGGGTAGTGCAAATGATTGGGGGTGACGATGACCACGGCCTCGATGCCATCGGAACGTGAACTCTCGCTCCGCGCCATCTCCTCATAGCTGTCATAGACACGCCCCGGAACCAGGCCCAACTCCGAGCCCATGGACCGGGCGCGCTGGGGATCACTGGAAAATGCGCCGGCCACCAACTCGTACCGGCCCTCCAGGCGCGCCGCCATGCGATGCACCGCGCCGATGAAGGCCCCCGGTCCACCTCCTACC
>DASZCK010000058.1:0-52597 GCA_035943195.1 Steroidobacteraceae bacterium
TCGCTGGGTGCTGCGTGGCTATGCCGAGTCGCGCTTCGCAGGGGGCCAGGTCAAAGCCTCGTCCGCGGGAATCCGTACCCTGGATTCCAATGTCAGCGGCCAGTTCCTGCATCTTGCCATGTCCGAACCGGGTGAGCTGGCGAGCGCTGCGTTGTATAGCCTGATCGGCTACTACCGTGCCAACTCTCTGGATCCCAAGCCATATCTGTTCGCCTTCTGGTCGCGCATTGCTCGCACCTGCGCCATCGCCTTCGCAGTCTTGCTGGCGATTCCGTTCGTGCTGGGTCCGATGCGCTCTTCGGGCTCGGGGGCGCGACTGCTGGCGGGACTGCTCTTGGGTCTGGGATTCTTCTTTCTGCAGCGCTTCATCGAAAGCGGCACCATTGTGTTCGATCTGAACCCGGTGATCCTGGCGTGGCTGCCGACCAGCGTGCTGATCGTCGTGACGCTGGGATTGATGGCGCGCGTGCGCTAGCGATGGCCTCAGCTCTTGAGCACGCTGATGACACGCGGCTCCATGTAACCCTTCAATCCGAGCGTCGCGTACTGGCGGCCGAGGCCCGACTCCTTGGCGCCGCCGAAGGGCACGGTCGCCGAGGTCGCCCGGTGCTGGTTCACCCAGGCGGTACCCACTTCCAGGCGTGCGGCGAGGCGTGCGGCGCGCTCCGGATCGGCACTCCACACCGAGCCTGAAAGTCCGAAGCGGGTGTCATTGGCACGCCTCAGGGCGTCCTCCTCATCGGCGAATCTCAGCACCGGGAGAATGGGTCCGAACTGCTCCTCCTGGACCAGCCGACTGCGTTCGTCGATGTCGGTGACGACGGTGGGTGGGAAGAAATATCCGGGTCCTTCCGGGACCTGGCCGCCGGCCAGGATGCGGGCGCCCTGGGCCGTCGTATCGTTGAGAATGCCGATCACCTTCTGGTACTGCTCGAGATTCTGAATCGGACCCAGCTGCACGTCGGCGTCGAGTCCGCTGCCGACCCGCGCTTTGGTGGCTTCCTCGGCCAGCGCCACGCACAGTTCCGGGTAGATGCTCTCGTGCGCGTAGATGCGCTTGATCGCCATGCAGACCTGACCGCAATTAACGAAGGCTGCAAAGAACAGCTTCGGCGCGACGGCTCGCGGGTCGACATCGTCGAGCACGATGGCGGCATCATTGCCGCCCAGTTCCAGTGTCAGGCGCTTCAAGGTGCCGGCGCAGCTCGCCATCACTTTCTTGCCCGTCGCAACCGAGCCGGTGAAGGAGATCTTGTCGATACCCGGATGTGCCGTCATCCATTCACCGAGCTCATCGCCGCCGGCCACCACATTCAGCACGCCCGGGGGAAACACTTCGCGCAGCAGGCCTGCAATCTTCAGCGTGCACAACGGTGTGTAGGGTGAGGGCTTGAGGATCACCGTGTTGCCGGTATACAGCGCCGCAACCAGCGGACCCGCCGCAAGGTTAATCGGGGCATTCCACGGCGTGATGATGCCGACCACGCCGAGCGGGAAGTATTTAAGCTCGATGCGGCGCTGGGCGCTCTCTTCGAGCAGTTCATCGGCGATGGTGATCTGCGCCATGCCCACGGACTGACTGGCCGCGCGACTGATCTCATCGCGCGATTGGCCCACCGGCTTGCCCTGTTCCAGCGTCAGCAGCTCGGCCAGCGAGGCCGCGTTGTCGGAGAGTATCTGGGCCATGCGCGTGATGGCCGCCCGGCGGTCAGCCACGGACGTCGCGCGCCAGCTGCTGAATGCGCGCCGGGCGCCGGCCACCGCGCGATCCAGCTCCGAACGGTCGACCGTCGGCGCCCGGGCAAAGGCCTTGCCGGTCGCCGGATTCAATACGTCAAACCATTCTTTCCCGGCGACCAATTCACCATCAATGAGGTTCGCGAAATCGCTGCGCAGCCCGCCAGCGGCGGTGGCGGAGTGATCGGGGGTGGGCGGGGCATTCATCGAGGGATCTCCGGCGATTGTGTCCGCTGGGCCGCACGGCTACGATACCAAATTACCCAGGGCCGGCATCCAAGACCGTCCCCGAAGTGCAAAGAAAACCTGATGATACCAACCTGCAAGCCACCGGATCCCAATACCCACAAGCCCAAGTATCGCCCGCCCGCGGGGGCGTGCGATGCGCATTGCCATATTTTCGGACCGGGCGACAAGTATCCCTACGCGGCTGACCGCACCTACACACCGCCCGATGCGCCGCTGGAGAAGTTTCGCGAACTGCAGGGCATCCTCGGTCTGGAGCGCGCGGTACTCGTCAACGCCAGCTGCCACGGCAGCGACAACACCGTCAT
Organism: Steroidobacteraceae bacterium; assembly: GCA_035943195.1. Classification (GTDB taxonomy): domain Bacteria; phylum Pseudomonadota; class Gammaproteobacteria; order Steroidobacterales; family Steroidobacteraceae; genus DAIDKA01. The sequence goes on from DASZCK010000058.1 coordinate 2,292, forward strand.
CCTGGATGCCATTGCGACGAGCGGCGGCCAGTACCGGGGCGTGGCCAATGCCGACGACAGTTTCACCGAGCGCGACTACGACAAGCTGCACGCCGGTGGCGTGCGCGGCGTGCGCTTCAACTTCGTGAAGCACCTGGGCGGCATGCCCGATATGGGCGAGTTTCATCGCATCATTGCCCGGATCCGACCGCTGGGCTGGCACGTCGACCTGCATTTCGATGCCGGCGACCTGGTCGAACATGCCGATCTGCTGGACGACATGCCGGTGCCGTTCATCATCGATCACATGGGCCGCGTGCCGACCAAGGCGGGGCTGGAGCAGGAGCCGTTCCGCCAGTTGCTGGGCGTCCTCAAGTCCAATGAACGCTGCTGGGTCAAGATCAGCGGTTCCGAGCGCATCGCCAGCAATGGACCGCCGTTCACCGACGCGGTGCCGTTTGCGCGCGCGCTGCTGGAAGCGGCGCCGGACCGTATCCTGTGGGGGACAGACTGGCCGCATCCGAACATCGCCAAGTACATGCCCAATGATGGCGACCTGGTCGATCTGATTCCGCTGATGGCCCCGGAAGCGGACCTGCAGCGGCGGATTCTGGTCGACAATCCCCATCGTCTGTACCAGTTTTCCAGGTTGAAGGAAGCATAATGTCCGACAAGCATCTCTCCCCGTACCTCAATGAATTCGAGGACATCCCCGGCACGCTGGTATTCAACACCTTCCGTTCGCGCCAGGGCTTCAACCTGAACCAGTTCTGCATGTCGCTGATGAAGCCGGAGAACCGCGAGAAGTTCAAAGCGAACGAAGTCGAGTACCTGAAGCCGTGGAAACTCACCGAGGCGCAGACCGCTGCGGTCCTGAATCGCGACTACACTGCGCTGATGCAGAACGGCGGCAACATTTATTTCCTTGCCAAGCTGTTCTCCACCGATGGCTTTCCCTACCTGGTCGCCGTCGCGACCATGACCGGCATGTCGCAGAAGGACTATTCCGAGATGATGCTCGCGGGTGGTCGCAGTCCGAAGGGCAACCGCAGCAAGTCCAACCCGAGTCTTTGAAAAAATATGGCAAGAATAACCGCCGGTATCACCACCTCTCACGTTCCTGCGATCGCTGCGACGATTGATCTTGGCAAGCAGCAGCAGCCCTACTGGGCGCCGATCTTCAAGGGCTTCGAGTTCTCGCGCAAATGGATGGCCGAGCACAAGCCCGACGTGGCGATCCTGATCTACAACGATCATGCCTCGGCCTTCGATGCGACCATCTTCCCGACCTTCGCCATCGGTTGCGCCGATGAGTTCGAATCCGCCGATGAGGGCTGGGGTCGTCGCCCGGTGCCGGTGGTGAAAGGCAATTCGGATTTCGCCTGCCACATCGCCCAATCGCTGATCCTGAACGAATTCGACATGACCGTTGTCAACAAGATGGACGTCGATCATGGCCTGACCGTGCCGTTGAACCTGCTGTTCGGCGACCTCAAGCCCGAGGACCAGTGGCCCTGCGAAGTCATCCCATTCCCCATCAACGTGGTGCAGTACCCGCCGCCGACCGGCAAGCGCTGCTTTGATCTGGGGCGGGCATTGCGCAAGGCGGTGGAGTCGTATCCGGAGGATCTGAAGGTAGTGGTGTTCGGTACCGGCGGCATGTCACACCAGCTGCAGGGCACCCGCGCCGGCCTCATCAATCCGGAATGGGACAAGAGATTTCTCGACGGGCTGACCAAGGATCCGATCGGCCTGACCAAGATTGCGCACCTTGAATACGTGCGCGAGGCCGGCTCCGAAGGCATCGAACTGGTGATGTGGCTGGCCATGCGCGGTGCGCTGAATGACAACGTAAGAGAGGTCTACCGTTTCTATCACGTGCCGTGCTCGAACACGGCGCTGGGTCACATCATCCTCGAGAATCAACCATCATGAAGATCGTTGTCGGCGGACAAGGCGCCTTCGGCGTCAAGCATATCGAAGCCATCCAGAAGATCAGCGGCATCACCGTCGCCTCGCTCGCGGGAGGGAGTCCCGATTCCACCGCCGAAGTGGCCCGCAAGTACGGGATCCCGCACTGGACCACCAACCTGGAGGAGGCGCTGGCGCAACCCGGCGTCGAGGCCGCCATCCTCGCTACGCCCACGCAGATGCACGCCGCACAGACCATCCAGTGCCTGCGCGCCGGCAAGCACGTGCAGGTGGAAATCCCCATGTCCGACAACCTGGCCGACGCCGAAAAGGTGCTGGCGGTCCAGCAGGAGACCGGCCTCATCGCCATGGCCGGCCACACCCGCCGCTTCAACCCCAGCCATCAGTGGATCCACAAGCGCATCGTGGCAGGGGAGCTGAAGGTGCAGCAGATGGATGTGCAGACCTATTTTTTCCGGCGCACCAACATGAACGCACTCGGCAAGCCGCGCAGCTGGACCGACCACCTGCTCTGGCACCATGCCTGTCACACCGTGGACCTGTTCCAGTACCAGACCGGACAGACCGTGTCGCGCTGCCACGCGCTGCAGGGCCCGTTGCACCCGGACTTAGGGATAGCCATGGACATGAGCATCGGCCTGAAGGTGCCCTCGGGCGCGATCTGCACGCTGTCGCTGTCATTCAACAACGATGGTCCGCTGGGCACGTTCTTCCGCTACATCTGCGACAACGGCACCTACATTGCCCGTTACGATGATCTGCTGGACGGCAATCAGAAGCCCATCGATGTGTCGCATGTGGACGTATCGATGAACGGCATCGAACTGCAGGACCGTGAGTTCTTCAGTGCCATCCAGGAAGGTCGTGAGCCCAACGCCAGCGTGCAGCAGGTCCTACCGTGCATGCGCACCCTGGATGCGCTGGAGAAGGAACTTCAGAAGGGCTGAGGTTCGCTCGAACCATTCAGGCATCGAGCGTCTTCATCATGGCCGGCGGGTGGCGCTCGCCCTGCACTTTGACGCTGTCCAGGAGGTCTCGCAGTTCCTGCTCTTCGGTGCGGCTCAGTGTCAGCTCGAGTGCGCCAAGATTGTCATTCAAATGCGCGCGGGTCTTCATCCCGGGTATCGGGGTCACATCCGGTCCCTGCGCCAGCACCCAGGCGATAGCCAGTTGTGCCAGTGAGCAGCCTTTGCGGGCTGCAACCTCGGTCAGCGCCTGCACCAGATGGTTGTTGTGCAGGGCGTGCTCGTGCTGAAAGCGCGGCTGGCTGCGCCGATTGTCATCGGGAGGCAGCTCCTGCAGTGATTTGAAATTGGCCGCGAGGAAGCCGCGGCCCATGGGGCTGTAGGCCACGAGGCCCACGCCCAGTTCGCGGCAGGCGGCGAGGATCCCTTGCTCCGGTTCGCGCGACCACAGCGAGTATTCGTTCTGCACGGCCGCGACCGGATGAATGGCGTGCGCGCGGCGCAGGGTCTGAACGCTGCACTCTGACAGTCCGATGTGGCGAATCTTGCCGGCCCGCACCAGCTGCGCCAGGGCGCCGATGGACTCCTCGATGGGCGTGTCGCGATCGATGCGGTGCAGATAGAAAAGATCGATGCGGTCGGTGCCCAACCGCGTGAGGCTGGACTCCACCGCCTGGCGCAGCGACTGGGGCTGGTTGTCGATGACCAGCTGGCCTGCGGCATTGCGGGTGATGCCGTACTTGGTGGCGAGGAACAGGTCGTCGCGGCGTCCGCGGATGGTGGCGCCCACGAACTTCTCATTTTCCCCCAGCTGGTAGCTTGCGGCCGTATCCAGGTGGGTGACGCCGCGGTCAAGCGCCGCCAGCAGCGTGGCGCGCGCCTCCTCATCGTCGCGCGTGCCATACCAGCCAATCAAAGTCATGCAACCAAAGCCCAGCGCGGACAGCTGCACTCCGGTTTTGCCCAAGGGTCTTTGCTGCATGATGGCGGGCCCCGATAAACGACGATAAGCACCACTAAATACATTATTATTTGGGCTCGTTAAAGCCTCACCCGGAATCCCATCATGATCATCGATTGTCACGGTCACTACACCACGGCTCCCGCGGATCTGACGACCTTCCGGAATGCCCAGATCGCCGCCCTCAAGGATCCGGTGCAGTCACCGTCACGGGCGTCACTGCGCATCGGCGATGACCAGATCCGGGACAGCCTGGAGAAGGCCCAGCTGAAACTGCAGCGCGAGCGCGGTTCGGACGTGACCATCTTCTCGCCCCGGGCATCAACCATGGCGCACCACATCGGCACCGAGGCCACCAGTCTCGAATGGTCGCAGATCAACAATGATCTGATTGCCCGGGTCGTGGGCCTTTATCCGAAGAACTTCATCGGCGTGTGCATGCTGCCCCAGTCACCGGGCGTCGCTCCGGCCAACAGCGCCCGCGAACTGGAACGCTGCGTGAAGGAGCTGGGGTTCATCGGCGCCAATCTCAATCCGGATCCGTCGGGCGGGCACTGGACCTCACCGCCGCTCACCGACCGGCACTGGTACCCGCTGTACGAGAAACTGGTCGAGCTTGACGTGCCTGCCATGGTCCACGTGAGCTCCTCCTGCAATGCGAACTTTCATGCCACCGGTGCTCACTACATCAACGCGGATACGACCGCCTTCATGCAGTTCATCCAGGGCGACCTGTTCAAGGACTTTCCGACGCTGCGGCTGATCATTCCACACGGTGGCGGGGCGGTGCCCTATCACTGGGGCCGCTATCGCGGGCTGGCCCAGGACATGAAGCGCCCGCCGCTGGGTGAACACGTCATGAAGAACGTGTTCTTCGATACCTGCGTCTATCACCAGCCGGGCATCGATCTGTTGCTGAAGGTCATTCCGGTGGAGAACATCCTGTTCGGATCGGAGATGGTCGGCGCAGTGCGCGGCATCGACCCGACCACGGGCCAGTACTACGATGACACCAAGCGCTATATCGACGCCTCGAGCCTGGCGGCGGCCGACAAGACGCGCATCTTCGAAACTAATGCCTACCGGGTCTACCCGCGGTTGAAGGCGCGGTTGGCCGCCGCTGGATAACGTCACCCATACCCTGATTGGCGCCCTGGTCGGGGAGGCGCTGGCGCGTCGCGTACGCCCCTTTGGGCGGCCCGCGCCGCTCGCGCCACTGCCGGATGCAACCTTCCGCCGGCTCTTGGTCGTGAGCCTGGTGGTGGGCAGCAATCTGCCCGACGTGGATCTGCTCTATACCAGTTTCGCCGGCGGGCCTTTGGGCTATGTGCTGCAGCATCGCGGCTATACCCATACGCTGGTGGGCGCCCTGGCAGGAGCGCTGCTGCTGTGGCTGACCGGCCTACTGTGGTTGCGATGGCGGCGGCTGCGCGCCAGTCGCGTCGAACAGGCCTGGGTCGCGGCTGCCTGCGTCATCGGCGTGCTGCTGCACCTGGCGATGGACTACACCAACAGCTACGGAGTGCATCCCTTCTGGCCGTTCTATGACGGCTGGGTGTACGGGGATTCGGTGTTCATTCTCGAACCGCTGCTGTGGCTGGCGGCGGTACCGCTCATTTTTCTGCTTACCAGCAGCTGGGCACGCGTGCTGGTCGCCCTCGCCGTGGGCGCGATGACCTTGGCGGTGAGTGCGCTGGGGCTGGTCGCCACTCCCGCGGCCATCGCGTTCGTGCTGCTGGCGATGGCGATGCTGGCGGCAGGGCGCTGGTTGCGGCCCCCGGTGGCGCTGGGCTGCGGGATTGGCTTATGGCTCGGGGTCACGATGCTGTTCGCGGTGTGCGGACGCGTGGCCGCGCAGCGACTGGATGTGGCGGCCGCGCGCGAGTTTCCCGACAGCCGCACCCTGGACCGGGTTCTCACCCCGACGCCAGCCAACCCGGCGTGCTGGGATGCCTGGTTGGTGCAGGCGCAAGGCACCAGTGAGACCATGCGCCAGGCGCGTATTTCCCTGCTACCGGGACTGATCGCTGTAGAGGCTTGCCGTGGCGCCGACCTGGTGCGCCGCGGCCAGCCCCTATCCGTCCTGCCGGGTGGTTTGGGACTTCAATGGCTGGAGCAATACACAGTGCCGGATACCTACATTGCGCAGCTGGCCCGGCTCCATTGCCGCGCGCGCGCCTTCATGCAGTTCGCGCGGGTGCCGATGGCGCAGTCCGCGGAATCCGGCATTTGGCTGGGTGATCTGCGTTTTGGATCCGGCCGTGGATTCTCCTGGTTGTTGCTGCAGACGCCATCCGAGACCTGTGATTTTCCGGCCGTGCCCTGGCTGCCACCACGGCCGGAGCTGCTGGCGCCAGCCGGGCGAGGGGGTTGAGCGTGACGATATTCAAACAACTGTGGGTGCAGGTGCTGCTGGCGACGCTGGCCGGCATCGCTCTTGGTCACTGGTGGCCGATGCTGGGCGCGGACATGAAGCCACTGGGCGATGCCTTCATCGCACTGATCCGCATGCTCATCGCGCCGGTGATTTTCTGCACCGTGGTGCATGGCGTGGCCGCCATGAACGACATGCGCCGGGTGGGGCGCGTCGCCCTGAAGGCGCTGGTCTACTTCGAGGTCATCACCTCGGTGGCGCTGGTGCTGGCGCTCGCCGCGGTCAACATTCTCAAGCCCGGCGCCGGCATGCACGTGGCGGTCAACACTCTGGATGTGCAGGCGGTCAGCCAGTACACGGCCCGGGCCCATGCGCAGGGCGTGGCGCAGTTCCTGCTCGATATCATCCCGGCCACCTTCGTCGACGCATTCGCGCGTACCGAGGTGCTGCCGGTGCTGCTGGTGTCGGTGCTGTTTGCGGCGGGCCTGGCGGCCTGCGGTGAACGCGGCCGGGCGGTGCAGGACGTGATCGATTCGGTGCGCGAAGTATTCTTCCGCATCGTGGGCCTGGTCATGTGGGTGGCGCCGCTCGGTGCCTTCGGCGCCATGGCCTTCACGGTGGGGCGCTTCGGCACCGGCTCCCTGGTGGCGCTGGGGCGCCTGATCCTTACCCTGTACGGAGTCTCGGCGCTATTCGTGGTGGTGGTGTTCGGTGCGGTCAGCTGGTGGTGCGGGATCAGTTTGTGGCGCCTGCTCGGCTACATCCGCGAGGAGATCGTGATCGTTGCGGCGACGACTTCCACCGAAACCGTGCTGCCGCAGGTGATGCGCAAGATGCGGGCCCTGGGCTGCGAGGACACCGTCGTGGGACTGGTCGTACCCACCGGATACTCCTTCAACCTGGATGGGACCTGTCTGTACCTGGCTACCGTGGTGGTGTTTCTGGCGCAGGCGACGGATACCCCGCTGGGCGTTGCCGGGCAGCTCACCATACTTGCGGTGCTGCTGCTGACCTCCAAGGGAGCGGCCGGGGTGGCCGGAGCGGCTTTCGTGGTGCTGGCGGCAACGCTGGGATCCGTGGGCACCATTCCCATTGCCAGCATCGCTCTGGTGCTGGGAATACATCGGTTGCTGGCCGAGGCGCTGACCTTCGTCAACCTGGTGGGCAATTGCCTGGCGACGATCGTCGTGGCACGGTGGGAGGGGGCGCTCGACCAGCGCCAGCTGCAACGCCAGATCGGGCGGGGGACCGTTGCCGCAACGGTGGAGAGCGGGGCATGAAGCCGACCACTTACTGATCACAAGCAGCATTTCACCGATGAGATGATGGGTTTACAGGTTTTTCTCGAGCGAGGGTACAAAAGGTGATGGACGCGATTTCACGCGCCGTCGTGGCGTTGGAGCCGACTCGCGCGCAACGGGCATTGCTGGTGCTGACGCTGACCAGCTTGCTGGTCATGATGATCTGGGAGCGTCGCCGCCCGGCCTATGCAACCGACTATCGGCGCACCTGGAAACGGGACCTGGCGGTCCAGGTTCTCTTCAGTAGCACCATTGCGCCGCTCGCACTCCTGGTCAACCGCTACGTATCATTTGCGCCCGTACTGCCGCAATCCGTCTTCACGCTGCCTTTCGTGATGCGGGCGGCGTTGTACCTCATCATCGCCGACTTCGGGCACTACTGGGTGCATCGCGCGATGCACTCAAAATGGCTGTGGCATGTACACCGATGGCACCACTCGCCCACTTACATGTACTGGCTGATGGGGGCGCGCGGCTCGTTTCTGCAGCAGACGCTGGTCAATATTCCCTACATTTTTGCGCAGGCGTTGTTGGTGGTTTCGCCGTGGTGGACAGGGCTGGCGATCGTATTCAAGAACGGAGTGCAGAACAACTGGATGCACCTGAACGTCAGTTGGGGACCGCGCTGGCTGGAATGGTTCATCGTTACGCCCCGGTACCATCACATCCATCACAGTGACAATCCTGAATACTATGGCGCCAATATCGCCCCGTTGTTTCCGATCTGGGACCGGCTGTTCGGGACTTATGTCGATCCCGACAAAGTGGCCGGCCATTTGAATTTCGGGACCAATGAGAAGGCGCCTCGTTGGCGACTCGCCCTGGGTCTGTGAGCCGACTTGGGGTATCTTCACCACCGTCCGGGCAACGCAACACAGGAGCAACGCCATGAGCAAAGGCATGGATCGCAAGAAGGAAGAGAAGAAGAAACCAGCCAAGACGCTGGAAGAGAAGCGTGCCGCCAAGCGCGCCAAGCGTGAGGGGCGGGGCTGAAGGCTCACGCAATACGACTGTTGCCGCGAGTGATCGCGGCAGCGGTCAGCCCGTTGGTACCACGGCTACTTGTATTCCAGGCCCAGCGCGGCGAGCTTCTCGCGGAACTTGTAGATATCCATTCCGAGCTCGCCTGAGGCCAGGCGCTTGCGCTTGTCCTCTTCGGCCGCGCCGCGTTTGGCCGCCGCTTCGGCCACCGTGGCGGCATCGCTACAGCGCACCACGCACACGCCATCGTCGTCCGCGACCACCACATCGCCCGCATTGATGAGCTGCGCCGCGCAGATCACCGGTACGTTCACCGAGCCTAAGCTGGCCTTGATGGTGCCCTGTGCATAGATGGCCTTGCTCCACACCGGGAAGTCCATCTGCTTGAGGGTCGCCACGTCACGCACTCCGGCATCGATGACTAGCGCCTGCACGCCATGGGCCTGCAGCGAAGTCGCCAGCAGGTCGCCGAAATATCCGTCCTCACAGGGCGAGGTGGGCGCGACCACCAGGATATCGCCCGGTTTGCACAGTTCCACCGCCACGTGAATCATCCAATTGTCCCCCGGCGGTGAGGAAACGGTGACCGCCGGGCCGGCAATGGATCTGCCGGCGTAGATCGGCCGCATGTAGGAGGCCAGCAGGCCCACCCTTCCCTGTGCCTCGTGAACCGTGGCGACGCCGTAAGTACCCAGCGCCTTGCAGACGGCAGGGTCCGGTCGTGTGATTTCGCGCACCGCGACATGCTTGCTAATGGGAATCTCCTTCAGTGACTCTGCTGCCGCGTGACTTTGCCCGGGTTGAGCGGGCTGTGGGCCGGCTTGGCGGCAGCGGCCGGCTTCGGCGCGGGCAGGGGCTTGAGCAGCTGTTCAAGGGGTCGGAACAGGGTGTCGTAGCGATAGCCCGGCAACTCGAATTGCCAACCCCCCAAGCGGGCGTTCAGATCCCGGGCTCGCTGCTGTGTTCCCGGAGTACTGGCCGAGGCGGTTGCGGTGATGTACCTCGTCTCCCCGTCCTGGATACCGGCGAGGGTGATGATCAGGCCATCGCCGGTGCGGAAAGTGGCCTGCGCCACCGGCGCAATCGTCCCAATTTTGCGCACATCATCCAGCTGCAGTCCGGCCAGTGCCCCGGCCTGGGTCGCGCCGGCACCTGGATCGGCAAGTTCGCGGCCCTTGGGAAGGGGGCTGACGGCGTAGTCCCCAGCAGCGCTGCCAGCGGCTCGCTTGACGGCATATTCAGGTCCGCTCGCCGCCTTCACGTCCACTTCCTTCACCTGATCGGCCGCGATGTCAACCAGGGAGCGATCCAGCCAATGCCGCGGATCGGCATCCGGTGTCAGCTGTGGGCTTGCCAGCAGGCTTTGTGCCGCGCCGACGACCCGCACGTACGCCGAGCCGGTGCCGGAGGTCTTGCCGACGATCAGGGCCAGGGTCTTGCCGTTGAGGTCGATGTCGACGCCGGTGCTGGCGGTTTGTGCGCCCTTGGGATCCTCGACCCCGAGTTTGGAATACAGCGCCGGGTCCGAGGTCTTCTGTTCCTCCACCTGCAGGGCGGATAGATCCAGCAGCAGCTTGCGCACTTGGCCGGTGTCGGCGGGGTAGCCGCGCTCGGCGACCAGCCAATGAGTGGCATCGCGTGTCAGCGTCACCTGACTGCCGTCGCCCTTGAAGATCCTCAGGCGCGTCACCGCATTCAGGTCACCCTGCTTCAGGGGCAGCACCGGGCCGGTGGCGTCGGTGTCGGATCCATGCCGCGACGCCAGCCACACCCCGGCGCCGGCAAGGGCCACGCCCACGACGATCAACGACAGGACCTGGTTTGGGCGGATCACGGGCGCTCTCCACGGCGGCGACGCCGCACCAGCAGGCCCAGCAGCACCGCGATCACCGTGAACAGCAGCGGAGCGAAGACGATGTTGATGAGCTTGGTCCGATTGCCTAAGCCGGTGATGTCCTGGTCGAGACCCAGGCGCACATCGCGCAGCTCCTTGCGGATGCGCACTCGCTCGCTCTGGAAACGATTCAAGGCCTGTTCCTGGTCTGGCGTCAGGATGGCAACGCCGCGATCGGCGCGCTGCGACTGCAGCGCCGAGAGCTGATCCTCGGTGGCATGCAGTTGCTTTTCCAGCTCCTGCTCCTTGTCGCGGAAGCGATCGTCGGCCCGCGCGCGCAGTGCCTCGACCCGCGTGAATGGCCGTCGGTAGGTGGCCCGGCCACGGATCGAAATCAGATCATCGCTGCCGGCAAGATTGTCCAGGGCATTGATGACCATGTCGCCATTGTTGGCGAAAGGTTGTGCGATCCGCTGACCGGCCAGTTCCTGCGCGCTCACCCACCAGTGATCCGCCAGCATATCGGTGTCGGCCACCACGATCAGCTCCAGAGGCTTTTGCGAATGCGTCAGGAGACTGGTGCCTGCTGCCAGCGTCACGCCCTGCGGCAGGCCGCCCGGAAAAGCAGTACTGATATTTCCACTCACCCGTGCCGCCAGGGTGTAGTGCTCGCCCGTGGGATGGAAACCGTCAAACAGCGTTGCCGGATCCTGCAGCGCCAGGAAGCGTGACACCGGCATCAGCTGTGCCTGGTCGCTGGAGGAGAGCAGCGTCTCGAAGTGGGTGGTCGCCCCCTTCTTGGCCGTGAGGTGGCCGACGGTGACGAAGTTGATGTTCGAGAGGCCCTCGGTCACCACGTCCTTCTGGTTCATGGCCGAAGCATCCAGGCCGAGAACGCCCAGGTGGCGCACCGGCGCCTCGTTTTCGCGAGCCGAAACACTCAACGCATAGCGCGAATCCGCGACCACCTGGTGCGCATCGAAGTCCACGCCCCAGGCGCCGAGCAGATTTTCCAGGTGCGAGGAGCGATCGGCGCTGAGCGCGGCGGCGGGGTTCGAGGGGTCGGCGCCTTCCTGGTCCTCATCCGCCAGCGGGTCGACGAACAGCAGGATGTGGCCCCCGCGCAGCGCGAACTGATCGATGGCGAACTGCGCAGCCGTCGTCAGGTGTTTCGGATGCACCAGCACCAGCACGCTGATGGCCGGATCGATGCTGCCGACCTTGTCGTCAAGCATGCGCACGTCCATGACCTGCTGCAGCTGTTCCAGGATCACCCAAGCGGAGCGCGGCTGGCCCGAGCTCTGGTCGAAACCCGCGCTCATCGGCAGATCCGAGAGCCAGCCGATGACCGGCTTCGGCGCGCCGCTCAACTGGTAAACCAGCTTCGCCAGGTCATACTCGAGGAACTCGCCCTTGTTCGGATCGAGAAAATCGATGGCGGCGTGGCCGTCGGTGGAGTTGGTGCCGGCCAGGCCGAAGTACAGCGCATTGCCGCTATTGCCGCCGACGTTGATGGAATGAACGCCCAGTTCCGAGGCGCGATCCTCATCGGCCGAAAACGGCTGCGGATCCACCACGTGCACATGCACTTTGCCGTTGGAGCGCGCGGCGAATTCGCTGAGCAGATCGCGCACCCGGCCGGCGTAGCTGGCGACCTGCGGGATCTGGCTGCCCGTGGCCGTGCTGTAGAAGAAATACAGGTTGATGGGCTCCTTGAGCCCTTTGAGTATGCGGTCGGTGCCCGGCGCGGTGCTGTAGAGGCGATTCTGCGTGAGGTCGATGCGCCAGCTGCGCAGGACATAGCCGCCGACCATCGTGATGCCGGCGAACAGCAGTGCCAATGCCAGCAGCGTGCCGCCTCCCAGGGTTGAACGTTTCATCGTGAATCGCCCTTGACGATTATTCAGACTTGCGCACGTCGAGGACGACGGCGGTGGCCAGCAGGAACCAGGTGATGAGCAGCCCGAAATAGATCAGGTCGCGGATATCGATGACGCCCCGGGAGATGGCCTCATAATGCGTGAGGAACCCGAGGGAGCTCACCGCATCGACCAGAACCTGCGGCGCCCAGCCACGGAAGGCGTCCAGCACCAGCGAGAATCCCGCGACCAGGAACACGAAGCAGGCTGCAATGCCGACGATGAAGGCCACCACCGGACTGCGCGTCAGCGCCGAGGCCAGCGAGCCGATGCTGAGGAAGCCTGCGGCCAGCAGCATGGTGCCGATGTAGGCCGCAAGAATCGCACCGTTGTCGGGGCTGCCCAGGTAGTTGACCGTGATCCACAGCGGGAAGGTCAGAAGCAGCGCCAGGATGATGAAGATCCAGGCCGCCAGAAACTTCCCGACCACTGCCTGCCACAGCGTCACCGGCAGTGTCATCAGCAGTTCAACGCTGCCCGAGCGGCGTTCCTCGGCCCACAGCCGCATCGACACCGCCGGGATCAGGAACAGGAACAGCCACGGCAGGTAGGTGAAGAAGGGACTCAGATCCGCCTGACCGCGCTCGAAGAACCCGCCCAGGTAGAAGGGGAAGAGGTTGGCCAGAACCAGGAAGATCAGCAGGAAGACATAGGCGAGCGGAGTCGCGAAATAGCTGACGAATTCGCGCCGCATGATGATGCCAACGTTGCTCATGTCCCAACCCTAAGCCGTGATGCTTCTGAAGACGTCATCGAGCCGCCCGGAGGGCAGGCGGCCCGCCAGGCCCTGCGGGGTATCGTCGGCCACGATGCGGCCGCGCGCGATGATGATGGCCCGCGTGCACACTGCGTCGACCTCCTCGAGGATGTGCGTGGAGATGATGACGGTCTTTTCGCCGCCCGCCATTTCATTGATGAGCGCGCGCACTTCGTGTTTCTGGTTCGGGTCGAGGCCATCGGTCGGCTCGTCGAGGATCAGCACCGGCGGGTCGTGCATGATGGCCTGGGCCAGCCCCACGCGGCGACGGAATCCCTTCGACAGGGTTTCGATGGTCTGGGTGAGGACGCCCTGCAATTGCAGGCGTTCGATGACCGCTGCCACGCGCGCCCGGCCGGCGCCCTGCAGATGACGCAGATCGGCCACGAAATTCAGGAAATCCCGCACCGTCATTTCGCCGTAGGCGGGCGCGCCTTCGGGCAGGTAGCCCAGGCAGGCGCGGGCGGCAATCGAATCACTGTCCACGTCATGGCCGCAGATGCTGGCGCGACCCGAGGTGGCGCCGATGAATCCCGCCAGCATCCGCATGGTGGTGGTCTTGCCGGCGCCGTTGGGGCCGAGGAAGCCCAGCACTTCACCGGGCGACACCGTGAAGCTGATGTCATCAACGGCAGTCAGCGCGCCGTATTGCTTGGTAAGGGATTCAGTCTTAATCATGGTTGACCTGTGGACCGGGTATTTGGTTGCGAGTTCCCAATCAATGCAGCCGCGGTCGATCTTTGACACGCCAGAAAAGTATCATCGCCGCGGCGCCCAGCATCCCACCCAGGTGCGCGAAATGGGCGACGCCAGGATCGGTTCCGCTGACACCTTCGAACAGCTCGATCAGGCCGTAGATCAACACAAATGCCCAGGCGGGCAAGGGAATCGGCGGGAACAGCAGCATGATGCGTTGGCGTGGAAAGTACATGGCAAATGCCAGCAGCAGGCCGAAAATGCCTCCTGAAGCTCCGACAGTATACGATCCGGAGTGCTCCAAGGCAGCCACCGTCAGCTGCGACAGGCCCGCGGTCAGCACGCAGACAAAATAGAAAAGCGTGAAGCGCCGGCTGCCGATGTAGCGTTCCAGCGGCGGCCCGAACATGAAGAGGGCGAACATGTTGAGGAAGATATGCAGCACGCCTTCGTGCAGGAAAGCGTAGGTGACCAGCTGCCAGGGCTGGAAATCCGGTCCGAGCGGGTACAACGCGAACCACTGCATGAGCGGCGCCTGGAACATGAGTTCCAGCACAAACACGCCCACATTGGCGAGCAGCAGGGCCCGGGTTGCGGGCGGCAGGATCGCAAGCATCCCCTATGATAACGCCGGCGCGAGTGCCTCACTCAGGAACTGTGTGAGTTCAGGGGCGGCGCTGTGGGCGACATTGAAGCGCAGGCGCGCAACCCGGGCCTTGTCCGGGGAAAACAGCGCGCCCTTGGCCAGCAGGATGGCGCGTCCGCGGGCATCGCGGACTAGCTGGTCCATGTCGGTCGCGGCCGGGACTTCGCCCCAGAGGAACATTCCGGCGCTGTCATCCTCATCGAAGCGCACGCCGGCGCGGCTCAACGAGCGCTGACTGTCGGCCCGCATGCGCGCCAGCCGCGCGCGCACCCGTTCAACGTGGCGCCGGTAGCGCCCGCCGTCCAAGATCGCGGCGACGATGGCTTCGGGAAGCGTGGAAGCGGAAAGCATTGCGAGGACCTTGCGCTGGACCAGTTCGGCGCTCAGCGCGGGGTGGGTCGCGACAAAGCCGACGCGTACCGCGGGACCTATGAGCTTGGTGAAGCTGCCGACGTAGACGACGTGCCGGAAGCCATCGATCTGCGCCAGTCGCACCGCGGGACCTTCGTACAGGTCGCCGTAAATGTCATCCTCGATGATCGTGAACCCGAACTGCTCGGCCAGCGACAGCAGACGGTGGGCACGTGTCGCGTCCATGCTGGTTCCGGAAGGATTATGCAGCAGCGTCTGGATGAAGAAGGCGCGCGGACGATGGGCGCGGCAGGCCTCCTCCAGCGCGTCAAGATCCGGACCATTGGCCCGGCGCGGCACCGGAATCAGTCGCAGATGATGGGCGCGCAGTTGTTCGAACAGCACGAAGTAGCCCGGATCCTCCACCAGCACTGCGTCCCCGGGCGCCAGCAGACTGCGACACAGCAGGTCGAAGGCCTGTGAGGCGCCGACCGTCGTCATCAGATTGTCAACGCCCGCCGCGATACCTTGTTGCTGCAGTTTGGCGCTGAGCGTCTCGCGCAGTTCGCGCAAACCCTGCGGCGGGCACTTCGCCCAGAGATTGGGCCCGCGGCTGCGCGCCAGCCGCGCCACCACCGCGCCCGTGGTCAGCTCCTCCATCCAGCTTTCCGGCAGGAAGCCCGAACCTGCCGGGATGAGGCGCGCGGAATCCGCCATCAGCGCATGCAGCAACGCCAACGCGTCGGTTCCCGGGTCCGGCACGGCTTCGATGACCGCCACTGATGTGCCCGTGACGCGCGTCGATACGTAAAAGCCGCGCCCGGCGCGCGAGGCAATGAGACCGCGCGCGACCAGCCGGTCGTAGGCGTCGACGACGGTGAAGGCGCTGGCTCCCACCTGGAGCGCCAACTTGCGGATGGAAGGCAGGCGCGTGCCCGCGGCCAGCTGGCCCTCCTGGATGAGCCGGCTCAACCGTTCGACAATCTGATCGACCAGCGGCACCTGGGATTCACGGGCGAGTTCGAACATCAGGCGACCATCATGACACCGGTCGCGGCCAGGGCCCCTGCCATCAGCCAGTTGAAGACCCGGCGCGCGACCGGACGGGTCAGCGTCAGTCGTAGCGAACTGCCGAACAGCGCCCAGGCCGTGATGCAGGGCAGGTTGACCACGGCCACGATGGCCGTCACGAAGCTGCTGGCGAGCAGCTGACCCAGCTGCGACGGCAGGAACAGGGTCGCGGCCGTCATCGACATCACCCAGGCCTTGGGATTCAAGTACTGGAAGGCCGCGGCCTCGGCAAAGGTGACGGGTTTGGCGGCCTCGCCCGCCGCGGCGCCCCGGGCGCGCAGCAGCTGCCAGCCCAGGTACAGCAGGTATGCGGCCCCGGCCCATTTGAGGGCCAGGTGCAGCTGCGGCCAGCGGGTGAACAGCGCGCCGAGCCCGCAGCACACGGCGGCGACCAGGCTGGTGAAGCCGCAGGAGACGCCCAGTATGTGCGGCAGCGTGCGGCGCAAGCCGAAGTTGGCACCGGCCGCCGTCAGCATCACGTTGTTTGGCCCCGGCGTAATGGACATGACGAACGCATAGGTCGCGCAGGGCAGGGGGTCCAGCATTTCAAATCGCTCCCGTGTAGCCGGCCGTCAGAATCTGTGCCAGTGCCTGCGGCAGCAATAGCATCGCTGCTGCGGCCGAGATCAACCAGGCGCGGGGACTGAGAAAATGTCGGGCCGCGGCTTCCCAGAACAGGTTGGGGCCGCCCGCGCCGAGCGTTGCCCCGCTGCCACGCAGCCGCTGCCATCCCAGGTACAGGAGACAGCCCGCGGCCGTCGCCTGCACGGCGATCTGCAGTTGCGGCCAGCGGCTCAGCAGCATGCCAAGGACTGCGCAGAGCGCAACCGTCTGGATGGCGAATCCGGCGGCAATACCCATCATCAACCTACGCTCCATCACTGAAATCTCTCCACCTTGGGACCCACCCTGGGGCTTGGGGGCGCCGCTGTGAATACACACAGCGCGAGCTGCGGCGTGCACTGTGCAGGCGTAGCGCCAGTACAGGCGGACCCTTTATGCTAAGCGGCTGGCCGTCCCGGCCATTGCTAAAGTAGCGGTCCAAATGGTTAAAGAGGGTGATCTGCTGTGGACGCCGAGCCCCGAATGGGTGGCGGCGTCGAATCTGGTGCACTTCATGAGCTGGCTGCGGCAGCATCGCGGGCTGGATTTCAGCAACTACCCTGACTTGTGGCGCTGGTCGGTCACCGATCTCGAGGCTTTCTGGGGCGCGCTGTGGGAATACTGCGATGTGCAGGCATCGGTGCCCTACCAGCGGGTGCTGGGTCGCAGTGAGATGCCGGGCGCGGATTGGTTCCCCGGGGCGCGGCTGAATTATGCACAGAACGTACTGCGCTCCGAGCGCCCCGATGCGACCGCGCTGTTCTTTTTCAATGAACGCACAGCGCTGACTTCCATGAGCTGGGAGGAGTTGGGCGGCGCGGTCCGTATCCTCGCGACCCAGCTGCGCCGGCTGGGTGTGGTGCCGGGCGATCGGGTGGCGGCTTATCTGCCCAATTCGCCGCACGCCATTATCGCCATGCTGGCGACGACCAGTATCGGTGCCATCTGGACCAGCTGCGGTCCGGATTTCGGCACCCGCGGCGTGCTCGATCGTTTCGCGCAGTTGGCGCCCAAGGTGCTGTTCTGCGTGGACGGCTATCAGTACGCGGGCAAGGCGTTCAACCGGCGGCCCGAACTCACCCAGATCGTGGCCGGCCTGGATTCACTCGAGCAGGTGGTGTGCCTGCCGTATCTGAACACTACCGATCACACGCCGTTCTCCAAGCCCACCGTGTTCTGGGATGATCTGCTGGCGGCGCGCCCCGTGGCCAGAGAGGAATTCAAGTTCGAGCAGGTGCCATTTTCACACCCGCTGTGGATACTGTTTTCCTCCGGCACCACCGGATTGCCCAAGGCCATCGTCCACAGCCATGGCGGCATCCTGCTCGAGCAGTTGAAGGCCTTCAATTTCCAGATGGACATGAAGCCTGGCGAACGGCTGTTCTTCTACACCACCACCGGCTGGATGATGTGGAATTTTCTCGCCAGCTCGCTGCTCAAACGCGTGGTCCCGGTGCTGTACGACGGCAGCCTCATGTATCCGGAGCCGGATTCACTGTGGCGGATGTACGAGGAAACCCAGGCCGTCGTGATCGGGGCAAATCCGGGCTATGTGACGCTGCTGCAGAAAGCCGGCATCGTGCCGAAGCAGAAATACTCGCTGCCGCACCTGCGCATCGCGATGCTGGCCGGCTCTCCGGTGACGCCCGAAGTCATGGAGTGGTTCTATCTGAATGTGAAAGAGAACATGAGTGTGCAGAACGGCAGTGGCGGTACGGATATCTGTTCGGGCTTCATCGGCGGGGTGCCCATTCTGCCGGTGCGCGCCGGGGAGATGCAGGCGCCGCTCTTGGGCGTGGCGCTCGCAGCCTTCAATGCCGAAGGCAAGAGTGTGGTCAACGAAGTGGGTGAGATGGTCCTGACCCGTCCGCTGCCCTCGATGCCGGTCTTCCTCTGGGGCGACAAGGACTTCCAGCGCTACCAGGAGTCCTACTTCGACGAGTTCCCCGGGGTCTGGCGCCAGGGCGACTTCTTCCGCATCAATGAGCGTCTCGGCGGTTTCGTGCTGGGCCGCTCGGACGCCACGCTCAACCGTCACGGAATCCGCATCGGCACCGCCGAGATCTACCGCTCACTGGCGCTGCTGCCGGAGATCGAGGATTCGCTGATCGTCAACCTGGACATCGCCGGTGGCAAGTTCTTCATGCCGCTGTTCGTGAAGTTGCGCGCCGGCCTCAAGCTTGATGCCGACCTCATCGAGCGGATTCGGGCCAAGCTGCGTTCCGAATACTCCCCGCGGCATGTGCCGGACAAGATCTACCAGGTTGCCGACATTCCTTACACGCTCACCGGCAAGCGCCTGGAAGTGCCGGTGCGCCGCATTCTGGCCGGCACGGCGCCGGCCAAGGCTGCCAACCGGGACGCAGTCGCGAATCCGGCGGCATTGGATTACTTTGTGGAATATGCGCGGACCCAGACGGACTATCCGCTGGCGGACGCCGTGGGCAAGTTGGCCTGAGGGTGCGGGACTTCTAAGGAGGGGCGCGATGGAAGACGTGAAGCTACTGATCGGTGACCAGGATGTCGCAGCCCGCAGCGCGGCGACGTTCAATCGGCTCAATCCTCTCTCCGGGGAAGTCGCGACCAAGGCAGCGGCTGCACAGGTGGAGGATGCCATTGCGGCGGCCGAAGCGGCAGCCAAGGCGTTTCCGGCCTGGTCGGCACTGGGGCCCAACGCGCGCCGCGCCAAGTTGAACAAGGCGGCTGACCTCCTCGAAGCGCGCGCGGCCCAGTTCGCCACGCTGATGATGGCCGAGACCGGCTGCACCAATGGCTGGGGCCATTTCAACGTGCACTTCGGCGCCATTCTGCTGCGTGAGGCGGCCGCGATGACGACGCAGGTGACCGGCGAGGTCGTGCCCTCAGACGTGCCGGGCATGATTTCCATGGCCATGCGTCAGCCCGTCGGCGTGTGTCTGGGCATCGCACCGTGGAATGCACCGGTGATTCTGGGCGTGCGGTCCGTCGCCATGCCCCTGGCCTGCGGCAACACGGTCGTGCTCAAGGCCTCTGAAGTGTGTCCCGCGACGCATCGGCTGATCGGCTCGGTGCTCAAGGAGGCCGGTCTGGGCGAGGGCGTCGTGAATGTGATTACCCACGATGCCAAGGATGCCGCGTCGGTGTCCGAGGCGTTGATCGGTCATCCGGCTGTGCGGCGCGTCAATTTCACCGGCTCAAGCCGCGTGGGGCGCATCGTGGCGCAGACCGGGGCCAAGTACCTCAAGCCGGTCCTCTTGGAGCTCGGCGGCAAGGCACCCCTGATCGTGCTCGAGGATGCGGATATCGATGCGGCCGTCAGCGCCACGGTCTTCGGCGCCTTCGCCAATTCTGGGCAGATCTGCATGTCCACCGAGCGCGTGGTGGTGCATGAAAAGGTGGCTGATGAGTTTGCGGCCAAGCTTGCCAAACGGGTGGCGGCGCTGCCCTCCGGCGACCCTCGCGAGGGCGAAGTGGTGTTAGGGTCGGTCGTCGGTCGTCCGACCGTGGATCATGTGGAGAAGCTGGTGGCGGCCGCGGTGTCCCAGGGTGCCCGGGTGCTGGTCGGCGGCGAGAAGTCATCGAACACACTCATGAAAGGCGTGGTCGTGGACCATGTGACGCCCAAAATGGCGCTGTTTCGCGAAGAGACCTTCGGGCCACATGTATCGATCATTCGCGTGAAGTCCGCCGATGAGGCGGTCGCCGTCGCCAACGACACCGAGTACGGCCTGTCATCGGCCATTTTCACGCGTGACATCGCCAAGGGCCTGGAGCTGGCCCGGCGCATTGATGCCGGTATCACCCACATCAATTCGCCGACGGTGCAGGATGAGGCGCAGATGCCCTTCGGCGGCGTCAAGTCATCCGGCTACGGCCGCTTTGGCGGCCGGGCAGGCATTGCGGAGTTCACGGAGCTGCGATGGGTGACCATCCAGACCACGCCGCGCCACTACCCGTTCTGAACGCATCGGGAGAATAACAATGGATCTGCAACTGCGCGGCCGCAAGGCCATCGTGACCGGGGCGACCAAGGGCATCGGTCTGAGCATTGCGCGCATGCTGGCCGCCGAGGGTGTCGACCTTGCGATCTGCGCGCGCACCGCCGCCGATGTCAAAACCACGGTTCAGGAACTCGCGGGCAAGGGCATCAAGGCCTACGGTGACGCCGTCGACGTGCAGGACCGAGAGGCCTACACGCACTGGCTGGAGTCCGCCTGTCAGCGCCTTGGCGGTCTGGACATCTTCGTCTCCAATACCACCGGGACGCCTGGGCTCGCCGGCGAGACGGGATGGAAGGCGACTTTCGAAATTGACGTGATGGGCGCCGTGCGCGGCGTTGAGACGGCGTTGCCGTACCTGCGCAAGTCATCCTCCGCCGCCGTGGTGCTCATCGGCAGCATCTCGGGCGTGATGTCCAAAATGATCCCGGCTCCGGGCGCCTTTTCCTATGGCGCCGGCAAGGCGGCCCTGATCGCCTACGGGGCAATGCTCAGCAAGCAGGTCGCCAAGGATGGAATCCGCGTCAATACCGTGTCACCGGGGCCGATCTACTTTGAAGGCGGCCCCTGGGATCGTATCCGGCAGAAGGCACCGGCGGTGCTGGCCGACGCCGAAGCGCACTGTGTGATCGGTCGGCTGGGCCGCCCGGAGGATGTGGCGGCGGCGGTGGTGTTCCTGGCGAGCCCCGTGTCCGGATTCACGGTTGGCCAGAACCTGCACGTCGACGGCGGTTACATGGAGCACATTGCATTTTGAGCAGGCCACAGACGGGCTGAACAGGCTGCGGTTGTCGGGGGAGGGGGCAATGGACCAGCGCGAAGTACTTTCGACGGACACGGTGCAGCCGCGCCGACGCGTCGAGTTCTGGAATGTGGCTGCCTGCGAGTCCCTGACCCAGCAGGCCGCCGAGCCGCTCAACCCGCATACCTTCTCCGGACGCCTGATCCGTGCGGATGTCGGCGACCTGCGTTTCGTCGAATTCAATTCCGAGGCTGCCGTGGTGCGTCACTCGCGCGCCCACATCGCCCGATCCGGAGGCACCGACTATCTGATCCGCTTCCAGCTGGGTAGCGAGAGCGTCTGTTCCCAGGGCGGGGCCGAGGTGCGGCTGCGGGCCGGCGACTTCTGCCTTTGCGATACGGCGCGACCCTACCAGCTGGCATTCGACCACCGGGTGTCGATCCTCACCCTGCGTGTTGCGAAGAAGGTACTGCAGCGTTACGTCGGGTCGCCGGAGTATCTGGTGAGCGTCCCGGTTGCCGGCAACAGCGGGGCGGGCGCCCTGGCGTCGCGGGTGATCCGCGAAATCTGGAATTCCTCCGATGTTGCCTTGGGTCCCGGGGTGGCACCCCGCTGTGCAAACGTGGTACTCGAGCTCATCGCCAGCGCTTACGTGGGCATCAGCCGCGGCAAGGTCGATCGCTCCTGCCTCGCCTCCGCATTGCGGCTGCGTATCATGGATTTCATCGATCAGACCCTGTGTGACCCGGACCTCTCGCCCTCGGTCGTGGCCCAGGCGCTGAAGATCTCCAGCCGCCATGTTCACCGATTGTTCGCGCAGCAAGGCGGCACGGTGACCCGCTACATACTGCAGCGCCGTCTGGAGAAGTGTCGGGCGGCATTGGCCGATCCGCTACTGGCGGGACTGAGCCTGACCCATATCTGCAGCGAATATGGGTTTCGCTCACTGCAGCATTTCTCGCGACTGTTCCGCGACGAGTACGGCATGGCGCCCAGTGACTATCGTCGCGAAGCGGCAACAGTTGATTTGTCATCGTCAGACAAGCCATCGGTCGCTGGCGGATAAGCACCAATTCGTAACGTCCCCTATGATGCGGCGGCAAGAATAATTGTCTGCCGCAGGCCGATTGGGGGGGATTTATGAGTTGTTCCGTAGCATCATCTGTGCGCCGCATTCTTCGACCCTGGATTTTGGCCTCGCTGGCGGCCACGGCCATCATGGGTCAGGCCATCGCCGCCGATCCTAGTGCGGCCACCACACCCGGGCCATCAGGCGCCGACACCGTCACCAACGGCGGGCTGCAGGAAGTCATTGTCACGGCCCAGTTCCGCTCGCAGAACGTGCAGAACACGCCGCTGGCGATCACCGCCGTGAATGCCGAGGCCCTCGCCGAGCGCGGCCAGACCAGCATCACTGATATTTCACAGGATGCACCCAGCGTCGCCCTGCAACAGACCTCAGCGGCCTTTGGACCCTCCATGAGCGCCTTCATCCGCGGCATCGGGCAATCGGATCTGGATCCGGCCCTCGAGCCGGGCGTCGGTGTCTACATTGATGATGTGTACTTCGGCACGCTCACCGGCTCACTCTTCGATCTGCTGGATCTCGACCGCGTCGAGGTGCTGCGTGGACCGCAAGGCACCCTGGAGGGCATGAACTCCGAGGGCGGCGCGGTGAAGCTGTTCTCCAAAAAGCCCGATGCCACCGAAAGCATGAACTTCGACCTGCTCGGCGGCAGCCGCAATCACGTCGAGCTGCGCATGGGTACGAACTTCGCGATCACCGACAACCTGTTCGTGCGCCTATCCGCAGTCGGCAACCAGCAGGACGGCTATGTCAACCGGTACGACTTCGGTTGCGAGAACAAGAACTTCGCGGCAACGGCCATTGATGCGGCAGGCAACCAGTATCCTGGCAACTACTCGGTGGCCGTCGGGTTTGAGCCAACGACGGCCCACTGCCTGCTCGGCCAGGAAGGCGGCAGCAGCTATGCAGCCGCCCGCGTCGCGGTGCGCTGGGTCGCCAGTGATAAGCTGGAATTCAATGTCATTGCCGATCTGACCAACATGAACCAGGAACACCCGGCCGAGACGCTGGGCTATGCCGGTCCGGGTCCGTTGGTGGGCAACGCCTCGGCCGCGACGGCATCATCGTTCGGGCTCGGCGTCCCCACCACCACGCCTGGCAGAAACCTGCCGTACAACCAGGCGCTGGTGCCGCAGATCCAGCCGGGAAATTTCTACGCCACCTACGCCAACTTCTGCAACCCGGCGCCCGGGACGTCCGGGACCCCGACCGGGACCTATGCCTTTTTGGGTACCAACGCCGGCCAACAGGCCTACTGCGTCGACCCGCGCCAGACCTCGGACAACTGGGGCGTGCAACTCGCTGCGGACTGGACCATCAACGACAATCTGTCGCTGAAGAACATCACGGCCCTGCGTGGCTATGAGGCGAGCTGGGTGCACGACAACAGCGTGTCGCTCTGGCCGCTCGATCTCGGCGCCGAGGGAATGGGCCACCATCAGTTCAGTGAGGAGATAAGGCTCAACGGCAGCTGGAACAATTTCATCGACTACACGGCCGGTCTGTTCTACTTCCGCGAACTGAGCGTGTACTTTGGCCACGAGGACCTGTCGTACGCCTTCGTCGGCACGGTGGCCTCGGTCTTCGGCGCAGGCGCGGGCGCCGACCTGTCGAATGGCTTGTTCAACTTCTACCAAAACGATCCGGTGGAAGCGCATGACAAGGCCGCCTTCCTGCATACCACTTTTCACCTGACCTCGAAACTCGACGCGATCATCGGGACCCGTTACACCGCTCAGGACAAGACCTACAACTACGTGCGGGTGAATCCGGACGGCACCCTCGGCCCCGAATCAGCCACCCTGGTGACGGGACTGAACGGCGTCGTAGCGCAGTACCGGGGACATCGTTTCGACTGGCGCGCCAATCTGAGCTACCACCTCACCGACGATACCTTGGCCTACGCCCAGTACTCCACCGGCTTCAAGGGTGGTGGCGTCGATCCGCGTCCTTTCTATCCGGCGCAGTCCATCGAGTTCCAGCCCGAGACGCTCTCGACCTACGAGATCGGCGTGAAGAACAGCTGGTTCGACAACCACCTGCACGCCAATATCGACGCCTATTTCTCGCAGTACCGCGATATCCAGCTGACTCTCGCCAACTGCAGTGCCATACCCTCGATTGCGGCGGCCTCCAAGGCGGCCGGCGCAAACTTCGGATCGCCGTGCGCATTGCCGTACAACTCCGGGGATGCGCACCAGAAGGGCATCGAGTTTGAAACTCAGGCACGCTTTGGTGGCTTGCAGGTGGATGCCAATCTGAGCTGGCTCAAGTTCCAGTACACATACGTCAACCCGGTTACGCAGATCACGCCGAATGAGATATTGCCCTACATGCCCACCTGGACGGGCGCGGCGGGCATCCAGTACACGGTGCCATTTGCCACCAAGGGCGCGCTCACCGCGCGCATCGATGGCAGCACGCATAGCACGATCTTCACGGCGGCGCAGAACTCGCCGTACAACCGCACGCCCGGCTACACCCTCTACAATGCGCACCTGACCTGGGAGGCGCCGAAGGCGAACTGGCAGATCAGTCTCGAGGGCAAGAACCTGTCGGGCAAGCGTTACTACTTCGGGCAGTTCGATCTGGTGTCCGCCGGACAGGGGACACAGGTCAACAATCCCGGACCGCCGCTCGAGGTGGACCTGGAGGTCAAGCACCAGATGTAGGTGGGCGGATCTGGAGCGAGGTGATGCCCCGGCGCTGCGCCGGGGCATCCGCGTTTTGGGGGGTCAGGTCGTGAACTGGGCGATGGTCGTGCGGTAGACCTTGGGCGCCAGGGTGTGGATGTCCTCCTGGCGCAGTTTCTTGTTCAGCACTTCGATACCCCAGGGTCCGGTCCACCCGGCCGCGCGGATCTTGGCCACGAAGGACTTGATGTCGAACTCACCCTCGCCGCACAACTGCCGGTAACCGGTGGTCTCCTCGACCATGTCCGGCATGGAATGTTCACGCGAAAAGCCATCATTGATTTCCATGCCGAGGCGATAGCGAGCCGGAAAGTTCGCCACGCTGTCATAGGGAATGTTCAGTTTCACCATGTGCCACAGGTCAAAGAAAATGCCGCCGTTCTTCGCATCGGCCCCCTTGGCCAGGGTCAGTGCATCCTCCAGTGAACTGATGATGCTGAACGGCATCATCTCGAAGGCGATGCGCGTGCCATAGGCCTCGGCTTCACGGCACAGACCGGCGAAGCGATCGATGAGCTTGGGCATGGGGCATTTCTGATTGCTGAAGTCACCCACCTTGATGGCGCGGGCGCCGAGCCCCGCCGCGGCTTCGAGCAGCAGTTTCTTGGTGACATCCGACTGCGCCTTCTCCTCGCCGTCATTGAACCAGCCGGTCAGAAACTCCAGCTCAATGTGGCGGATGCCGTTGTCATTCAGAATCTTCTTCATGTCAGCCAGGCTGTGGCTGCGCAAGGTGTAGGCAAGGTCGGCATGCCAGAACCCTAAGCCGGTGAAGCCGGCTTTCGCGGCCTGTTCGACGCGGACGCGGAAATCGACGGAACTGTGCTCCGGGCCGGTATGGGGAACTGCGCCCACGGCCAAAGTCCAGTACGAGGCGAGCAGGTCAACCTGGGTATTCATAGGCGCAGAGTTGTACACCGCTGGCAGCGCTGCCGTAAAGGCCCGGGGCGCGGTAGACTCGGATCATCGCCGCAGCAGGATTACGCCATGAACGCCGCCGTGGAAATTGCCCACCAGCCCGAACCCTCCTCCACCGTCGCCCGGTTCCTGAAGCGACCGCCCCGGCTGCTGATCGGGGGCGAATGGGTTGAATCACGCTCTTCGGCAACGATTCCGGTGGTCGACCCCGCGACTGGGCGGCAGATTGCCGTGGTGGCCGACGCCAATGCTGCCGACGTGGACCGGGCCGTTGCGGCGGCGCGAGCCGCATTCGAAAAGGGTGCGTGGCCGGACATGCTGCCGGTGCAGCGTGAGGCGCTGATCTGGAAGTTGTCCGATCTCATCGAGAAGCATGCCGATGAGCTGGCTGAGCTGGAGAGTCTCGACAACGGCAAGACCAAGTTCATTGCCAGTGTGGTCGATGTTCCCAACAGTCGCGATTACTTCCGCTACATGGCGGGCTGGGCCACCAAGCTTGAGGGCGCGACCTTCAACACATCGATTTTCGCAGGCCCCGGATCCAAGTTTCACACTTACACTCTGCGTGAACCCATCGGGGTTGTGGCGCAGATCATTCCCTGGAACTTCCCGCTGGCCATGGCGGCTTGGAAGCTGGGTCCGGCTCTGGCCTGCGGCTGCACCTGTGTGCTGAAGCCGGCGGAACAGACACCGCTATCGGCGCTGCGACTGGGCGAGCTCATCACCGAGGCCGGCTTCCCCCCCGGAGTCGTGAACATACTGACCGGCAACGGCGAGACCACCGGTGCGGCGCTGGTCGCACACCCCGGTGTCGACAAGGTTGCCTTCACCGGCTCAACTCCGGTGGGCAAGAGCATCAACAAGTCCGCCACCGACACCCTCAAGCGGGTGTCGCTGGAGTTGGGCGGCAAGTCACCGGTCATCGTGCTACCCGATGCGAACCTCGAGGCCGTCGTCGGCGGCGCGGCGAATGCCATTTTCTTCAATGCCGGACAGGTCTGCGCCGCAGGCTCCCGCCTGTATGCGCATCGCAAAGTGTTCGACCAGGTGGTGGAGGGCGTGAGTCAGGCCGCGGCGCGTATCCGTCTCGGGCCGGGGCTCGACCCACACACCGAAATGGGGCCGCTGGTTTCCAAGGAGCAGCAGGAGCGGGTACTGGGTTACATCGAGTCCGGGCGCAAGGGCGGGGCGAAGATCATGACCGGCGGCGAGGCGCCGCAGGGGCAGGGGTACTACGTCAAACCGACCGTGATGGCCAATGTCCGCCAGGACATGGCTGTGGTCCGTGAGGAGATTTTCGGGCCGGTGCTGGTGGCACAGCGCTTCGATGACCTGGACGAAATCGCGGCCCTCGCCAATGATTCTCCCTACGGCCTGGGGGCCAGCATCTGGGGACGCGACATCAGCGCCATCCATCGCCTGGTGCCCAAGGTGCGCGCCGGCACCGTGTGGGTGAACTGCCACAATTTCGTGGATCCGGCCATGCCCTTTGGTGGCTACAAGCAGTCAGGATTCGGCCGCGAGCACGGTCACGTAGTGTTTGAGCACTACACGGAAATAAAATCGGTCTGCATCGCGCTTTAACCAAGATTCTGTAAGGGGGATTCATGCGCCGAAGCGCCATTGCCTTGGCCTGCCTGGTGCTGGCCGCCGGTTGCAGTCAGGACCAATCCACCGGCGGCACCAGCGCTGCCAGCTCGGCAGCGGCTGCCGCATCGGCGCCGCAGCCCATGCCGGTGGATGCGGCGCGACTGCTCGGCGCCGGCGGCGAGGGCGACAACTGGCTCACCTACGGCCGTACCTACGACGAACACCGCTTCAGCCCGCTTGAGCAGATCACCGCGGCCAATGTAGCGGGCCTGAAACCCGCCTGGCACTTTGATCTGCCGGTGGACGCGCGGGCGCAGGAGTCGACGCCCCTGATCATCGACGGGGTGATGTACGTGACGGCCGCCTGGAGCCATGTGTACGCCCTTGATGCCGCAACCGGGGTGCTGAAGTGGAGCTATGACCCGAAGGTTCCGGGCCATACCGGTGTCGATGCCTGTTGTGACGTGGTCAATCGCGGCCTTGCCGCCTGGGGCGGCCGGGTGTACCTGGGCACACTGGATGGCCGACTGGTGGCACTCGACAGCGCCACCGGCATGCCTGTCTGGGAGGTGCAGACCATTCCCGCGGGCTCGCGCGCGACCATCACCGGTGCGCCGCGCATCATCAAGGGCAAGGTGATCATCGGCAACGGTGGAGCGGAGGAGAGCGGGCGGGGCTTCGTTTCAGCCTACGATGCGGACTCGGGCAAGCTGATCTGGCGCTTCTACACCGTTCCGGGCAAGCCCGGTGTCAAGGATGGCGCGGCCTCCGATGAGATTCTGCAGAAAGTCGCGAGCAAGACCTGGCGCGGACAGTGGTGGAAGGGCGGTGGCGGCGGCACGGCCTGGGATGCCATGGCCTACGATCCGCAGCTGGACCTGTTGTACTTCGGCACCGATAACGGTGGCCCCTGGAACAAAAAGTTCCGCTCTCCCGGCACCAGTGACGATCTGTTCATCGCCTCGATCATCGCGGTGCGCCCGGACACCGGCGAATACGTCTGGCACTTCCAGAATACGCCGGGGGAAATGTGGGACTACAGCGCCACGCAATCGCTGGTGCTGGCGGACCTGACCATCGGCGGGCAGCTGCGGCACGTCATCATGCAGGCGCCGAAGAACGGCTATTTCTACGTGCTCGACCGACAGACCGGCAAGCCGATCAGCATTCACCAGTACGTCGATGCTTTGAACTGGGCGAAAGGCGTGGACCCGACGACGGGTCGGCCGCAGGTCAACCCTGAAGCACTGTACGATCATACCGGCAAGCCCTGGGTGGGGGCCCCGGGGCCTGGTGGCGGCCACAACTGGATGCCCATGTCCTTCAGTCCGCAGACCGGCCTGGTGTACCTGCCGGTGATCGAGGTTTCCTTCCCCTACATCGGACAGAAGACCTTCCACCCGACGAACCTCACTTTCAATATCGGTATCGATCAAAACGCCGGCAGCCTGCCGCAGGACCCGGTGATCAAGGCGGCCGCTCTCAAAGGCGTGAAGGGTCACCTCGCAGCCTGGGACCCGGTGCAGCAGAAGGAGGTGTGGCGGGTGGAACTCGGCCACCCCTGGAATGGCGGTACTTTGGTCACGGCCGGCCATGTCGTCTACGAGGGCGATGCCATGGGCAAGTTCAGCGCCTATGGTGACGCCGACGGCAAGCTGCTGTGGAGCGTGCAAACTGGCACCGGCATTCTGGCGCCGCCGATCAGCTACGCGGTCAATGGCAAGCAGTACATCGCGGTTGAGGCGGGCTGGGGTGGCGCCTTCGCCCTGTCCGCCGGTGAACTGGCGCGCAAGACCCAGATCGATCGCGGCAACATTCCGCGCGTCCTGGTATTCGCGCTCGGTGGCAAGGACACGATTCCGGCGCCGCCACCGGCGTCCACGGCAGTGCTCACCGCGCTTGCCGAACTGGGCAATCCCACGCAGATCGCGGAGGGTAAATTGCTGTACCACACCTATTGCGGAAACTGCCACGGCGACACGGCGGTCAGCGGCGGCACCATGCCGGATCTGCGATCCGCTGCCGCGCTGCGCGATCGCGACCTGTTCCAAAAGGTCGTGCATGATGGCCTCTTGGAATCCAAGGGCATGGTCGCTTTCGGCAGCCTGCTGGATCCTGGGAAGATTGATCTGATCCGGGCCTATGTAACCCATCGAGTCAACGAAAGCGTGGCCGAACAGCAGGCCGCGCCAGCGGTGCAATGATGCGTCCGGCGCGCAAATGCTTGCTGGTGGCGCTGCTGGCCGCAAGCGCTGCGGCAGCGGCGCGCACGGTCACGGTGACGACACCGGCCGGGGTCCTGCGGGGCAACGAACAGGACGGTATGCGCAGTTTTCTCGGGGTGCCGTACGCCCAGGCGCCGGTGGGCGACCTGCGCTGGCGACCACCACGCGCGCTGCCCGCCTGGAGTGGCACCCGGGATGCCCTGCACTTCGGGGCGGAGTGCATGCAGGGTGGGCGTCCTCCGGCAACGATGGCCATGAGCGAGGATTGCCTGTTCCTCAATGTCTGGGCCGGCCCCAAGCCTGCCTTGCGCCATCTGCCGGTGCTGGTGTGGGTGCATGGTGGTGCCTTCAAGGTCGGGTCGGCGGGCCAGGCGGTGTACGAGGGCGCGGGCCTCGCCCGGCAGGGCATGATCGTCGTGACCCTGAACTACCGCCTCGGCAAGTTCGGGTTCCTGGCCCATCCGGCGCTGACCCGGGAAAATCCCGATGGCCCGCTCGGCAACTACGGGCTGATGGATGTAGTCGCGGCGCTCAAGTGGGTGCAGGCCAACATCAAGGCCTTTGGCGGTGATCCGCGCAAGGTCACGCTCGCCGGACAGTCCGCCGGTGGCGCCGCAGTCTATGACCTGATGACCTCACCGCTGGCAACAGGCCTTTACTCCAAGGCCATCATCGAGTCCGGCGTGTTCAGTACGCCATCCACGCCCTTCGCCGCGGCCGAGGAGGAAGGAGCCGCCGCGGCCAAGACCTGGGATGCCACCGCCAGCGATGCGACGGCGCTGCGCAAATTGTCGGCCGCGCAGATCCAGGGCGCTGGCCCCGCGCTGGCCGGAAACTTCGGGCCGATGATCGACGGCAAGGTCCTGCCCGAGGACATCGCGATGGCCTTTGATGAGGGCAAGATCGCCAAGGTTCCCCTGCTGATCGGTTCAAACAGCTACGAGGTGGGCTTCTTCGGCGATCTCGGCAAGGGTGTCGCGCAACGGCTGGGTGCCGAGTGGCGCCGCGTCACCGCCGTCTACGATGGTTATGGCACCAACAAGACCGAGCTCATCGAGAAGGAACTGACCACCGATATCATGATCACCGCGCCGACGCGCACGGCGGCCCGCGCCGCTGCCGCCAATGGGTCACCGACTTACCTCTACTTCTATTCCTACGTGCGCCCGTCGCAGCGTGAGAAAGCACCGGGTGCCTCGCACATGGATGAGGTGTATGCCCTGTTCGGGCACATGAACCTCATGGCGGGCGGCGGTTCCGGGCAGTCCGCAACATTGCCGGTCGTGCCGGCGCTGCAGGCGCGCTGGGCGCGATTCGTGATCACCGGCAAGCCTGGCACCAAGACTGAACCCTGGCCGAAACTGGACCTGGAGAATCCGCAGCTGCTGGAGTTCACCAACGACGGCGAGTTCGTGCGCACCAACTTCGCAAGCCAGCGGCTGGATCTCGCGGCGGCCATGCCACGGGTGACACCGGCCCGTTAGCGCAGCGTATTGAGCCGATCGCTGCCCATGCGCTCGACCATCCAGCCCGGATACTCCGCTGCCAGCGCCGACACCTGATTGAGGGCGCTGAGATCCTCCGCGGTCAGCTTCACCGAAGTCGACGCCATGTTGTCGAGCAGTTGCTCGCGGCTTTTGGCGCCGACGATCACGGCGGTTACCGCGCTCTGATGCAGCAGCCAGGCCAGCGCCACCCGGGCCACGGACGCAGCGTGTCTTTCCGCCATCGGCCGCATGACATCGATGATGCGGAAGGCCTTCTCGCGATCCACCGGCGGAAAATCAAAGGTCGTGCGTCGGGCTCCTTCCGGGCCCTGCGCATCGCGTTTGAACTTGCCGGACAGGAAGCCGCCGGCGAGCGGGCTCCACGGCAGAATGGCCAGCCGCTGATCATTCGCCAGCGGCACGATCTCTCGCTCCAGCTCGCGGCCGGCAATGGAATAGTAGGCCTGAATGCTCTCAAAACGCGCCAAGCCCTTGCGCTCGCTGATGCCAAGCGACTTGGCGATATGCCAGGCGGCGTGGTTGCTCACCCCCAGGTAGCGTACCTTGCCGGCGCGCACGCAATCATCGAGCGCACCGAGGGTCTCCTCGATGGGCGTCACCGGATCCGAGCCATGTATCTGGTACAG
Organism: Steroidobacteraceae bacterium; assembly: GCA_035943195.1. GTDB lineage: Bacteria > Pseudomonadota > Gammaproteobacteria > Steroidobacterales > Steroidobacteraceae > DAIDKA01. Next base: position 34,028 of record DASZCK010000058.1, read on the forward strand.
GTCGATGTGGTCCAGCTGCAGGCGCTGCAGGCTGGCGTCCAGTGCCGCCATGATGTGATAGCGCGACAGGCCCAGCTGGTTGACCCCGGGCCCCGCGCGGCCGAGCACCTTGGTGGCCAGCACGAACTGGTCGCGGGGAATGCCCAGGTTGCGCAGTGACTGTCCCAGGATTTCCTCCGAACGTCCGGCGGAGTACACATTGGCGGTGTCGAAGAAGTTCACGCCTCCGTCGATGGCTGTTTTCACCAGCTCATCGGCACTGGCCTGTCCGACACTGGCGATCTGCGCCCACATGCCCTCGGCGGCGCCAAAGGTCATGGCACCCAGACAGACTTCCGAAACGACCAGGCCGGTATTGCCGAATTTCTTCATGCGCATATAGCGTTCCTCTGACTCATTGCCCGACCGGCTTGCCGGCGCCGGCCGCCTCGGCGTCGCGCACGGCCGCATCCAGATCATCACCCAGTTCAAGGTAGCGCCCCGACAGTGCGCCGTAGCGGCCACTTGCCAGGTCCAGGCAACGCTGGGCGCAGCGCACCAGGTCGGCGTTGCGATGCGGGGATTCGCGCACCGATCGCAGTCGGTCGACCATACCGGGCAGCCAGCGCTGCGCGTCAGGATGATTGGCCGTGTCCTCGGCCATGCCCGTGTAAACAAATCCCGGGTCGATCGAATACACGTTGACGCCGAACTCGCGCGCCTCGGCGGCGGCCACCGCGGCCAGGCGTGTTTGCGCAATCTTGCCCAGACAATAGGCACTCAAGTATGGCGCGACGATACGACTGGCGATTGCCGACACCAGGATCACCGTACCCGCGCGCCGTTGCGTCATGCCGGGCATGACCCGCTGCATGTAGTAGAAGGGGGCGCGGATGTGCACGTACTGGGCGGCCACCCATTGTTCCGGATCCACGGACCAGACCGGCCCGAAGGGGCCGGGGACCCCGGCGTTGCTGACCAGGATGCTCACCGGGCCGAGTTCCTTCTCGGTGGTTGCGACCACTCGATCCACGTCGGCAGGGTTGGTGACGTCACCCGTGACCGCGATGGCGCGACCGCCGATGCGACCGATGTCCTCCACTGCCGATTCCAGCTCGGGCGGTGAACGCGAAGTGACCGCCACGGCGGCCCCTTCGCCGGCGAAGCGCATGGCGATGGCACGGCCAAAGCCGCGACCGGCGCCGGTCACGACGGCAACCTGCCCCTTCAGCATCTCTCCCATGACTGCACCTCGGGTTATTGTTCGAAGTCTAAGGCACATTGCCGTTAAAATGGCCACATGTACACCACCAGCTCAGCTCTGTTGTCGGCCCTGCGCGAAGCGGGCGTGCAGTACCTGTTCGTCAACCTAGGCAGCGATCACAGCGGGTTTATGGAAGCGTATGCCATCGCCCGTGCGGCCCACGATGGCGGGGAGTTTCCCTATCCGGAGGTCATCACCTGTCCGAACGAAATGGTCGCCTTGAGTGCGGCGCACGGTCATGCGGCGGTGAGTGGACGGGCGCAGGCGGTACTGGTGCATGTCGAGTGCGGTACCCAGGCGCTGGCCGGCGCTGTCCACAATGCGGCCAAGGGCCGTGTCCCGGTCCTGATCGTCGCCGGTATGTCCCCGGCGACGCAGGAGGGTGAAGCCCGCGGCAGCCGCAATGAGTTCATCCACTGGATCCAGGACGTCTTTGACCAGCGGGGCCTCGTGCGCGGCTACATGCGCTATGACAATGAAATCAGGGTCGGAGCCAATGCGCCGCAGATCGTGCACCGCGCCCTGCAAGTTGCCAGCAGCGATCCCAAGGGCCCGGTGTACCTGGTGGCGGCACGGGAGATCCTGGAGCAGGAGGTCGCGCCGCATCGCGAGGACGTGCAGCTGTGGCCGCGCCTGGGCGCAGGTGCCTTGTCGCCGCAGGACGCGATGGAAGCGGCGCGGATGCTGCTGGGCGCGCGCCGGCCGCTGGCGGTCACGACTTACCTCGGACGCGTTCCGGCGGCGGTCACCGAGCTGACGCGGCTGTGTCGCCGGCTGGGAATGGGCGTGCTGGAGTCGGTACCCTCCACCGTCAACTTTCCGACCGACGACCCCCTGCACCAGGGCTGTCAATGGAATGAGAAGCGCCAAAATCCCGCGCTCGCGGAAGCCGACACCATACTGGTCCTCGACAGTGACGTGCCGTGGATACCGTTGATCAACCGACCCGCCGCGGACGCCCGCATCCTGCACATCGACGTCGACCCGCTGAAGCAGCAGATGCCGCTGTGGTATCTGCGTGCCACGCGCGCCTGGCGGGCCGATGTGGCCACCGCGCTGGGCCAGATCAATGCCGCCCTGGATACGCTGCAGATCGATGCCGCGGCGGTGCGCGAGCGTACCGCGCACCTGGCGCGCCGGCACGACACCCTGCGCGCCGAATTGCAGAAGCTGGAACAGCCCGGGGAGGTGCTGACGGCCGAGTACCTGACGGCGCAGGTGCGCGACGTCATCGGCGAGGATGCCCTGGTGCTGAGCGAGGCGGTCACGAATTTTCATGTGGTGACCAATCATTCCGGCCGCACCAAGCCCGGAACCTACTTCGTGAGCGGCGGCGGATCGCTTGGCTGGAACGGCGGCGCGGCGATCGGCGCCAAGCTGGCGCGGCCCGACGCGCTGGTCTGTGCCTTCACCGGTGATGGCACCTACATGTTTTCAATCCCCTCGTCGGTGCACTGGATTGCGCGGCGCTATCGCACCCCCTTCCTGCAGGTGGTGTTCAACAATCAGGGCTGGCGGGCGCCGAAGTTCTCGATGCTGGGCGTGCATCCGGAGGGCTTTGGTAGCCGCGCCCCGGAGCTGGACATCCGTTTTGAACCACCGCCGGATTACTCCGGAATCGCGGCCGCGGCCGGTGGCGCGCACGCCGAGATCGTCAAGAAGCCAGCGGAGGTCGCGCCGGCCCTCAAGCGCGCCCTGCAGGCCATCGGTGAGGGGCGCTGCGCCGTCATCGACGCGTGGCTACCGCGTCTTTAGATTGAAGACAGTTTCCGCGTTGGTCTGGAAGAACCTCTTCTTGTCCGCGGCGCTCATGACGATCTCATCGCAGGCCAACACTTCGCTCGCGACGAACTGATAGGGATAGTCCATGGCATACAGCACCCGATCAGCACCCAGCACCTGCTGGGCGAAGGTGATCGCCGGACCCCAGGGCATGCCGCTGCAGGTCACATAGATGTTCTGCCGCATGTAGTCACTGGGCACGCCGCGCAGCGGCTGCCAGTGCGGATAACGCTTGGAGTTCAAGGTCGCCCGATACATGTAATCCAGACGGAAGAGCCAGTAGGGCAGGGCTTCGCCCATGTGGCCGATCACGATGCGCAGCTTCGGAAAGCGGTCGAACACGCCGCTGACGATCAACCGCAGTACGTGCAGCGCCGTCTCCACGCCGAAACCGTAAATTGCGCCATCGAGGCCCGCTTCCAGAAACGGGGCGATCATCCGGTCCGAGGGCGTGTTCGGATGAATGTAGATCGGGGCATTGCAGGCCTCGGCGGCGGCGAAAACGTCCCAGTACTTCTGCGCGTCCAGGTACTCCCCGTGCACATGTGAGTTGAGGATGACCGCATGCATGCCCAGGGTCCTGATGCCGCGCTCGATTTCCTTGGCCGCGGCGGCCGGATCCTGCGGGGCAATGGCGACCATGCCCGCGAGGCGTTCGGGAAAACGCTTCACGGCCGCCGCCAGTTCGTCATTGGTGGCGCGGGCCAGCGCGGTGCCGGTGGCGGCTTCAAAGATGTGGGCGCCGGGGGAGGTCAGGGCGAGGACCTGGACATCAATGCCGGTCGCGTCCATGTCGGCGATTCGCCGTTCATCCATCCACTGCAGCCGCTCGATGATGCCGGTAGCCCGGGCACTGGGGCTGCCGAGATAAAAGCCCCACATCGAGTTGAAGCCGATGTCGTCGATGCTCTTGCGGGCCAGTACCTCGCGGTATTGACGCAGCAGGTCCGCGCTTGCCCAAGCTTCTTCCGTCGCGATGCGGCGGTACGCAGAGGAACGCGCAATCGTCAAAGTCTCACTGGCGGCGGTGGTGGTGGCAGCTGACATAGGCAACCTCTTGGTCAGGCAATCAGGCAGGGGCGCATGATAGCCGGTTATACTCGCTCTCAAATGTCCAAGTACCAACCCAAAATCGATCTGGAAAAGATCGCCGCCATCGATATCCACACCCATGCCACGATTTCGGGGCGGGCTCCCCGGGATCCCTGCGCCCACGCTTTCGATGAGCAGATGGTCAAGTATTTCCGCTCGGGCAAGGCGCCGACGATTGCCGAGGTCGCCCAGTACTACCGCGAGCGCAATCTCGCTGCCGTCATCTTCACCGTGGATGCGGAGGCCGGCGCCGGCCATTGGCGCATCGCCAACGAGGAAGTCGCCGAGGTCGCGGCCGAGAACAATGATGTGCTGATCCCCTTTGCCAGCGTCGATCCGGCGCGCGGCAAGATGGGAGTGCGCGAGGCGCGGCGGCTGATCGAGGACTATGGCGTGCGCGGCTTCAAGTTCCATCCCTCGATGCAGGCGTTCTATCCGAATGATCGCAAGTGCTATCCCCTGTACGAGGAGATTGCAGGCGCGGGCCTGCCGGCACTGTTTCATACCGGCCAGACCGGTGTCGGGGCGGGGTTACCGGGCGGCATGGGCGTCAAGCTCAAGTACTCAAACCCCATCTACCTCGATGATGTCGCGGCCGACATCCCGGATCTCACCATCGTGATGGCCCATCCCTCCTTCCCCTGGCAGGACGAGGCCCTGGCCATCGCAACGCACAAGCCCAATACCTGGATCGACCTGTCCGGCTGGTCACCGAAGTATTTCCCGGCGAACCTGGTCCAATATGCCAATTCCCTGATCAAGGACCGGGTGCTGTTTGGCTCGGATTATCCGGCCATTACGCCTGACCGCTGGATGGCGGACTTTGAAAAGCTGGCCATGAAACCGGAAGTTCGGCCCATGATCCTCAAGGAAAATGCGATCCGGCTGCTGGGGCTTCGCAGCTAGCCGCCCCGTGCTGGAGGGCCAGGCATCTGCCCGACAGATAGTCGGTATCGGGCAAACCGCGTTGCGGCATAATACCGGCAGGTGGACAATGCACACCCTTGGACGTCGGTTAGAGAAATCTCGAACAACATAGCGTTCGCAACGACAGTCCCTGTCATTTCCTGATTCCGAATCTGCCCCAAGGGGCGGTCGTGCGGGACGGTTTACTTTAGATGTTTCTTCAAGAGGTGGGGCAATGAGCCAGCAGAACCTGGAAAGTGTGTTGAAAGCGGCCGGCAATCCGGTCCAGATGTTGCGCAATTCGAAGATCGGCGCGTACGTGTACCCGGTGGTGCCGAGCGAATACACCAACTGGCGCGATGAGCAGCGTGCCTGGCGCGAAGGCGCCGTGCTGTTCGATCAGTCGCATCACATGGCGGAATTCACCGTCAAGGGCCCGGACGCCCTGAAGCTGATGTCCTACTGCACCATCAACAGCTTCAACAACTTCGCGGTCGGCAAGGCCAAACAGATGGTGCCGATCAGCTACGACGGCTACGTCATCGGCGATGGCATTCTGTTCTACGAAGACAAGGACGAGCTGGTGTTCGTCGGTCGCGCGCCCACGGTGAACTGGCTGCAGTTCCAGGCCGAAACCGGCAGCTTCAAGGTCGACACCATCCGTGACGACCGCTCGCCCTCGGCGCCGCGCGGCAAGGCCGTCACCCGCCGTCACTACCGTTTCCAGATCCAGGGCCCGAATGCCTGGAAGGTCATCGAGAAGCTCAACGGCGGCCCGCTGCCCCAGGAAATCAAGTTCTTCAACTGGAGCCACATCAACCTCGGCGGCCAGAAGGTCAAGGCGCTGCGTCACGGCATGGCGGGTGCGCCCGGTCTTGAGATCTGGGGCCCGTATGCGGAATACGAGAAGATCTTCAATATCATCATGGAGACCGGTCGCGAGTTCGGCATCACCGCCGTCGGGTCGCGCGCCTACGCATCCAACACGCTGGAGTCGGGCTGGATTCCCTCCCCGCTGCCGGCCGTGTACAGCGCCGAGAGCATGAAGAAGTATCGTGAGTGGCTGCCGGCCAACAGCTACGAGGCCACCGGTTCCATTGCCGGCAGCTTCGTGTCGAACAAGATCGAGGACTACTACACGACACCGTACGACCTCGGCTACGGTCCGTTCGTGAAGTTCGACCACGATTTCGCGGGCCGCGAGGCGCTCGAGAAGCTCTCCAAACTGCCGCACAAGAACAAGGTGACCTTCGCCTGGAGCGGCGAGGACATGGCGAAGATCTTCGCCTCGTTCTTCCATCCCGGAAAGCTCTCGAACAAATACTTCGAGTGGCCGATCGCGAACTACGGCTCCTCCTCGTTCGATGCGGTCAAGAAGGGCGGCAAGGTCGTCGGCTACTCCATGTTCGGCGGCTACAGCTACAACGAGCGCACCGCGCTGTCGTTGGGCGTCGTCAACCCGGACGTGCAGATCGGCGAGGAACTCACGCTGGTGTGGGGCGAGGCCGACGGCGGCACCGCGAAGCCCACCGTAGAGCGTCATGAGCAGACCGAAGTGCGTGTGCAGGTCGCCGCCGTTCCCTACGGCGAGGACGCCCGCAAGAACTACGCTTCGGGCTGGCGCACCCAGGGCAAGTAAATCTCAATCGTTTTGGTTTGAGTACGGGGCGGGAAGCAATTCCCGCCCCGTTTTGTTGTTACAGCCGCGCGCGGGCGATGATGTCGCTGCCGCCGCTCACGATGGCCTCGAAGCTGCGGGCCCGCGGCAGGATGTGCGCGGCGTAGAACTCCGCCTGATCGCGCAGGCCGGGCTCGCGGGCCGCGAGCGACCACTGCCAGGCACCTGCCACGACCCCCAGCCACTGCAGGAAGGGATAGGCAATGCTGGCGACGAGCTGACCCTGGCCGCTGCCCGCTGCCAGCAGCTGTCGCACGTACCGGCGCAGTGCGCCGCACTCGAGCAGCAGCGGCGCGCGCAGCGGCGCTTCGGCATCCAAGCCGTTCGCGGCCTGCTCCATCTGCACCAGCAGTTCCTCGAACCCCTGGGCCTGGTCGCGCAGGATCTTGCGGCCGAGGAGGTCCTGGGCCTGGATGAAATTCGTGCCTTCAAACACCGGACCGATGCGCGCGTCCCGATAGATCTGTGAGGCCTCGCAGTCATCGACGTAGCCCGTGCCCCCGTGCACCTGCACCGACAGGGAGGACACCTCGACGGCGACGTCCGAGGCCCACGCCTTCACCAGCGGCGTCAGCAGTCCCAGGCGCCGCTCAACGCGGGCGCGCAGCGCCGGATCGGTCTGCGGGTCATGAAGCACATCCAGGGCGGCCGCCGCGCAGTACGCCAGGCAGCGCGCGGCGTGGGTGAGGACATTCATGCTCAGCAGCATGCGCCGCACGTCGGCGTGTTCGATGATGGGCCGCTGCGCCCCCGTGGCGTCCCGGCCCTGGCGTCGCTCGGCGGCGTAGGCCAGCGCCAGCTGCCGCGCGCGTTCGGCCAGCCCCGTGGAATGCAGGCCAACCCCGATGCGCATGTGATTCATCATGGTGAACATGCAGCCCAGGCCATTATGTCGCTCACCGACCAGCCAGCCGCGGGCGCCACCGTTCTCGCCGAAAACCATGGCGCAGGTGGGGCTCGCGCGGATGCCCATCTTGTGTTCCAGCGAGACCGCACGCAGGTCATTGGCGATCCAGCCGCCCTCGTGCGGCACACGACGCAGCACCAGAAACAGCGACAGACCCTTCACGCCCGGCGGCGCATCCGGCGTGCGCGCCAGCACCAGGTGCACGATGTTGTCCGCAAGATCGTGCTCGCCCCAGGAAATGAAGATCTTGCGGCCCGTCAGCAGCCACGAGTCGCCGTCCGGTTTGGCGAGCGTGCGGACCGTGGACAGATCTGAGCCCGCCTGAGGTTCGGTGAGGCTCATGGCGGCGGGCCATTCGCCACTCACCAGGGCCGGCAGGTACAACGACCGCAGGCGCGCGTCAGCGTGAACCCGCAGCACCTCGACGGCTCCGACCGCGCTCTCGGGCAGCATCGCGAACGCCAGGTTGGCGCCGCCCCAGATCTCGGTGGTGGCCGCGGCCAGCAACATCGGCAGGGCCTGTCCGCCCCAATCCAACGGCGCGGCCAGTGCGGGCCAGCCGTCCGCACAGAACTTCTGCCAGGCCTGCGGGAAGCCCGCGGCGGTGATCACTCCCGTGGCGGACAGGCGCGCGCCCTGCGAATCACCGCTGCGATTGAGAGGTGACAGCACGTCACGGGCCATGCGCGCGGCTCCTTCCAGCACCGCGCCGGCGGTCTCGCCGAGTACTTCCTCGTGCGCTGCCGTAGCGTTGAATCCGCACTGCCGCGCGGCCTGTTGCTGGGCCGCCCTGATCAGCTCCAGGGGTGCCTGGTAAGGAGCCGTCATGGCGTGATCAGGCCTGCAGCTCGCGCGCCACGTCGATGAACAACGAGCGCAGCCAGGTGTGGCCGGGGTCCTGGTCGTTGCGGTGGTGCCAGAGCAGGATCTCGTGACCGTCCAGCGCCTCGAAGGGCAGGGCGAAGATCTTCAGCGGCACCAGCGGCATGACCAGCCGCGCGACCCGCTCGGGCACCGTGGCGGCGAAGGGCGAGCCCGGCAGCATGAACAGCATTTCCAACAGGCTCTGGGTGGTGGCGCGCACATTGAGATCCATGCCGATCATGCGCCGGACCAGTTCCTCCACCGGCGCGGTGTGTCCGTTGGGACGGGCGAAGATATGGGGCAGGGCCTGGTAGTCGGCGAGAGTCATGGTATCGGCGGATATGGCCATGTCCTTGGACATCACGCACACCCAGCGCACCGGCCGCAGTGGCACGAACTTCAGGGTCTCGGGAAACTCGCCCAGGCCATAGACACGGGTGATGTTCAGCGACAGGCACAGGTCCGCGTCGCCATAGCTGAGCTTGGTGAGGCTGGTCTGGGAGACCTGCTCGACGTGGCACTGGATCTGCGGTGCCTCGCGGGCCATCCGTCCCAGCACCCGCGGTACCAGTTCCGGCACGGCCTCGTCGGTGGCGATCACGGTAAAGGTGCGGCGCACCGTTGCGGGATCAAAACTGGGCTGCGTCCCCAGCGTCGCCTGCACCTTCAACAAGGCCTCACGCACCGGCTGGACCAGGGAGAGCGCGCGGGGCGTCAGCTCCATTTCCCGCCCCACCCGCAACAGTAATGAATCCTGGAAGTAATCCCGCAGCTTCTGCAGCGAGGCGCTCATGGCGGGCTGGGAGAGGAACACCCGCTCGGCGGCCCGGGTGACATTTTTCTCGTGCAGCAGGGCATCGAGCGCAATCAGCAGGTTCAGATCGAATCGGTTCAGCTGCATATGACACCTATATTGGACGCGAATAGTGCCAATCCGCAAAAATGATTGCCCAGATTTGACATCAGCCCTTAACGTGCCGCACCAGCATCATGCAGGCGCCGCCAACGGTGTGCGACAATCGGCGCTGATCAGGTACTAACTGGGATGCCCTCCATCAACTTCCGAATCCATCGCTGTCCTGCGCGCGCCTAGCCATGGAGCTTGTCAGCGCAGCAGAGGCACCTGCGGCCACCGGGGTGGAAGTGACCGTGGATCGCTGGGTGCGCGGCAACTCGCAGCACACCACCGACCGGGTCGCCGAGGAGGTGCCGGTAGCGCTGCTGTACAACGGCGAGCCCCACGTGGTCATGCTGGCCACGCCGCACGACCTGATGGATCTGGCGCGCGGGTTCTCGCTGAGCGAGGAACTGGTCGACCGGCCCGATGAGATCCGCGGTATCGAGGTGAACGTCCTGCCCGAGGCCGCGGAAGTGCGCATTGCCATCGCCTGGGACAAATTTCCTGAGCTGCTGCGCCGACGACGCAATCTCACCGGGCGCACCGGTTGTGGTCTGTGCGGCTCGGAGACCCTGGAGCAGACCGTGCGCACCAAGTCCACGGTGGGCTTAGGGCCGAGCATCAGCATCGAGCAGCTGCATGCGGCCATCGCCGACCTTCCGAACCGGCAATTGCTGAATGCGAAGACCGGTAGCGTACACGCGGCCGCCTGGGTGGTGCCGGGCAGCGGCATCCAGTGCGTGCGCGAAGATGTCGGGCGGCATAATGCCTTGGACAAGACGCTGGGCGCATTGATCCAGGCGGGCGCCGATCTGCAGGCCGGTTTCATGCTGGTGACCAGCCGCGCGAGCTATGAGATGGTGCAGAAGGCTGCAACCATGGGGGTCACCTTCATGGCAGCACTGTCGGCGCCGACTTCTTTTGCCGTCGGCCACGCACAACGCTGTGGCATGACGCTCGTGGCTTTTGCGCGGCGCGAACAGCATGTGGTGTACGCCAACGGGCAGCGGCTGGTCGCATAGCCGCGAATTCGAATCATTCCTTCCTAAAGAGTAAAGGACCCCTCCGCCATGACCGCCATCGATCTGGACCAGCTGAAAAAGCGCGCCGTCGCCTTTGCGCGCAATACCTCGACCGAAATCTCGCCGCATGACGAGCCGAAGCTGGAGTCCCTGGTGGGCGTGCTGCCGGCCGGCACCACGATTTATGTGGCGCACACGCCCAAGGCGCAGATGTCCGATGTGGTGCGCGTGGCGGCCAAGGTGCAGTCCCTGGGGTTTCGTGCCTCGCCCCATTGCGTGGCGCGCCGCATCCCCAGCGAAGCCGTCCTGCGCGAGGGCCTGAAGCAGGCACGCGATGCGGGCATCGAGCAGGTGCTGTTGGTGGCCGGTGACCTCACGCCCCCGGCAGGGCCGTTTACCAGCACGCTGGAGCTGCTGGACACCGGTGCCATCACCGATGCCGGCATCACCCACGTCGGGGTCGCCGGGCATCCGGAAGGGCATCCGGCGGTGGATACCGAGACGCTGTGGAAGGCGCTGGCCTACAAGCAGGCTTTCGCCCAACGCACGGGCGTCAAGGTGCACATCGCCACGCAGTTCAGCTTCAACCCGGGCGCCGTCGCCGAATGGGACCGCCAGCTGCAGGCCAATGGCATCACGCTGCCGGTGCACTTGGGCATTGCCGGACCCACGCCGCTCGCCAAGCTGCTGAAATTCGCCGCCATGTGCGGCATCGGCGCATCACTGGGCGCGCTGTGGAAGAACATGGGCAACATGACCAAGCTCGCCACCGGCATGGCCATGGCGCCGGATGAAATGCTGCTGGCGGTGGTGGCCAATGGTGCCGGTACGCCACCCAGTCGCCTGGTGCAGCCGCATTACTACGCCTTCGGCGGGGTGATGGAGACGGCGCAATGGCTGCGGCACCTCATCGACGGGACCTTCACCATGGATCCGAGCGGCGAGAAGTTCACGGTGAACGCCTGATGAGCACCATCGGCAAGGCGCTGATCTGCGGCTCCATCGCCTTCGACAGCATCATGATCTTCGATGGCCGGTTCAAGGATCACATCCTGCCGGACAAAATCCACATGCTGAACGTCTCCTTCCTGGTGCCGCAGCTGCGGCGCGAGTTCGGCGGCTGCGCGGGCAACATCGCCTACAACCTGCAGTTGCTGGGGGACATCGGCTATCCCATGGCCACCGTGGGGCGCGATTTTGCGCCCTACCAGAAGTGGATGGCCGAGACCAAGGTGCCGCAGGACTACGTACGGGTGATCGACAGCGAGCACACCGCCCAGGCCTTCATCACCACCGACCAGGATGACAATCAGATTACCGCCTTCCATCCGGGTGCCATGCAGCTGTCGCACCTGAATGCCATCCCGGACAAGGCCGGGATCACCCTCGGTATCGTCTCGCCGGATGGCCGGGATGGCATGGTGCAGCATTGCGCCGGCTTCGCCACCGCGGGCATCCCCTTCATCTTCGATCCCGGTCAGGGCCTGCCGATGTTCAACGGCGATGACCTGCGTACCCTGATCGGCAAGGCGACGTGGCTGACGGTCAACGACTACGAATGGCAGCTGGTCCAACAGCGCACGGGCTGGACGGCCGCCGAGGTGACCCGACACGTCAAGGCGCTGATCGTGACCCGCGGCGCCGAGGGCTCGACCATCCATACCCCCCAGGGTGAGATCGTCATTCCTGCGGCGAAGCCCCAGGCAGTCGTGGATCCGACCGGCTGCGGGGATGCCTACCGCGCCGGCCTCATCCATGGCCTGCTGCATGGTCATGACTGGCAGGTGACGGGGCGCATTGCCTCGCTCCTGGGGGCCCTGAAGGTGGCCACGCGCGGCACCCAGAACCACCGCTTCACCCGGGCGGAGTTCGCGGCCGGGTACCGGGCTGCCTTTGGCAGCAATCTGCCCTGACCTGTATCATGGTCGTTTACCGTCATTACCCAAAACAGGACTTGAAGCGTATTCATGGCCAATAACTACGTGTTCACTTCGGAGTCGGTGTCGGAAGGGCATCCGGACAAGGTTGCCGATCAGATCAGCGATGCGGTGCTGGATGCCATCCTGGCGCAGGACAAGCGCGGCCGCGTGGCCTGCGAGACCCTGATCAAGACCGGCGTGGTGATCGTGGCGGGCGAAGTCACGACCTCGGCGTGGGTGGATGTGGAAGCCCTGGTGCGCAAGACCGTGCTGGACATCGGCTACAACTCCTCCGACATGGGCTTCGACGGCGCGAGCTGCGGCGTGCTGAACGTCATCGGCAAGCAGTCACCGGATATCGCGCAGGGCGTGGATCGCAAGGATGCCCGCAAGCAGGGCGCCGGCGACCAGGGCCTGATGTTCGGCTACGCCACCAACGAAACCGACGTACTGATGCCGGCGGCCATCACCCTGGCACATCGCCTGGTGAAGCGTCAGGCCGACGTGCGCAAGAAGGGCAAGCTGCCGTGGCTGCGCCCGGATGCCAAGAGCCAGGTGACCCTGCGCTACGAAAATGATGTGCCGGTGGGCCTGGACGCCGTGGTGCTCTCCACCCAGCACAGCGACGACATTTCCACCAAGGCGCTGCGCGAGGCGGTGATGGAGGAGATCCTGGTCCCCGTGCTGCCCAAGAAGTGGATCGACAGCCGCACCAAGTACCACATCAATCCGACCGGACGCTTCGTGGTGGGTGGTCCGGTCGGCGACTGCGGACTGACCGGTCGCAAGATCATCGTCGACACCTACGGCGGCTTTGCCCGCCACGGTGGCGGCGCCTTCTCCGGCAAGGATCCCTCCAAGGTCGACCGTTCGGCGGCTTATGCCGCGCGTTACGTGGCCAAGAACATCGTGGCCGCGGGACTCGCCGACCGGTGCGAAGTGCAGGTCTCCTACGCCATTGGCGTGGCCGAACCCACCTCGATCATGATCGAGACCTTCGGCACCGGTAAGTTGTCGCGCGAGCGGCTCACGCAGCTGGTGCGCAAGCATTTTGATCTGACGCCCTATGGGCTGCGCGAAATGCTCGATCTGGTGCGCCCCATCTATCAGATGACGGCGGCCTATGGGCATTTCGGGCGTACCGAGAAAGAGTTCAGCTGGGAACGCACCGACAAGGCGGACATTCTGGCGGCGGAACTGAAGGGCAAGGCCAAGGCGGCCTAGCGAATTCTGCCGCGCGTTTCGCGCGGCAGCGTCCGGCGCCTGAGGAGCGCTGCGACAGGCATCCGCAACCGACGAGGCTGCGGCCGCGCCTGCCAGGCTCAGGAGGCCGGACGCCAATTGCTGTACACGGCGCTCGTTCTTCAACTGGAGCATTGAACATGAACGCCACACTCAAGCCCGCTGCGGGCTTCACTGATTTCAAGATCGCAGACATGGATCTCGCCGGCTGGGGCCGGCGCGAGATCGCCATCGCGGAAGTGGAAATGCCGGCGCTGATGGCCATCCGGCGCGAATACGCCGCCAGCCAGCCGCTGAAGGGCGCACGCGTCACCGGCTCGCTGCACATGACCATCCAGACCGCGGTGCTGATCGAGACGCTGAAGGCCCTCGGTGCCGACGTGCGCTGGGCCTCGTGCAACATCTTCTCCACCCAGGACCATGCCGCCGCGGCCATTGCCGCTTCGGGTACGCCGGTGTTCGCCGTCAAGGGCGAGTCACTGGAGGACTATTGGGACTACACCCACCGCATTTTCGAGTTCGCGGACGGCTTAGGCCCGAACATGATCCTGGATGATGGTGGGGATGCCACGCTGCTCATGCACCTGGGCGTGCGGGCCGAGAAGGATGCGTCGCTGATTTCCAAGCCGGGCAGCGAGGAGGAAACCTTCCTCTACGCGGCCATCAAGAAGAAGCTGGCGAGCTCACCGGGCTGGTATTCACGCATGTCCAAGGAAATCCGCGGTGTCACCGAGGAGACCACCACCGGCGTGCATCGGCTGTACCAGATGCACAAGGAACAGCGCCTGATGTTCCCGGCCATCAACGTCAATGACTCGGTGACCAAGAGCAAATTCGACAACCTCTACGGCTGCCGCGAGTCGCTGGTGGATGGCATCAAGCGCGCCACCGATGTGATGGTCGCGGGCAAGATCGCCGTGGTGGCCGGGTACGGCGATGTGGGCAAGGGCTCGGCCCAGGCGCTGCGCGCGTTGTCGGCTCAGGTGTGGGTGACCGAAATCGATCCGATCTGCGCACTGCAGGCCGCGATGGAAGGCTTTCGCGTCGTGACCATGGATTACGCCTGCGACAAGGCGGACATCTTTGTCACGTGCACCGGCAATTTCCACGTCATCACCGGTGCGCACATGCAGCGCATGAAGAACAACGCCATCGTCTGCAACATTGGGCACTTCGACAACGAGATCGATGTCGCGGCGCTGGAAAAGCTCAAGTGGGAGGAGATCAAGCCGCAGGTGGATCACGTGATCTACCCGGACGGCAAGCGCATCATCCTGCTCGCCAAGGGCCGCCTGGTGAACCTGGGCTGCGGCACCGGGCATCCGTCCTACGTGATGAGCTCCTCGTTCGCCAACCAGACCATCGCGCAGATCGAGCTCTTCACCCACACGGCCAAGTACCCGGTGGGGGTCTATACCCTGCCCAAGCACCTGGACGAGAAGGTGGCCCGGCTGCAGCTGACCACCCTCAACGCCCAGCTCACCGAGCTCAGCGCCGAACAGGCGGCCTATATCGGTGTTTCCGTCAAGGGTCCCTATAAGGCGGATCACTACCGCTACTGAGACCCCAAGCCCCATAATCCCCCCCGAGAACCGTCTCGGGGGGGACCATCATGCTCAAAGGCATTGTCGGCGTCATTCTGGCGATCATTGGGGCCTTTGCCATTGGTGGCATCGCGCTGCACCGTAGCGAACCCATAAACGCGCTATGGCTGGTCACAGCCGGCGTGTGCATCTATGTCATCGGCTACCGCTTCTACGCCGCCTGGATCACGGCGCGCGTCCTGACCGCGGATGACACCCGGGCGACCCCGGCCGAGCGTCTCAACGACGGCCGTGACTTTGTCCCCACCCATCGCTGGATCGTCTTCGGGCATCACTTCGCGGCCATTGCCGGTCCCGGCCCGCTGGTCGGACCGACCCTGGCGGCGCAATTCGGCTACCTGCCGGGGACGCTGTGGATCCTGTTCGGCTCGGTGCTCGGCGGCTGTGTCCAGGACATGGTCATCCTGTTCATGTCCACGCGCCGCGACGGCCGCAGCCTCGGACAAATGGCGCGCGATGAGCTTGGACCCTTCGGCGGCTTCGCCGCGCTCATCGGCACCCTCATGATCATGATCATCCTGATCGCGGTGCTGGCGCTGGTGGTGGTGAACGCAATGAAGGGCAGCCCCTGGGCGACCTTCTCGGTATTCGCAACCATTCCGATTGCGGTGGCCATCGGGCTGTATGTGCGCAGCGTGCGACCGGGGCGGGTGCTGGAGGCCTCCATCATCGGCATGCTGTTGCTGCTGCTGGGGGTTGCCGGTGGCGGCTGGGTCGATCAGAGCCCGGGACTGCGCGCGCTGTTCGACTACTCGGGGCCGCAGCTGGCGGCCTTCGTGATCGGATACGGCTGGCTCGCGGCCATTATTCCGGTGTGGCTGCTGCTCGCGCCGCGCGGTTATCTGTCGACCTTCCTGAAGCTCGGTGTAATTGGGCTGCTCGCCATCTCGATCGTCGTCATCCATCCGGAGCTGAAGATGCCGGCGCTCACCCGCTTCATCAACGGCGATGGCCCGATCTTCGCCGGCAAGATCTTTCCGTTCGTCTTCATCACCATCGCCTGCGGAGCGGTGTCGGGCTTTCATGCCCTGGTCTCCAGCGGCACGACGCCCAAGCTCATCGGCAGCGAGACCGACGTGCGCCTGGTCGGCTACGGCAGCATGGCGCTGGAGTCCTTCGTTGCGATCATGGCGGTGATCGCCGCCACGCTGCTGGATCCGGGGGTGTTCTTCGCGATCAACACCGGCGCCGGCGTGGTCGGCGCGGATGCGCACACCGCGGTCGCGACCATCTCCGGGTGGGGCTTTCCGGTGACGGTGGACCAGATGCAGCAGCTCGCGCACCGAATGGGCGAGCGGACGCTGTTTGCCCGCACCGGCGGCGCGCCCTCGCTGGCGGTGGGCATGGCGAGCATTTTCAGCTCAACCTTCGGCAACAAGCTGCTCGCGGCCTGGTACCACTTCGCGCTGATGTTCGAGGCGGTCTTCATCCTCACCACCATCGATGCGGGGACCCGGGTCGGCCGCTTCATGCTGCAGGACTTCCTCGGGCACTTCTGGAAGCCGCTCGGCCGAACCTCCTGGTACCCCTCGGTGCTGTTCACCAGTGCCGTGATCGTGGCGGGCTGGGGCTACTTCCTCTACGTCGGCGTCATTGATCCCAACGGCGGCATCAATATCCTGTGGCCGCTGTTCGGCATCGCCAATCAGATGCTGGCGGCCATCGCGCTCAGCGTCGCGACCGGGATTCTCATCAAGAGCGGGAAGCTGCGCTACTCGTGGGTCACCGGCGCACCGCTGGCCTTCCTCGCGGTGGTGACGACGGTTGCGGCGTGGCAGAAGGTCATGAGCGCGGATGTGAAGCTCGGCTTCTTTGCCGCCGCGGCGGATATGGCCGGCAAGCTTGCCAGAGGTGAGCTGTCGGGGACGCGGGCGGCCGTGGCTCCGAAGCTCATCTTCAATCAACAGCTCGATGGCTGGCTGACGATACTCTTCACGGTGATCGTGTGGCTGGTGATCATTGACATGCTGCGCGTGGCGCTGCGCGTGGCGCGTGGGCAGCCGACCTTGGCGAGCTCGGAGGCGCCGCGCGTGGTGCGGCTGCCGGCGGTGAGCGGGAGCGGGTCGTGAGGGCCGCGGCGGTGGTGGCGGCCTGGAGCGCCTGCTGGCGAGCGCTGCGCACCTTGTCGGGCGATGATGCCTACGAGCGCTATCGGGTGCATCAGCTGACGGCGCATCCGGAGCTGCCACCGCTGTCACGGAAGGCGTTTTACGTTGACGAGCAGCGGCGCAAGTGGGGTACTATTAACCGCTGCTGCTAGTGCGGAAGAAGAGGTCATGACGGATTTGACGGCTCACGGTTCTGCAGATTTCGACCCCGTCGCCGGGGAAGTTGACGACAGCCGACGCAAGTTTCTGCTCCGGGCCACCGTCGGCATGGGGGTCGTTGGCGCTGCCTTTACAGCGACGCCCTTCGTCGAATCCTGGTTGCCCTCGGAGCGCGCCCGCGCACAGGGCGGACCGACCGAAGTGGACGTCTCCAAGATCGATGCCGGACAGATGATCACCACCATCTGGCGCCGCCAGCCGATGTACATCGTGCACCGGACGCCGGCCATGATGGCCGTGCTGGGCAATCACGATGACCGGCTCAAGGACGCCACGTCGGAGGACTCCGACCAGCCGGCCTACTGCAAGAATCCGATCCGCTCGCGCAACGCCGAATACCTGGTACTCAGGGGTATCTGCACCCATTTAGGCTGCCTGCCCAAACAACACTTCGCCGCCGGCGATGCAGAGCTGGGTCCGACCTGGCCGGGTGGCTGGCTGTGTCCCTGCCATGGCTCCCGTTTCGACATGGCGGGTCGGGTGTTCGACGGTTCTCCGGCCTCGGTGAACCTGGTCATTCCGCCTTACTCCTACCCGACCCCGACGCGACTCATCATCGGTCAGGATGAAACGAGCGGGTCGGCCGCTTAGCGCGCGGCCTGCAGCGCCACCCAACCTTCCGCAATCTGCACGGCATTCAACGCCGCGCCCTTGAGCAGCTGATCCCCGGCGCAGAACAGGGCGATGGAGCGGCCCGACGGATCGCTCAGGTCCTGGCGGATGCGACCTACCAGCACATCATCCTGGCCCGAGGCATCCTTGGGCATGGGGAAGTAATTGTTTGCCACATCATCGACCAGCCGCACGCCCGGGGCGCCTTGCAGCAGCGCGCGCACCTGATCCGGGGTGATGGGCTCGCGGCACTCGAAGGTCAGCGCCACGCAGTGCGCGCGCAGCACCGGCACGCGTACGCACGTCGCGCTCACGCGCAGGTTCGGGTCGCCGAAGATCTTGCGCGCCTCCTGCATCACCTTGGTCTCCTCCTCGTTGTAGCCGGTACCCGGGTCGACGCGGGTGTTGTGGCTGAAAACATTGAAGGCGTAGGGGTGGGGCAGCACGGTGTGCCGGTACTCGCGACCCTCGAGG
>DASZCK010000059.1:0-9156 GCA_035943195.1 Steroidobacteraceae bacterium
GTGCGGCCCATGGATCCCCTGGTCGTGGCGCGCTTCGTGCTGGACGGCATGCTGAACAATGATCTGTACATTGTCGCCGAGCCCGAATATCGGCTGGGTGTCGAGGCGCGCTGCAATGCCCTGCTGGAATCGATGAATCCATTCAAGCCCTTGCCGCCTTCCTTGATCAACAACAACGTGTATCGCTCACCCATCTACGTGCAGGAAATCAAGCATCGCCGGGCCACTCAGACCCGGGACCTCGCGGGTACCTGATATCGATACCCGCCAGCTCTTCAGCGTCAAAGCCGACGAATACGCCGCCTCGCGTCCGCACTATCCGCGCGCGCTGCTGCAGTACCTCGTCGATCTTTGCCCTGATACCGGCAGGGTCTGGGATTGTGGTACCGGCTCGGGCCAGGCCGCGGTGGCGCTGGCCGAGTGGTTTTCCCAAGTGGATGCCACGGACGTCTCGGCGCAGCAGATTGCCAATGCCGTGCCCCACGGGCGGGTTCGCTATTCGGTGCAGGCCGCGGAGCACACTGACTTTCCGGACGGCTGCTTCAGCCTGGTCACCGTGGCGCAGGCGCTGCACTGGTTTGAGTTCGGGCGATTCTGGCCGGAGGTGCAGCGGGTGCTACGGCCGCGCGGCATCCTCGCCGCGTGGACCTATACCTGGCCCATCCTGTCCGAAGCCTTGGACCTCATCGTCACCCGGCGGCTGTTGAGCGTGATCAAGGACTACTGGGCTCCCCAGAATCAGCTCGCCTGGGACGCCTATGCCACCGTACCTTTTCCGTTCGAAGAGCTCGCGCCGCCGGAACTTGGCATGGAGGTCAGCTGGGACTTCTACCAGTTCACCGCCTACCTTTGCACCTGGTCCGCGACCCGGCGCTGCATCGAGGCCAATGGTGCCACTTTTTTCGAAGCCTTCCAGCGTGAGCTCGAGGTGCAATGGGGAGATCCGTCGCGGCCGCGATTGGTGCGCATGGAGCTTTTCTGCAGAATAGGACGCCGCCTGGAATCAGCCGCCTGAATCGTCTGTTTTATCCCCATAACAAAATCATTCGATAATGCCGACGCGATCCACCCGCCGCGCTGCAACGCAGCATGCAAAGAGGACGGCAAAGTCATGAGTCTCCGCTTCCCCCGCGCCGTGCCGGAGATACCCGTCAGCGACGTCGATGAAGCCGCGGCATACTACGAATCTCTGGGGTTCACCAAGGACTGGGGGGATGATGCGGGCGGAATCGCCGGAATTTCCCGGGGTGAGTGCCGGATGTTCCTGACCAACATCGGCTTTCGCGAAATGTACTCCACCAGCGGTCCGGTGGTGGTCTGGCTGAACCTCGACAGCAAGGCCGAGGTCGACGCGTTGTACCGCGACTGGCACAGCCGCCAGGCGAAGCTGGTTTCCCCGCCGGAATCCAAACCGTGGAAACTGCATGAGTTCACCGCCGCGGACCTGGACGGGAACCTGTTCCGGGTCTTTTATGATTTCAGCCACGACGCCTGACCAAAATGAACGCAGCAAGCCCCGCTCCACGCACACCACTCCTCATCGCTCCGAACGACGGGCGGCACTACGCCATGGGCCGTATGAGTGCGGTGTTCAAGGCCGACGGCGCCGAGACGCAGTGCGGCTACTCGATCTCGGAGTGGTGGCTCGAACCCAATACTCGCGGACCCGGCACCCACGCGCACTCTGATGAGCATGTTTTCTACGTGATCGAGGGCACTGTGTGCGTGGAGGTCGATGGCCAATGGACGCAGGCAACCCGCGGCTCGTACATCGTGATACCCGGCGGAACGCCTCATGATTTTGAGAATCGCGGCTCGGATCGCGCCGGCTTCATCAGCATCAACGTGCCCGGCGGTTTCGAGAACATGATGCCGCGCCTGCTGCAGCACTTCGCTGAAAATCCCGTCGGCGACGTCGGCTGAGGCTGTCCGTATGTCGAACATTCACAAGTCGGGCGCGGTGCTGTTTGCCAAGGATGCGCAGCGGGTGGCGGCCTTCTACCAGGCGCTGGCTGGCATGAAGGTGACGCACGCGTCCAAGGACCTCATCGTGCTCGAGTCTCCCGGCCACCAGCTCGTCGTGCACCCGATTCCCGCGAAAATCGCACGCGGCATCGACATCGCCGTACCACCGAAGCGTCGCACCCAGGCCGCCGTGAAACTGGTGTTCGCGGTGAAGAGCATCGCCGCTGCCCGTGCGGCGGCGCCGGCCTATGGGGGGGAACTGAATCCGCCGGAGCGCATGTTTGAAGTGCGCGGCTTCCGCGCCTGTGATGGCCACGATCCTGAAGGCAACGTCATCCAGTTCCGGGAGCCCGCCGCTGCCGCGGCCACGGCCGCACCCCGCAAGGGCCGCGCCAAGGTAGGCGTCGACTACGCTACGGTGCGCGAACTGGCTTTGGCGCTGCCCGATGTCGTCGACAGTTCCACGCACCGGGCCATTGGTTTCAAGGCGCGCGGCAAGCTGCTGGCCTGCAAGGCGGTAAACCGTTCCGCCGAACCCGATTCGCTGATGCTGCGAGTGGGAGCGGCCGAACGCGATCGATTGCTGGCGGCCATGCCGGAGGTCTGTTACCTGACCCCGCATTACCAGACGCACGAGGTGGTGCTGGTGCGCATGAAGATGGTCGATCGGAAGACCCTGCAGGAGCTGTTGGGTCTGGCATGGAATTTCGTGACGGTGAAGCCCGCCAAACGCCGCAAGCCCGGGTCGGTTTTCCGGTATCTGTAGTGACCAAGGCCGTCGTACTGCTGCAGACCGTGGCGCTGCTGTCGATGTCGAATGTCTTCATGACCTTCGCCTGGTACGGCCACCTCAAGGAATTGAACACCCGCCCCTGGGTGGTCGCGGCACTCGTCAGCTGGGGCATCGCCCTGTTTGAATACCTGTTGCAGGTTCCCGCGAACCGCATCGGCTATACCCAGTTCAACGTCGGGCAGCTGAAGATCCTGCAGGAAGTCATCACGCTGTCGGTGTTCCTGCCGTTCTCGGTGTTCTTCCTGCGCCAGCCCTTGCGGCTGGATTACTTATGGGCCGCGCTGTGCATCCTGGGCGCGGTATATTTCATGTTCCGCGGTGCCAGCGTCGGCCATTAGCCGTGGCGAACCCATGAATTCACCTACCGTCACACCCTCAGTGGTCTACGACGATGCCATTGCCGGCATCGACTGGCTGACCCGCGTTCTGGGGTTGACGGTTCTGTCGCGCTACCCGCTGCCGGACGGAACCGTGGCATTTGCCGAGATGGGCTGGCGGACGGGCGTGGTATTCGTCTCCAGCCGGCCCGCGCCGGACAATCCCTGGTCCAAGGTCGGCGTGGTCTCGATCGCACTGGCGGCGCCGGATGCAGAGACCGTCCGGCGCCACTTTCACCAGGCCGTGGCTGCCGGTGCCGACGTCGTGCGGGAGCTGCATGTTTCACGCACTCCGGCCTTTCCTCAGGGCAGCGCGCAGTTCGATCTGCGCGATCCGGAGGGCAACCTGTGGACGGTGGGCACCTACCAACCCAAGGCGGGACGCTAAAAGATTTGTCATAATCCTGACCCGTTGCAATCCGGAATCATTCTCATTTATACTTTGATCGCTGACTTGGACCTGAACCGGAGCGATTGATGTACGTATGCGTCTGCAGCGCGGTCACTGACCGCCAGATACATGAAGCGGTGGACCACGGCGCCGCATCGCTCTGCGACGTGCAGTCGCGGCTGCCGGTCGGTATGTGCTGCGGCCGTTGCCAGGAAACGGCGAAAGCCGTGGTGGACGAATACGTGCTCTCCAGCCGCCGCAAGAACGCGGCCTGATCGCAACCATCGTTCACCTCGCCCGTCGGGCGACGATATTCTCCAGGTAAGTCCCCGTGTCGCTCGACACGACGTCGGATTCGATCTGATCCCCCGCGGCAATCTTGCGCAGGTCCTCGTGGGTCCCCACGCTGTAGGACATGGTCATGGCGCCCATGAAGCCCGGGATGTCCCCATGCTCAATGACCAGTCGGCCGTTGGCCGCGTCGACGGATTTGACGGTCCCGACGAGCTTGAATCGATGCTCTGCCAGGACCGCTCCGGCATAGGCGCTGACGGTCATCGACGTGCCGGCCGTGACATCGGTGTGATCGGCGAAGTGCTGAATGACGGAGAGTTCCGTTCCCTTGGGCAGCAACACCGGGCTCGTGAACACGTAGGGCGTCGGCCACGCCAACGGAATATCGTCGGCGAAGAGCAGAATCCTCGTCGCCCCATCGGGCAGGCGCGCCTTGACTTCAACCGACCGCAGGCCGCGCCGGAGACTTGGCTCGAGGGCCAGAATGTTCAGGTCCTCGTTAAGCTTCAGCGCCTGTGCAGCTACGGCGATATCCGACACCACGCGTTGCGAGGGCTGGTCGGTGAAGAACAGGCCCAGCGAGCCCTGATCCGCGGCAGGTTCTTTGACACCGAAATAATGTAGCTCGGCAACGATGTGGCAGCCGGCAGGCAGTCGATAGGCGAGGCCCGGTGGCAGGCTTGAGAAGCCACGCCACGGTGTCCAGGTTCCCAGCCACTGACCGGTTTCCTGAACCGTGAAACGCGCGGCGTGCACGACCCGACGGTCGCCCGGCTTGTACTCCAGTCCCCGCAGCCAGCGCGGGGACTTCAACCGGGACTCTATGACAGTGCGCTTGACCACCTCGGCCTCAAGCGGCGCCACCGCGTTGGCAGGCAACGTCAGCGCAAGGTCGGGTTGGCCCAGCACCCAATGGTCCAGATCGACGTGTGCCTGAACCGGCTTCGACGCTCGCTGATCGGCTGCGACGCCGCTGTACGCGGCGCCGTTGTTGCGTGGACCAAAGCTCTCCGCCCAGGACACCAGAAAGTCTGCCTCCGGCTGCGTGAGACCGTTGTCATTGGCGAAGTCGCCGAATCCCGGAACCGCGGCCCATGGCGCCATGTGTCGATCGAGGGCGTCCATCCTGATCTGCCAGCGTGCCGCATAGGTCTGCTCATAGGTGACCAAGGGAAAGGCCGGACCATGCTCTACGTGACACATGACGCAGTGATCGTCCAGCACCCGGACGATCTCGCGATCGAATTGCACCGTGGTGGTGATCTGCGCGTGGGGGAAGCCCGGCTGTGGCCACAGCGCACAGCAGGTGGCCAGTCCCACGGCGACGAGTGTGCCCGGGTAGGATCGGTTCACACCAGCACCGGCACGGCACTGCCCTGGGCCACCGCGAAAGTGAAGGGGATGGTGCAGACGCGATTGTGCCGCTGGAACTGCATCCAGGCGCGAAAGTGACCGGCCTTCGGCATGAGGGCATCGAAGTTGACAGTCGGGCCGCCGCGAATCGCAGCCAGGTCCGCATCGGGCGCGATGATGTATTCGGGTGCCGCCGCATCTTCCTGTTCGACGATGAGATTGATCGGGTGGGAGTGCACGTAACACTTCATGTCCTCGCTCATCAGCAGCATATGACTGAACTGCCCGAGGTAAGTCTGAAGATCAGTAATCCCCTGGCCCGTGACCGCATCGGTCAGTGACAGGTTGAGATGAACGTATTGGCCTGAAGCAGGCTGCGGCGGGTCGAAGGTCAAGGTGGCTGTGATGCTGTCGTCGCTCTTCCTCATCACGGCGTCTGATGTGAGATGCGCCCCGTCCGTGGCGAGGTCGCCGCCATAATCGGCGGTCACCAGGGGTGCAGTGAGGAATTGCCCCGACCCTCCCGTGGGCATGAAGTCGCACAGCACTTCGTAGTAGCCGGCCTTGGGAACGGTGGTCTCGATGGTCCAGGTCCCGTCATCGCGCATGGTGGGATGGATGTGCGCGAAATACGTAAGATCACGGCTGATGATGAAAAGATGAAACAGCTTGGTGTGGACGACCTCGAAGTCCTTGACCACCGCGCCCGTTGCCGGATGCAAAAAAGTGAAGAACAGCGTCACCTTCTGTCCGGCCGCCGGCGCCGCCGGTTCGGTGCGAAACCGCAGCCCGTAGTTGCGCGTGTCGTAGGGTCTGGTCTTGATCAGGATCATGCCGCAGATCGGGCAGGTGCCGGCCACCGTCGAGGTGTAGGAGGGATGCATGGGACACACCCAGGCGATGGCCTCATCCGGCGGGTCATCGGCGTGGGCCGCCCGCGCGAATACCCCGGCCGCCAGGGCGCAGATCAACTCACGGCGGGTGAGCGGCGGGGCTGACAAGGCCAGGCCTACCGATGCGGGCTCGTGGCGTTGCCTTCGTACACGCCCTGGCGCGGGATCTCCTCGCTGTAGGGCCCGGTGTAGCGGGCCACGTGCAGTCCGGTGCGGTTGTCCGCCCAGTACATCAGGCCGTCCTTGAATATCGGATAGGTCCGCGCAATTCCCTGCGGGACCGGCAGTGCATAGCCGACCTCGCGCGGCGTCATCGGGTTGGCGATGTCGATCACCCGCAGACCCTGGCCATACCAGGTCGTGAATACCAGGTCCTTGAATACCGTCGGGTTGTGGTTCTGCTGTGCGATGGGCCGCCGGCGCGTGACGCCATCGGGCTCTGTGATGGGCTGTTTCAGGCAGTTGTCGAGCAGGTTGTCCGGAATTGCAAAGGCACCGATCATCGCCGGGAAGGCTTCCTGTTCGACGGAAACGACGCGCGCGTAGTTCAACGGGCAGCCACCGAAGTTCTCATCGCTCAGCCACACGTACGCAGGCCTGCCCTTGGTATTGCCGCGAACCTCGGCCGGGCGGTCCGGAACGGGAACCGCACTGTGGGTGCCGGTCGGCAGAGCGTTGAAGGGGGGATAGACGTCAAAGCGCGAGCGTGCCTCCAACGCCAGGTATCGCTCGAGCTTGGCTTCGGGCGGCGCTGCTGACGCCAGGTACGCCTTGAGGCCCGGGTCATCGTTGATGATCATGTGGATGCAATCGCGGGCCAGGTCGGGAAGTTTGCCGGCATCGATCCCGCCCGCGCTTACCACCAGGGTCGTATGCAGATTGCAGCCGGCCGTTGCGGCGGCGAGGTCGCCATCCGTGTGATGGGCGATGGCCTCCGTATTGAGTACATAAAAGCCTGAGGTCGTGCCCGCCACATAGCCGCGCTCACCGTCGTTCGAGATCGAGATCGAATGCAGCTTGTTCTGCTCGCTGGTATTGAACGCGCCAGACTGGCCGAGCAGGTTCTTGTTGACCGAGTAGTCGATGAAGCGACCGTCGGAGAACAGGCCCGTGGCATCCGGTTTTTCATTGAGCCGCGGACCACCCGCATCCTGCAGGGTGAAGGTCGCCACGACCCGCGGGTTCTTCAGGATCTCGCCGGTTTTCTCATCGGTGATCGCCATGGCGTACAGGTCCGCCACCAGCAGCCCGGGATTGTTCGGATCCGGCACCGCGGGGGTCCATATCGTCATGTACACCAGGATCCGGTTCGGATTGGCCGGGTCATGCCATAGATAGAACTCATGCGACTGGCCGCCGAAGTCATAGACACCGCTGGTCGATTTCACCAGGCAGGTATCCAGATCGATGTCGTAGACGATCTCGCGGCCGATGGACTGCGTGCCGCCATTTCGCACCAGGATCTGACGGTCCCTGCCGTCGGCGGCCGTATAGACGATGGAACGCAGCTCCCGGTCATCAAAGCCCTGGTCTCCCTGCGCCATCGCCGGGATTTCCCCTACCTGTTGTGGCGGGTTTTTCGCAGCATCGCGCGCTACCTTGAAAATATTGATGCCGTGCTTGTGCCCGAGACCGTTCTGGTGGCCGACAAAGATGCAATTCCCGGCAATCCCGAGACCGCGGGCGTCGCCCATTGCATCCAGATCGCCGCCGGTCCAGCCCCCCGTCGCAGGATCCTTGACCGAGGCCACGGTCGTGACCCAATGCAGTGGCGTGAGATTGCGGAACAGATGCAGCCGTTTCTCATCCAGTGCCGCTCCCGCCCGGGCATCGGTCTCGGAGGATTTGGCGTTGATCTTTCCATCCCGCCCGACCCGTCGGGAGGGCAGCTGTCCGGTGGGTGTTTCAAACGTTGAAGGCTGGCAACCGGCGGCGTCGCTGGAATAATCGACACAGGCGGGCGCGACAGTTTTTTTCTGAGCCGGCGCCTGGGCGTGCAGCGGTGCCGCGAGACCCGCGGCGCATAGCAGCCCGATCGTAAGGCGCCCGACGCTGCGCCTGAGAATTGTCCTGAGCCTTGTCATCCCCGACCCCCTTTGGCACGAGCACAACACTGTCCGCTTCGGAATCGATGGTAGCAGTTCTTATTGCGCCGGCATTGACCCTGGCTCATCATTGTTGTCGGCTTTGATGGTGGAGCGCGGTTCATGAAGGGCGACCCGAAAATACTCAAGCACCTGAATCTGGTGCTGAAGAATGAACTCACGGCCATCAACCAGTACTTCCTGCACTC
Organism: Steroidobacteraceae bacterium; assembly: GCA_035943195.1. Taxonomy (GTDB): domain Bacteria; phylum Pseudomonadota; class Gammaproteobacteria; order Steroidobacterales; family Steroidobacteraceae; genus DAIDKA01. The sequence goes on from DASZCK010000059.1 coordinate 8,360, forward strand.
CCGGATGTTCGGCAACTGGGGGCTCGCACGCCTGGAAGAGTTCGAAAAGCACGAATCCATCGATGAGATGAAGCACGCCGACCGGCTCATCAAGCGGGTGCTGTTCCTCGATGGCCTGCCGAACCTCCAGGATCTCGGCAAACTGCTGATCGGCGAGAATGTCGAGGAATGCCTGGAATGCGACTTGAAGCTGGAGCTGATGGCTCACAAGGATCTGAAGGCGGCCATTGCCGACTGTGAGTCCCTCTCTGACTACGTGTCACGGGAACTGTTCGAGTCCATTCTGGAGTCCGAGGAAGAGCACATCGATTATTTGGAAACCCAGCTTGACCTCATCAAGCGGGTGGGCATCCAGAACTACAGCCAGTCGCAGATGGGCGAGGGCAAGGACGACTGACGCGCGGGGCGCGTCCGTCAGTTCTTGCCGGCGGCCGCCTTCGCGCCCTGCACTTTTTCCGGCAGCGCCACCGATAGTTCCAGGACCTCGTGGCCCTGGTCGCGTTCCAGATTGATGACGACTGCTTCAGGATCGACGTTCACGTACTTGCGGATCACTTCCAGCAGTTCGCGGCGCAGCAGCGGCAGGTAGTCCGGGCCACCGCGTGCTCCGCGTTCCTGGGCGACGATGATGCGCAGTCGCTCTTTTGCCACCTGGGCCGACGGCGGCTGGCGGCGAAAAATATCCAGTAGGCCCATGCTCAACCTCCAAACAGTCGAGCGAAGAAACCTCGCTTGGGTTCATCGATGAACCGCAGCGGCACCGTTTCGCCGAGCAGACGCGCCACGGCGTCCTGGTA
>DASZCK010000060.1:0-3082 GCA_035943195.1 Steroidobacteraceae bacterium
CCTCCTACCATGCCGTAACGAATGCGCGTCTCACTCATACGCGGCTATGTTACTGCTTTTGGACCGCCGTGAACCGGGCTACGGTCTCGACATGTTCGGTGAAAGGCATGAGGTTGTAGGCCCGCAGCTCCGCCAGCTTCAATCGGCCGCCGGCGAGCAGCAACCCCAGGTCATGCTGGAAGCTCGGCAAGCTGCAGCTGACGTAAATGAGTTGCTCCGGGGGCTGCGCGGCGAGGCGGAGCGTGAGCGGTGGGTCCAATCCCTTGCGCGGCGGATCCACGATCACCATTTGCGCATCCCGGGCCGCCTCGCTGGCTGCCCCGGCGGGGCCCGGAAGCATTTCAACCTTGTCGCGCAGCGCCGACGGCAATTGCGCGAGCCCCAGTTCCAGGCCCTGCAAGGATTGCGGACTGACTTCGTTCAAACGCATGGTTCCGGCGCGGTCCAGCAGTGACAAGCCGATGGCCCCGACCCCGGCGTAGAACTCCGTGACCCGCGCACCGGCTGCCGTCCACTCGCGGATCTGAGCGACGATCTGTTCCGCGACCTCGAGATTGCTCTGCCCGAACGCACCCGGTGGGTAGTGCACGGCTGCTCCACCAAAGTTTTCGACCACGCTCAAGCGTCCGCAAAAGTGGTGATACGCCGCTCCCAGAATGACGTTGTTGGGCTGCGTGTTGAAGTTCAGCCACAGACTGTGTAGCCGCGGACCGAGTCGGTCACGAATGAGTTCCAGGCATGGCTGCAGCGGGTCTGCTGTAGCGGCGTTCACGACCAGCACGACCTGTGCGGTGGCTGACTGACGCTCCACCACGACCTGCAGGTACCTTGCCATTCCCAAGTGTGCGCGGTCCGAATAGCAGGTCACTCTGGCATCCACCAGGGCGCTGCGAACGACGGCGGTCACTTCATTGATCAACGGATGCTGTACCCGGCAGTCTGGAATGTGCACGACCCGGTGGCTGTCGGCTGCAAACAGTCCGATCTTCGGTGACCCCAGCCGGCCGCGAATGGCCAGGCGCGCACGGTGCCGGAAACCTGCGAGACTGCCGGAAAACACCGGGACTTCATCCAGGCCGTGCTGCCGCGCCAGCTCCTGCAACCTCTCGCGCGCCCTCGGCGCGATGCCGCCGGCGCCAAAGCGCGGGCAGCCGTCGCAGGGTGGCCGATGCGGACAATGACCCACTGAAGTCGGGTTCACATCAATCCTGCAGCAGTTCCAGGTTGCGTACCGCGCCCCTATCGGCACTGGTGACGAGCTTCGCGTAGGCCTTCAGTGCCGCAGAGACCTGGCGCTTGCGCACCATGGCGGGCTTCCAGCCCACCGCCGACTGCATCTCGCGCCGCCGCTGCAGTTCCCACTCACTCACGGCAAGATGCACGCTGCGGTTGGGAATATCGATTTCAATGCGATCACCTGTTTGCACCAGCCCAATGGTACCGCCCTCGGCCGCCTCCGGAGACACATGCCCGATCGAAAGACCGGCCGTTCCTCCTGAAAAGCGACCATCGGTGATGAGCGCGCACACTTGGCCCAAGCCTTTGGATTTGAGATAGCTGGTCGGATACAACATTTCCTGCATACCCGGTCCCCCGCGCGGCCCCTCGTAGCGGATGACGACCACATCGCCGCTCCTGACGCGCCCGCGCAGAATCGCCTCCACCGCATCCTCCTGACTCTCCAGCACCACCGCCGGTCCGCTGAACCTCAGGATGCCTGGATCAACGCCCGCCGTCTTGACGATACAGCCGCGCACGGCCAGGTTGCCGTAGAGGACGGCCAGGCCGCCGTCGTGGCTGTAGGCGGACTCGCGGTTACGGATGCAACCTGCACTCCGGTCGATATCCAACTGCTCATAGCGGCAGCTCTGCGAGAACGCAGTCTGGCTGGGCACACCGGCCGGGCCGGCCCGAAAGAACTGCAACACGGCTGCGTCCCGAGTCCGTTTCACATCCCAGTATTCCAAAGCCTCGGCCAGCGAGGGGGCGTACACGGTAGGCACGGAAGTGTCGAGCAGTCCGGCGCGGTCGAGCTCACCCAGAATTGCCATTACGCCGCCCGCGCGGTGCACGTCCTCGAGGTGGTAGTGACTGGACGGGGCGACCTTGCACAGATTCGGAACCTTGCGCGACAGCCGGTCGATATCACTCATCCGGAAGTCGAATGCGCCCTCCTGTGCCGCGGCCAACAGGTGCAGCACCGTATTGGTCGAGCCCCCCATGGCAATGTCGAGCGACATGGCATTCTCGAAGGCGGCACGACTGGCGATCTGCCGCGGCAATGCCCGAGTATCCTCCTGCTCGTAGTAGCGCCGCGCGAGTTCCACGGCCGTGCGACCTGCCCTGCGGAACAGCTGCTCACGATCGGCGTGAGTGGCCACCAGCGAGCCATTGCCCGGCAGCGCCAGGCCCAGCGCCTCGGTCAGGCAATTCATGGAATTGGCTGTGAACATGCCGGAACAGGAACCGCAGGTAGGACAGGCCGAGCGTTCGATCTGTCTCATGTCCTCATCGGACACCTTCTCATCGGCTGCGGCGACCATGGCATCGATGAGATCGAGCGCCACGTCTTTGCCGGCGAGACGGGTCTTGCCGGCTTCCATGGGGCCGCCCGAGACGAACACCACCGGAATGTTGAGGCGCAATGCCGCCATCAGCATCCCCGGCGTGATCTTGTCGCAATTGGAGATGCATACCAGCGCATCGGCGGTGTGCGCATTGCACATGTATTCGACGCTGTCGGCGATGACGTCGCGGGAGGGCAGACTGTAGAGCATGCCGTCGTGTCCCATGGCGATGCCATCATCCACGGCAATGGTATTGAACTCCTTACCGACCCCGCCCGCGCGCGCGATTTCCTCGATCACCAGCTGTCCCAGGTCCTTAAGGTGCACATGGCCCGGAACGAACTGCGTGAAGGAGTTGGCGACCGCGACGATGGGCTTGTCGAAATCCTGATCCTTCATGCCGGTGGCGCGCCACAAGGCGCGGGCGCCGGCCATGTTGCGGCCGGCAGTGCTGGTGCGGGAACGGTAGGCGGGCATGGCTATCCTTGTGGCGCAGAGGGATTGCAGCGCTGGAT
>DASZCK010000061.1:0-3563 GCA_035943195.1 Steroidobacteraceae bacterium
CCAGGAGACCACCCGCGTGCTGACCGAAGCGGCGGTCCGGGGCCTGAAGGACGACCTGCGCGGCCTGAAGGAGAACGTCATCGTCGGGCGCCTGATCCCGGCCGGCACGGGCTTCGCGGCCCATGCCCACCGCCGGCGCAAGCTCGAGGACATCAATGCCAGCCATCGCAGCTTCATGGACGTCGGGGGCGGATTGCCCGATGTCGAGGAAAGTGGCGCTGCCGAGGAAGAGGCAAGCCCGGCAGGTTAGTTGACACGATAGAGGTCGGTACCTAGAATCGCCGGCCTTTATCGGTCCGGCCGAAGACATGCCGTATCGAAAACAGCGCCTTTATGTTGCACCGGGCCGTCTCCCAAGGCGGCCCGGTGTTTCGTCTAAGGCTGCAACAGATTGTATTTTGGAGAATTAATGGCCACCACAGGTCAGCTCATCCGGTCGCCGCGGGCCTCCGGGGCGGAAAAAACGAAGGTGCCGGCACTCGGTGCGGCCCCCCAGAAGCGCGGCGTCTGCACCCGCGTCTACACCGTCACCCCGAAGAAGCCGAATTCGGCCCTCCGCAAGGTCTGCCGCGTGCGCCTCACCAACGGCTATGAAGTCACCAGCTACATCGGCGGTGAGGGCCATAACCTACAGGAGCACTCGGTGGTGCTGATCCGTGGCGGCCGTGTGAAGGACCTGCCGGGTGTGCGCTATCACACCGTGCGCGGGTCGCTGGACTGCGCCGGCGTCGGCGCCCGCAAGCAGAGTCGTTCCAAGTACGGCGCCAAGCGCCCGAAGAAGTGATCCGGTAAGGAGTCAACCATGTCACGCAGAGCACAAGCTCCCGTCCGAGTCATCCTCCCGGACCCCAAGTACAGCAACCTGATGCTGGCCAAGTTCATGAACGTCATCATGAAGAGCGGCAAGAAGTCCGCCGCCGAGCGCATCATCTACGGTGCCCTCGACCGTATCGCCGAGAAGACCGGCAAGAAGGGTCCCGAGGCCATCGAAGTGCTGTCCCTGGCCCTGGACAATGTGAAGCCCGTGGTCGAAGTGAAGTCCCGCCGCGTCGGCGGCGCGACCTACCAGGTTCCCGTGGAAGTGCGCTCCACCCGTCGTCAGACCCTGGCCATGCGCTGGATGATCGAGGCCGCCCGGGCTCGCTCCGAGAAGTCCATGGCGTTTCGCCTGGCCCATGAACTGATGGATGCCGCGGAGAGCCGCGGTTCGGCCGTCCGCAAGCGCGAAGACACGCACCGCATGGCGGAGGCCAACAAGGCCTTCGCGCACTACCGCTGGTAATTTTCGGCGTAGCGCCGCTTGAACCGTGCCCCGTACAACTCCCATTGAGCGCTATCGCAATATCGGCATCTCTGCGCATATCGACGCAGGGAAGACGACCACGACTGAGCGCATCCTGTTCTACACCGGGGTCTCGCACAAAATCGGCGAGGTGCACGACGGCGCCGCGGTGATGGATTACATGGAGCAGGAGCAGGAGCGCGGCATCACCATCACGGCGGCCGCCACCACCTGTTTCTGGAAGGGCATGGACGGCACCTTCGAGCAGCACCGCATCAACATCATCGATACCCCGGGGCACGTCGACTTCACCATCGAAGTCGAACGCAGCTTGCGGGTGCTGGACAGCGCCGTGGCGCTGTTCTGCGCCGTCTCGGGAGTCCAGCCGCAATCCGAAACGGTGTGGCGGCAGATGAATCGCTACGCCGTGCCGCGCATCGCGTTCGTCAACAAGATGGATCGCGCCGGCGCGGACTTCTTCCGCTGCCTGGAGCAGATCCGTACCCGCCTGCGCGGCAATCCGGTGCCCATCCAGATCCCGATCGGCGCCGAGGAAAACTTCGAAGGCGTGGTCGACCTGATCCGCATGAAGGCCATCTTCTGGGACATGGCGACCCAGGGCATGAAGTTCGAGTACCGCGAGATCCCCGAGGAACTGCAGCAGCAGGCGAAGGATCAGCGCACGCTGATGATCGAGGCAGCGGCCGAGGCCTCCGAGGCACTGACCAACAAGTACCTCGAAGGGGGCCAGCTCACGGACGAGGAGATCCGCTTAGGGCTGCGGCTGCGTTCGATCCGCAACGAGATCGTGCTGTGCATGTGCGGTACCGCCTTCAAGAACAAGGGCGTGCAGGCGCTGCTGGATGCCGTCATCGAGTTCATGCCATCCCCGGCGGACATGCCCGACGTGAAGGGCCTGGATGCCCGGGGCAATCCCGACACCCGCAAGCCCAGCGACGAGGCGCCGTTCGCCGCGCTCGCCTTCAAGATCCTGAACGATCCGTTCGTCGGCAACCTCACCTTCTTCCGGGTGTACTCCGGGACCATGCACACCAACGACACGGTGTTCGTGCCGATCAAGGAGAAGAAGGAGCGCATCGGCCGGCTGCTGCAGATGCACGCCAGCGAGCGCACCGAGATCAAGGAAGTGCGCGCCGGTGACATCGCCGCGGCGGTGGGCCTGAAGGACGTGATCACCGGGGACACGCTCTGCGACATCGACAAGCACATCACGCTGGAGAAGATCGTGTTCCCGGCGCCGGTGATTTCGGTGGCCATCGAACCGCGCACCAAGGTCGACCAGGAAAAGATGGGCATGGCGCTGCAGCGCCTGGCGAAGGAGGACCCTTCGTTTCGCATGAGCACCGATCCGGAGTCGGGCCAGACCATCATCGCCGGCATGGGCGAGCTGCACCTGGAAATCATCGTCGATCGGATGAAGCGCGAGTTCAAGGTCGAGGCCAACGTCGGCAAGCCGCAGGTCGCCTACCGCGAGACCATCCGCGCGACCGTCGAGTCGGAAGGCAAGTTCGTGCGCCAGTCGGGCGGCCGCGGCCAGTATGGGCATGTGTGGCTGAAGCTCGAGCCCAATGAGCAGGGCAAGGGCTATGAATTCATCAACGGCATCGTCGGCGGCAGCGTGCCGCGCGAATTCATCCCCGCGGTCGACAAGGGCATCCGCGAAGCGGTGGAGACCGGCGTGATGGCCGGCTACCCGGTGGTGGATGTGAAGGTCACCCTGTTCGATGGCTCGTACCACGATGTCGATTCCAACGAATTGGCCTTCAAGATCGCCGGCTCCATCGGTTTCAAGGAAGGCTTCCGCCGTGCCAAGCCGGTGCTGCTGGAGCCCATCATGAAGGTTGAAGTGGTGACCCCCGAGGAGTACTCGGGCGATGTCATCGGGGATCTGAACCGCCGGCGCGGGCAGATCACGGGAATGGAAGAATCGGCGGCGGGCAAGGCCATTCTGGCCGACGTACCGCTGGCCGAAATGTTCGGCTACGCGACGACGGTGCGCTCCATGAGCCAGGGCCGTGCGACGTTCACCATGGAATTTTCCAAGTACGTCGAAGTGCCGCCGAACATCGCAGACTCAATCATCAAATACTAATCGCCCTGCGCACGAAGAGGATTGCCACATGTCGAAAGAGAAATTTGAACGCACCAAGCCGCACGTAAACGTGGGGACGATAGGTCATGTGGACCACGGCAAGACGACGCTGACGGCGGCGTTGACCAAGGTGATGGCCGAGACCTATGGCGGTCAATTCATGGCGTA
>DASZCK010000062.1:0-11763 GCA_035943195.1 Steroidobacteraceae bacterium
GGATCACGGCATCCTGCGCACCCACTGGCTGACGCGCGGCCAACTGCTGGAGTATCAGCCACGGTTGCGCAGCCCGCTGGTGCTGCGCTGTATCGATGACTACCTGGCGGGCCAGCGTCGGCCGCTGGTGGGGGTGGGCCATCTGGATATGGATAGCGCCCGGGCTGTGCCTGCGGTCGAAGTCGCATGAGTCCGGTCATCGTCGGTTTGTCCGGAGGCGTGGATTCGGCGGTCGCGGCGCTGCTGCTGGTGGAACAGGGTCTGCAGGTCCAGGGGCTCTTCATGAGCAACTGGGATGAGGAGGACGTGTACTGCACCCAGGCGCAGGACTACCAGGACGCCCGCGCCGTGGCGCGCCTGCTGGGCATACCCTTGCATCGGGCCAACTTCGCCGACGACTACCGCAAGCGGGTGTTTGAATACTTCCTGGCCGAGCACCGCGCCGGCCGCACGCCCAATCCGGACGTGCTGTGCAATCGCGAAGTGAAGTTCGGGGTGGCATTGCGCCATGCACGGCGCCTCGGCGCCAGTCGTTTCGCCACGGGTCACTACGCGCGGCTGCGCCGCGACGGAGCTGAGGTGCAACTGCTCAAGGCCGCGGATGCGGTCAAGGATCAGACCTACTTCCTGCATGCCGTGCGGCCGGTCGATCTCGCCCAGGCGCTGATGCCCATCGGCGACTTCACCAAGGCACAGGTGCGCGAGCGGGCCCGCGCCGCGGGCCTGCCGGTGTTCGACAAACCCGACAGCACCGGCATCTGTTTCATCGGCGAGCGGCCGTTTCGCGAGTTTCTGCGCCAGTATCTCGCTGAGACGCCCGGCCGGATCGAGTCGCCCGAGGGCGAGCTTCTGGGCACCCATTGCGGCCTCGCCTTCTACACCCTGGGCCAGCGCGGCGGCCTGGGCCTGGGTGGTCGTCGCGACCGCGAGCCCAGCCCCTGGTACGTCGCCGCCAAGGATGCGTCGCGCAATGTCCTGATTGCCGTCCAGGGACATGACCACCCTTTGCTGTGTGGCCGCGAGCTGCACTGCGAAGGCCTGCACTGGCTTGTCGCACCCCCCGCCGCTGCACGCCGCTGCACGGTGCGGGTGCGCCATCGGCATGTCGATCAGCCCGCCACGCTCTACCCGGCCGCAGACGGCACGCTGCGCGTGCTCTTTGATCATCCGCAGCGGGCCCTGACGCCCGGACAGTTCGCGGTTGCCTACGATGGGGACCTGTGCCTGGGCGGCGGCACCATCAGCGCTGTGTCCTCGCCTGCGATCCAGCCTGAGGCAGCGAGCGCGTCCTGAAGCGTGCGCGGCGCGCCAGCAGCAACTCGTACAGGTTGCGCGCGGCCGGCGACAGCACGGCGCCCTTGCGCGTGAGCAGGTTGAAGGTCCGGGACACCGTCGGCGCGATCAGATCCACCACCCGCAAACTGGGATAGGCGCCATGCTGCATGGCCAGGCGCGGCACCACCGCGATGCCCACGCCCTGCGCCACCAGACCGACGGCGGTCGAGCTGCGCTGCACTTCGTAAAAGATCGCCAGTGACTGCTGTTCGACACCCAGGGCCTGTTCCAGCAGCGGTTCATTGCTGCTGCTCGCGCCCGGAAAAATCAGCCGATGGCCTTTGAGCTGCTGCCAGGAAACGCGGCGGTTCTGCGCAAGCGCGTGGTCACGCCGGCATACCAGCACAAAACTGTCCTGCAGCAGCGGCGTACTGTCCAGGTCCGCGTGCCGCAGCCGCGCCACGTTGATGCCAAACTCAGCCTCACGACTCAATACCGCCTCCGCGACCGCAGAGGAGGAATGGTCGAGCAGGCGGATGCGGTTGTTGGGAAAGTGGATGGCGTACTCACGCAGCACTTCGGGCAGATAGTGAACACCCATGGTCGGCACGCATGCCAGGGTCACATCGCCGCGCATCGCATTGCCGGTCTCCCGGATTTCATTCAACGTCGCCGCCAGCTCCGCCAGCAGGCGGCGCGCCTGGGGCAGGAAGCCTTCGCCGGATCGGGACAACGCCACCGTACGGGTCGTCCTTTCAATCAGTCGGACCCCCAGATAGGTTTCCAGTCCCCGCAGGCGCCGACTCAAGGCGCTTTGCGTGATGCTGAGCGCCGCGGCCGCCCGATTGAAGGAGCCGGTCTCGGCTATGGACACGAAAGCCTGGACACCCAGCGTATCTATTTTCATGCAGAGAATGCATTAATAGGGAAGTTAAAGTCATTTTACTCCTTAGCGGCAGGCGTGCAAAATGCGCCCACATAATCCAGTCGCGGAGACCCTCATGACTGACAGCTTCAAGTCGCGCACCGCCCTCAAGGTCGGTGACCGCTCGTACGAGATTTTCAGCCTGAAGGCTCTGCCCCAGGACCAGGTGGCGCGCCTGCCCTACTCGCTGAAGATCCTGCTGGAGAACCTGCTGCGCTTCGAGGACGGGGTCAATGTGACCCGTGCCGACATCGAGGCGATCCTCAACTGGGACCCCAAGGCGACGCCTTCGCATGAAATCGCCTTCACCCCGGCGCGCGTGATCCTGCAGGACTTCACCGGCGTGCCCTGCGTGGTGGATCTTGCCGCCATGCGCGAGGCGGTGGTGAAGCTCGGCGGCCAGGCCGAGAGCGTGAATCCTCTGGCACCCGTCGAACTGGTCATCGATCACTCGGTGCAGGTGGATGAGTACGGCACGCGCCAGGCACTGGCCGACAACAACAAAATCGAATTCCAGCGCAATGGCGAGCGTTACTCGTTCCTGCGCTGGGGCCAGACCGCGTTCGACAATTTCAAGGTGGTGCCCCCCAATACCGGTATCGTCCACCAGGTCAATCTCGAGCACCTGGGTCGCGTCGTGTTTGATCGTGAGCATGGCAAGACCCGCCAGGCGTATCCGGACACCCTGGTGGGCACCGACTCCCACACCACCATGATCAACGGCCTGGGCGTTCTGGGCTGGGGAGTCGGCGGCATCGAGGCCGAGGCCGCCATGCTGGGCCAGCCCATCACCATGCTGATACCGCAGGTCATCGGCGTGAAGCTCACCGGCAGTTTGCCGGTAGGCGCCACCGCCACCGACCTGGTGCTCACGCTCACCGAAATGTTGCGCAAGAAGGGCGTGGTCGAAAAGTTCGTGGAGTACTTCGGCGACGGTCTGGCGAACCTGCCGCTGGCGGATCGCGCCACCATCGCCAACATGGCGCCCGAGTACGGCAGCACCTGCGGCATTTTCCCCATCGACGAGGAGACCATCCGTTACCTGGAGCTCACCGGTCGTCCCAAGGAACAGGTCGAGCTGGTCACCGCCTACGCCAAGGCGCAGGGACTGTGGCGCGTCACCGGCGCCGCCGCCGCGCGCTACACCGATCTTCTGGAACTGGATCTGTCGACGGTCGAACCCAGCCTCGCCGGCCCCAAGCGTCCCCAGGATCGCGTGCCATTGAAGAACGCCAAGGCGGTGTACCGCAAGAGCCTGGTGGCCATGGCCGAGGAGCGCAGCAAGCGCAATCCCGCCGCGACCGGCAGCGTCGCGCTGACCACGGGCGGCAAGAGCGTTGAGCTCAAGGACGGCGCCGTGCTCATCGCCGCCATCACCAGCTGCACCAACACCTCCAACCCCTATGTGATGCTCGGGGCCGGGCTTTTGGCGCGCAACGCGCACAAGCTGGGCCTGAATGCGAAACCGTGGGTGAAGACTTCGCTCGCGCCCGGCTCGCGCGTGGTGACCGACTACTACCGCAAGGCAAATCTGCTGGAAGAACTGGCGGCCGTGGGTTTTGACCTGGTCGGCTACGGCTGCACCACCTGTATCGGCAACTCCGGTCCCCTGCGACCGGAGATCTCAGCCGCCGTGAAGGCAGGCGATGTCATCGCCTGCTCGGTGCTGTCGGGCAATCGCAACTTTGAAGGACGCGTGCATGCCGAAGTACGCATGAACTTCCTGGCGTCCCCGCCGCTGGTCGTGGCCTATGCCCTGGCCGGCACGCTGGATCTGGATCTGGTGACCGAGCCCCTGGGCGTCGGCAGCAACGGTCAGCCGGTGTTTCTCAAGGACATCTGGCCCAGCGCCCAGGAAGTGCAGGAGACGGTGCTGCGCGCCATCGATTCGAAGATGTTCCGCGACAGTTACGCGACGGTCTTCAAGGGGGATGAGAACTGGTCGAGCATCAAGATTCCGCAGGGCAATGTCTACGCCTGGGACAAGGGCTCGACCTACGTCAAGAACCCGCCCTATTTCGACGGCATGACCATGACGCCCGCCAAGGCAGGCGACGTGCACGGCGCGCGCGCCCTGGCGGTGCTGGGCGATTCGGTCACCACCGACCATATCTCACCGGCCGGCAACATCTCCAAGACCAGTCCGGCCGCCCGCTACCTGGTCGAACAGGGCGTGCAGCCGGTGGATTTCAATTCCTACGGCGCGCGGCGCGGCAATCACGAAGTGATGATGCGTGGCACCTTCGCCAATATCCGCCTGCGCAATCTGCTCGCTCCGGGCACCGAAGGCGGCGTGACCGTGCATGTACCCAGCGGCGAACAGATGTCGATCTATGACGCCGCCATGCGCTACAAGGCCGAAGGCACGCCGCTGGTGATCCTCGCCGGGCGCGAGTACGGCACCGGCTCCTCGCGTGACTGGGCAGCCAAGGGCACCATGCTGCTGGGCGCCAAGGCCGTGATAGCGGAGAGCTTCGAGCGCATTCACCGCTCCAACCTCATCGGCATGGGCGTGCTGCCGCTGCAGTTTCAGCCGGGTGAGAACGCGCAGAGCCTGGGGCTCACCGGCCAGGAGACCTTCGACCTCACCGGCCTCACCAAGTCCGGGGCCAAGACCGTGAGCGTGACGGCCACCCCGCCGGGGGGCGGCACGCCGCGCAAGTTCGAAGTGCGCCTGCGGATCGACACCCCCAAGGAGCACGAGTACTTCCGCCACGGCGGCATCCTGCAATACGTGCTGCGCCAGCTGGCGGCCGCGAAAGCGGCCTGACGCCACGGACTCAAGCGCGACGATGCGGCTGGTCGTCTTCGATCTTGACGGCACGATCACCTATCGTGACACGCTGTTCCCCTATCTGACCGGCTTCCTCAAGCGCAGTCACCGCAGCCGCCTGCGCCTGCTGCGGGTGGTGCCGGCGCTGGCGGCCTTTGCCATCGGTGCCGCGGATCGGGGCGCCGTGAAATCGGCCGTCATCCGCGGTTCGCTGGGCGGCGCCACGCGCCAGGAGCTCGCGGCGTGGACGCAGGAATTTGTGCCCTGGGTGATCGGCCCGGCCAGCAGCCCAGCCGCACTCGCCACGATCAAGGCGCATCGCGACGCCGGGGATCATCTGGTGCTGATGAGCGCCAGCACCGATCTGTACGTGCCGCAGATTGCGCGGGCGCTCGGGTTCGATGAGGTCATCTGCACCGGGGTCGCCTTTGACAGCCGCGACCGGTTGAACGGTGCGCTGACCACACCGAATCGCCAGGGAGCCGAAAAAGTCCGCTGCTTCCAGCAGCTGCTGCAGCAACACCCGGGTCTTGCGACGGTGGCCTATGGCAATGCCGGCAGCGACCTCGCGCATCTGAAGCTCGCCGATCAGCCGCGGCTGGTGAATGCCTCGCGACGCACGCTGCGGCAGGCGGCGGCACTGGGCATTGCGCCCTATGCCACCTGGCTCACATCGACGTCCGCACCTGCCACAGCTCCGGAAAGAACCTGAGTTCCAGCGCCTTCGCCAGATAAGGCACGCCACTGGTGCCGCCGGTGCCGCGCTTGTGGCCGATGATGCGCTCCACCGCCTTCAGGTGATGAAAGCGCCAGATCTGGAACTGGTGATCCAGATTGATGAGGCGCTCGGCGAGCTCGTACAGGTCCCACTCCTTCTCCGAGTTGTGGTAGACGCCCAGCCACGCGCCGGCGACCTGCTTGCTCGCCTTGTAGGCTTCGCGAAAATCCCGCGACAGGTAATCTTCGGGAATGCCGTAGCCGCGGCGGCTGAGCAGCCGCAGGACCTCGTCATAGAGCGAGGGCGCGGCCAGCACCTGCTGCAGCTTCTCGAAGTTCGCCGGATCGTTCCGGTGAACATTGATCACTTCGGCGTTCTTGTTGCCGATGGTGAACTCCAGCACCCGGTACTGGACGGACTGGAAGCCCGACGAGCGTCCCAGGACATTGCGAAACGCGGAATAATCCGCGGGCGTCATGGTCGACAGTACATCCCAGATAGCCGTGAGCTGCGTCTGGACGCGCGAAATGCGCTCCAGCATCCGAAACGATGGCCCGAGATTGTCCCGTCGCACGCACTCCAGCACTCCGGCCAGTTCGTGCAGGAACAGGCGCAGCCACAGCTCCGAGGTCTGGTGGACGATGATGAACATCATCTCGTCGTGTTCGTAGGATAGCGGCCGCTGCGCGTCGAGGATCTGGTCCAGGCGCAGATAGGCGCCATAGCTCAACGAGGACCCCAGGTCCCAATGCACCGGCTCGTCGGAAAGGTCGACCCGCTCGGACTTGTCGTAGGGGCGTTTGCTCATGAGAGCCACGATGGTACACGTCGCCAGCCATCCAGCAATTGCCGGTCGAGCTTGCGATAGTCAGGGCAGCAGCGGGCCACGCATTCCCAAAAGGCACGGGAGTGATTCATATGCCGGGTATGCGACAGTTCATGGATCAAGAGGTAGCGCAGCACTTCGGGGGCTTGGAAGAGAATGCAGCAGTTCAGACTGATGGTGCCGCGTGCCGAGCAGCTGCCCCAGCGGGTGCGCTGGCGGCGGATACTCAAGGAATGGTAGCTAAAGCCGAACTCGCGCGCGCAGTCAGCCAGATGGTCGGCGAGGACGACCTGCGCGTGCCCCACCAGCCAACGCCGCAGGGCGTCCTTGAGCAGTTGCGGCGCGCCAACGGCGCCGCGGACCACCAGCAGCTCGTTCACCTCCCGGATCCTGACCCGGCCGGGGCCGCCGGCCAGGTGCAGCCGCCAGGTCTCGTACACGGCAGGCAGCGCGATCCACGGCGGCGGAAACGGCGCCTCGGGGGGCATTTGGCGCAGCGCCGCCTGGCGGCGGGTTTCAATCCAGTCACGGTGTTCGCTCACGAATGCACTGACCGCGGCCCGCGAGGTACGTGGCGGCACCACGACCTCCACCCGCCCGGTCCGGTGGACACGCACCGCCAGACGCCGGGCGCGCCGGCTCTCGCGGACCACCCAGGGTTGCGCTTCAGTGTCGGACCAAAGGAAAAGCTGGTTCAATTCACTCCATGATAATCGAGTCACCGCCCCGCGAGCATCCGGCCACCACCACCGACACCACGATCCTGAGGGTGGACATGCTGGTGAAGCGCTATGCCGACAACACCGCCGTCGACGGGCTCTCCTTCAGCGTGCGTGAAGGCAGCTGTTTTGGCCTACTGGGCCCCAATGGCGCCGGCAAGACCACCACCATCGAGATCATGGAGGGCATCCTCGCTCCGACTTCCGGCTCGGTCTGGTACCGGGGAGAGCCGCTGGGCGAGCGCTTTCGCGCCGAGGCCGGCATCCTCTTCCAGAAGACGGCGCTGCAGGATTTCCTGAATGTGCGGCAGACACTGAACCTGTTCCGCGGCCTCTACGACCATGGCTTGAGCGTCGATGAGGTCATTCGACTGTGTGCCCTGGAGAAATTGCTCGCACGCGACAACAAGAAGTTGTCAGGCGGGCAGCTGCAGCGGCTGCTGCTGGGCGTGGCGCTGGTCAATGATCCGGCCATCCTGTTCCTGGATGAGCCCACCACCGGACTGGATCCGCAGGCGCGGCGTCGCTTCTGGGAACTGGTCGAGTCGATCAAGGCGCAGCGCAAGACCATCATCCTGACCACCCACTACATGGAGGAGGCGCAGCTGCTGTGCGACGAAATCCTGATCGTCGATCACGGCAAGATCATCGCCCAGGGTGCGCCGGAGGCGCTGTTGCGCCAACATTTCAAGGCGGTACTGCTGGAGCTGCCGCTCGAGGACTGGACGCCGGCGGCGCGCGCGCTCGGGCTCACCTTCTTCGAGGCCGCGGGTCGGGTGGAACTGACGACCAACGATCTGGAAGGCACGCTGCGTACTCTGATGCAGGCCGGCATTTCCCTCGCGCACTTGCGCATCCGCCCCCCCAATCTGGAGGATCTGTTTCTGGAACTCACCGGCAAGGACCTGCGCTCATGAGCCTGCTCACCTCAATCCGACGCAGCCTGCGGCGCCTGGTGGCCGTTTGGCATGCGCGCAATCTCGAATTCGTCCGGGATCGCTCATCACTCTTCTTCACACTCGGTGTGCCGGTGGTGATCGTGGTGGCCATGGGTCTGATTTTCGGCGGGCCGCCGCGAGCACTGTTCAAGGTCGGAGTACTCGGCACCGGCACCTCCGCCGCCACCCACTATCCCTTCCTCGGCGAGCGCTACTTCCAGTTCGTGCCGATAACGGACCAGAGTGCCGGCATCCACTCGGTGGCGCGCAATGACCTGGATCTGCTGCTGGACCTGCGTTCGCGGCCGGCGCGCTTCTGGGGCATCGAGGACTCCCCCAAGGGCTACGTCGCTGAAAAACTGCTGCTGCAGGCGGATCCCCAGGCGCAGCGCCAGGTCCTGGTCGGCACGGCCAGCCGCTACATCGACTGGCTGTTCCCGGGAGTCCTGGGCATGAACATGATGTTCACCTGCCTCATGGGTGCCGGCTATGTGGTGGTGCGCTACCGCAAGAATGGCTTCCTCAAGCGCCTGTCGGCAACGCCGGTATCGGCCTTTGAATTCCTGAGCGCACAGGTGCTCAGCCGCCTGGGACTGGCGCTGGCCATAACCCTCATTCTGTATAGCGGCGTCGGGGCCGTGATCGGCTTTCACAATGTCGGCAGCGCGGCCCTGCTGCTGCTGGTCGCGACCTTGGGTTGCCTGAGCCTCATCGCCTTCGGCCTGATCGTCGCTGCACGTTTTGCCAGCGAGGAAGTGGTCGGTGGCCTGATGAACTTTCTCACCTGGCCGATGATGCTGCTGTCGGGCATCTGGTTCTCACTGGAGGGCTCGCCGCGCTGGCTGCAGTGGCTGGCGCAGCTGTTCCCGCTCACCCACATCCTGCAGGCGGCACGCGCCATCACTCTGGATGGTGCGGGACCTGCGGCCATCGCCACCGACCTCGCCTACCTCGCGGGCACCACGCTAGTGTTCCTGGGCGTCGGCGCCTACTCCTTCCGCTGGAGAGCCGAATGACCCTGGCACCCAACAGCCACGCCTTCTACAGCGACAATACCGCGAGCGTCGCGCCGGAACTCCTGGCCGCGCTCGCCGCTGCCAACGAGGGCCCCCAGAAGGCCTATGGTGATGATCCGTGGACCGAGCAGCTCGACCAGGTGTTCAGTGAGTTCTTCGGGACGCCGGTTCGCGCCTTTGTCGTGACCACCGGCACCGCGGCCAACGCCCTGAGCCTGGCGACGCTCTCGCCGCCTTACGGCAATGTCTTCGCGCACTCAGGCTCGCATGTGGTGGAGGACGAATGCGGCGCGGTCGAGTTCTTCTCATCCGGTGCCCGTCTGACGCTGGTGGCTGGGGCGCATGGCCGCATGGATCCCCAGGCGCTGCAGCAGGCGATCGAAGCGCATCCGGCCAGTGTCCATACCGTGCAGCCGGCTGCCGTCACGCTCACCCAGGCCACGGAACTGGGTACCAGCTACCGGCCCCAGGACATCGCGGCGCTGAGCGCCGTGGCCCGTCGACATGGATTGCGGGTGCACATGGACGGCGCCCGGCTGGCCAATGCCATTGAATTTCTGGCCTGCCATCCCGGCGAGGTGACCTGGCGCGCGGGCGTCGATGTGCTCTCCTTTGGTGCCACCAAGAACGGCGCACTGGCCGCCGAAGCGGTGGTGTTCTTCGATCCGTCCCTGGTGCGCGATTTTGAATTGCGCCGCAAACGCGCCGGACACTTGCTGTCGAAATCGCGCTACCCGGCTGCACAACTCGTGACCTACGTGCGAACGCAGTTGTGGCGTCAGCATGCGGCCCGCGCCAATCGCTTCGCACAGCGCATCGCCGCTGCCGCGGGGACACGCCTGGCGCATCCGGTGGAGGCCAACGAGCTGTTTCTGGATCTGGGCGTGGCGGGCAAGGCCGCCCTGCGGGCGCAGGGCTTCGGCTTTTATGACTGGGGGCCGGCCAGCGGCCCTGAAGCGCGCTTCGTCGTGTCCTGGGATCAGAACGAGGCGAGCGTCGCGGCGCTGTGTGCCGCCCTCAAGGGCTCTCCACCGGCGTGAGTACGCGCCACGCCTGCAGGGGATGCAGCAGCGCCCACGGCACCGCCAACAGCTGATTGCCGGGCGTGACGGGCACGTTCATGGGCGCTCTCACACCTTTGACACTCACTTCCGTGTCGGATGAGTCATCCGGGTCATAGGTCATCATGTAGCGCAGTTGGCTGGACGAATAGATGTGATTGAGGGGCGGAGCTTTCAGATCCAGTTGGCGAGCGCTCGCCTGCGGCGGCTTGGACGGGTGGGCCTGGGCCGGTGCCGAACTGGCGTGGGTTGCGGGAGTCTGCGCCTGAGCCAGAGCCGCGGCGGCAAACAGTGCGACCATGGGGCCGAGCAGGCGGTGAAGCGTGATCATGGGGCGCTCCTTGAAAATCATGGCGCAACGTTCGCGTCAGGCCACGGGGCAAAAGGAAACGGAGGCTTCTCAGTCAAAAACGTAAGAAATTCGACAACTTGTGCGATATATCTCGAAAGCCCTCTACTGAATCTGAGAAGGTCGGGATTCGCCTGACCCGCGAGCAGGGTCAGGATCAGTTGCGCCACCACCGTGACGGTGAGCACCCATATCAGGATCCAGAACGTGACGGCGAACACCAGCATATACAGCGCCCGCAAGCCGATGGGCAGGCGTGCCGGAGTGGTGGCCGGAATGTTGGAAGGCGGTTCAGCTCCACCGATGATCACGAGATTACCCCGTCACGTGGCTGAGCAGGCGATGCGCCGCTTTGTAGTCGGGCATCAGGAGCAAAGCGTGCTCCAGCGCCGAGCGCGCTGCAATAGCATCGCCTCGATCCAGGTAAACCTGCGCCAGGCCCTGCCAGGCCTCGGCCGCGCCCCAGGATGGAAGCCGCTCCAGGCCCTGGCGTTCCGACTCGAACGCATCCACGGCGCTTTGGAACGACGCCACTTGCGCGGCACGCTCCTTGGTGGACTTCGCGCCGGCATAGGAAAGTTGTGCCGCCAGGAGCCGCACGCGCGGATCCTTCGGGGCCAATTGCAAGGCACGCTCCATCTCAGCCCGGCTGCGTGCGGCGGCGAAGGGCACGCCGACCGAGCGCGAACGACTGCGCAGATCCATGCAGAATGATTGCAGCGCCAGCACTTCGGCATCTGTAGGTCGGTCGGCCAGTGCCTCGTCAGCCGAATCGATACAGCCGCCGGCCGCGCGACCGACGGCAACCGCATCGGCGGTCAGCTGTGCCTCGCGCAGCTGGGTCAACGCCAGGAAGTAGTTGCGCCGCGGGTCCGCGGCCGGCACATCCCGCACACGGTTCTCGAGGCTCGCCAGATCGCGCGCGTCCTCCGTGTACCAGGCGTACTGGATGCGCGACTCAGTGTCACGCCAGTCGGTGTCGGCGGCGGCGAGCGTTGCCGGTCCCAGCAGCGCGGGCAGCAGCAGCGTAACTTGCCTGAGGCGGAACATCGGCAACATTGTGCCAGAATCATTGCATGACGCACCCCGCACCAAGCCTGATTGACATCGGCATCAATCTCGGCCACGACAGCTTTGATGCGGATCGGCAGGCGGTGCTGGAA
>DASZCK010000063.1:0-18599 GCA_035943195.1 Steroidobacteraceae bacterium
GGATGGGTGCTATCCCGGCGCAGCGTCGAAGCGGATGAGCTGTCTGGCTTCGTGATTCCGGCCGGAACCGATGTGTTGCTCAGTCCCTACTTGCTGCACCGGCACCCCCGCTACTGGAAGGAACCCGATGCCTTCCGCCCCGAGCGTTTCGATGCCGAGCACGAGTCCGAGCGGCCGCGCTTCGCCTACATCCCCTTTGCCGCCGGTCCCCGGCATTGCATCGGGGAATCCCTGGCTCTTTACGAGATGCTCATGCACCTGTACAAGGTCGCCCGTCACTACCGGCTGCGACTGGCCTCGGATGAGCCCATCGAGCTGGAAGCGCAGATCAATCTGCGGACCCGCAAACCGCTTTTCATGAGACTCGAACGCCGCTGATGTCCACTCCCGACACACTCGTTGAACTGATCGAAGCCAATCGCAAGGTCGCGCGCAGCATCACCTACCTGGAAGGTGAGCAAAACGAGCGCAGCGTCAGCTTTGCCGACCTGCACACGCGGGCGCTGGGGATCCTGTACCACCTGCAGAAACTCGGTGCCAAGCGCGGGGATCACCTGATCCTGTTTCTGGGCGACAACGAGCCCTTCGTCGATGCCTTCTGGGGCGCCATCATGGGCGGCATCATTCCCGTGCCCGTGGCCTTAGGGATCAGCGACGAACACCGTCACAAGCTGCTGCGCATCGCCCGCAAGCTGGGCGCTCCCTTCCTCTACACCGACCGGCGCTCGCTGGAGCGCATCGGCAGTTTTGCGGCGCAGGCCGGCGAGGCGCCGACCTTTGAGAAGTTGAAGTCCAGGGTGTTCCTGGTGGATGAACTGGACGACGTGTCCCGGCCCGGCAAGCCGCATGCCGCCGCGGCCGAGGATGTGGCGTTCATCCAATTCTCCTCCGGTTCCACCAGCGAGCCCAAGGGCGTGGTGCTGACCCACCGCAACATCCTCGCCAATTGCCGCGGCGTCAGCGAGGCTGCCCGCCTGACCGAGCAGGACATCAGCCTGTCGTGGATGCCCCTCACCCATGACATGGGTCTGATCGGTTTCCACATCTTCATGCTGGTCAACCGCATTCACCAGCATCTGATGCCCACCGACCTGTTCGTGCGCCGCCCGCTGCTGTGGCTGACCTTCGCCAGCCAGAAGCGCGCCACCTTGCTGTGCTCACCGAATTTCGGCTACCGCCACTACCTCAAGGTGCTGGGTGACCGGCCCGTCGATGGTCTGGACCTGGCGAGCGCACGGCTGCTGTTCAATGGCGCCGAGCCCATTTCGGTGGAACTGTGCGAGGAGTTTCTCGCCCGCATGCAGCCGGCGCGCCTCGGGCCCGCGACCATGTTTCCGGTGTACGGACTTGCCGAAGCCTCCCTGGCGGCAACTTTTCCAGCCCCCGGTGCCGCGCTGCGCACCGTGCGGCTCGACCGCCACCGCCTGAGCGTCGGGGGGCAGGCCCAGGAGGCGCAGGCCGGATCAAAGGATGGGGTGAACCTGGTGTCGGTGGGGCGCGCCATTCCCTACTGCAAGGTGCGCATCTGCGGGGAAGAGACCCAGGAGCTGCCCGAGGGCACGGTCGGACACATCCTCATCACCGGCGACAATGTCACCAAGGGCTATTTCGAGGACGCGGCCGTCAATGCGGTGGCCTTCAGCGCCGATGGTTGGCTGCGTACCGGTGACCTGGGCGTCATCCGCCAGGGTGAACTCTTTATCACCGGGCGCGCCAAGGAAATCCTGTTCGTCAACGGCCAGAACTACTACCCGCATGATCTCGAAGGCATCGCGCAGGCCGCCGAGGGACTCGATCTGGGCAAAGTGGTGGTCGCAGGCGTGCGCCCGGCGAATGCGCAGACCGACCACATCATCGTCTTCGTTCTGCACCGCGGTGAGGTGCGCGAGTTTCTGCCCGTCGCCACCGAAGTCTCCAAGCTCATCAACGAGCATACCGGCCTGGAAGTGGCCGATGTCGTGCCGGTGAAGCGCATCCCCAAGACCACGAGCGGCAAGATCCAGCGCCACTTGCTGGAGGAAGCCTATGTCGACGGGGAGTTCAGCACCGAACTGGCGGAACTGGCCGCGCTGCGCGCCGCGCTGCGCGGGCCGGCCGCGGCATCACGCAGCGATATCGAGGAGAAGATCCGCAACATCTGCGATGCCGCGCTCGAGGGCAAGAAGCTCGACGTGCATGACAACCTGTTCGAAGTCGGCGCAAGCTCGCTGAAGCTGATCGAGATTCACGAGCAGATCGACCAGCAGTTCCCGGGACAGATCGACCTGACGGAATTGTTCGATTTCCCGACCATCGCCGAACTGGCCGCTCATCTGGAAGGCAAGCTCGCGGCACAGTCCATCTGAGGGGGCAAACATGAAACCGGAACGTCGCGCGTTACTGAAGTTTCTGGCCGCAAGTCCGGTGTTCGCGGCTCTTACGCCCTGGTCGCGCGCGTTGGCGGATGCGGATGTGCCGGGCTCCGCCGCCGAGGCGCTCGATGTGTTCGACTTCGAGGCGGTCGCGCAGCGGCTGGTGCCGCCGGCACACTGGGGGTACCTGCAAAGCGGCGTCGATGGCGATGTCACGCTGCGCGCCAACCAGACCGCCTACCAACGCTATGAACTGCAGCCGCGACGGCTGGTGGATGTCAGTCATGTCGACCTGGCAACGTCGGTCTTCGGCATCAAGGTCGACTCTCCCATCGGCTGCTGGCCCATCGGCAGTCTGCGTGCCCTGCATCCCGAAGGCGACATTGCGCTGGCACGCGCCACCCGCAAGAAGAACGCGCTGCACATCATGTCGACCCAGGCCTCCTTCCCCGTCGAGGAGATCAATGACGTCCGCGGCACGCCGGTGTGGTACCAGCTCTACACCACCAATCAGTTCGAGGTCACCAAGAAGCTGGTGAAACGCGCCGAGGCCGCCGGCTGCCCGGTGGTGGCGGTGACCGTGGATACCCCGGCCGGCCGCAATACCGAGACTGCCTCACGCCTGCGTCGTTACGACACCCGCACCTGTGCCGACTGCCATGCGGTGGATGCGAAAGGCAATCCTCGCCCGCTGCTCAGCACCAAGCCCATGTTCGGTGGCATCGACACCCAGGGACTGGGGCTTACGCAGGCCTCGCTGACCTGGGACTTCGTGAAACGCCTGAAGGATGTGACCACGATGAAGGTGGTGCTCAAGGGCATCGAGTCCGGCGTCGATGCAGCGCTCGCCGTACAGAACGGCGCCGACGGCATCATCGTGTCCAATCATGGCGGACGCTCGATCGAGAGCGGTCGCGCCACGCTCGAGTCTCTGCCGGAAGTCGTGCGCGGGGTCGCCGGTCGCATTCCGGTGATGGTCGATGGCGGTGTTCGGCGCGGTACCGACGCATTCAAGGCGATCGCCCTGGGCGCAAGTGCCGTCGGCATCGGGCGTCCCTACGCCTGGGGGCTCGCAGCCTTCGGGCAGGACGGAGTCGAACGGGTACTCGACATCCTCAATCTCGAGTTGCGCCTGGCCATGGTCGGCTGCGGCGCACGCAGCGTGGCCGAGATCAAAGCGGCCTCGCTGATCGACACCGGACGCCGGGCATAGCCCGCGGCTTTAGGGGTTGGAGCCGTGCGCCAGCAGCACGATCTTGCCCAGCAGGTGTCCGGCCTCGAGACGCCGGTGGGCGTCGGCCGCCTGCGCCAGCGCATAGGTCGCTGCCACCGGCACACGAAGCTTCGCGGCTGCGACTTCCTGGTTCAGGCGCTGCAGTTGGCTGCTGCCACCGACGAAGTTGTAGAGCGTCATGCGTATGGTGCCGCGCGGTCGTGGCAACGGTTCAAGCCCATAAAGATAGGCGACGCGGCCTGACCCATGGCGCAGCGCATCGATGCAGTGTTCCAGCGACTCACCGCCGGCGAGCCCCAGCACGGCATCCACTCCATCCGGAGCAAAGGCCTTCGCGGCCGCGGCAATGTCTCCGGTCCGCCCGTTCACGACGACATCCGCACCCAACTGCTTCACCAGCGCCAGGCCCTCAGCGGTTGTTGCCGTTGCCAGTACCCGCACGCCGCGGTGTTTGGCAATTTGAATGGCGAGGGTGCCGACTGCGCCGGACGCCCCATGGATGATCAACGACTGGCCGGCCCGCAATTCCAGTACATCATCGATTCCCTGCAGGGCCGACAGACCACTGATGCCCAGGATGCTTGCCTGCGTGAGATCCAGCGACTGGGGTACGCGCGCAATGCGGTCCGCGCCGACCTTCACGTACTCGGCATAGAAGCCGATGCCCGCCATGCCATATACCTCATCTCCCGGCTTGAAGTTGTGCACGTCGGACCCGACTGCGACGATGGTGCCCGAGCCCTCGCCACCCATGATGAATGGCGGTGAACGCACCGCCAGATGGGCCCGCATGTCATCCTCCCATACCGACACTCCCGCCGCGTACACCGCGATCAGGACTTCATCTGCCTTGGGAATGGGCACCGGCACGCGATGCAGCGACAGCACCTCAGGGCCACCGGCTTTGTCGAACCCGGCGGCATTCATGGACTGCGGTACCGGATGCGTGACGGCGCCGGAACTCAAGCCCGTCGCCAGCCCCAGCACCAGGGCCGAGGCAAGCAACCATGGGAATTTCATGGCGTCACGGCTGCGGGGACAGCGGGGCAACATCCACCCCCTTGGGCTGGCGCAGCACTTTTGCGGCCTCACCACCCGGAACCCAAATGATCAGCAGCTTCGCCGGTCCGGACTTCGGAACCAGGTGACGCACATGATCTCCGGGTCTCACGATGCCCACCATGCCCGCGGTCAGCTCGTAGCGCTTGCCATTCACTTCGTGATCGTAGGTGCCCGACAGCACGTAGATCACTTCCAGCGATCCGTGAGTGTGGCTGCCCACGGTCGTGCCGGCGGCCAGGCTCACCTCGACCATCTCCATTTCCTTGCCGCCGAGATTCGATTCATTCAGCAGCAGCTTCCATTCGCTGCCCCCACCCCCGGGAATGTGATCCTTGATGCCGTTGGTGGCATAGGTATAGGTGGGCGGTGCACTCGATGCGGCAGCAGTTGGCTCGGCGCCGCTCGCCATCGGCGCAACGACCAATCCGAGCAGGGCGAGAGGCCAGTAAGCGAGCAGTGGCAATGTTCTCATCGTGTTCCCCTTAATGAGTAAGCGGTGCGGGTCATCGAAGCACGGGGCGTGCGCCACAGCAGGACTGCCAGATAGGCGACGCCGGCAATATCCAGGAGGTCGAGGACATACCATTCAGGTCTGGAAAGCGGCAGCGCGCCCACCAGCCGCGCGCGATAGATACTGGCAACCAGGACGGCAATCACGGCCACCGCCACGGTGACCCGGCGCGTCCTGCGCTCTATCCCGCCGTAGCGCTGTGCCCGGATCAGCCAAAGACCCTCCGCCAGGGTGACGGTGGCCTGCAAAGCCGCGGGTAGCATCAGTGGAATCAGGGCCAGTGACACCGGCGCATGGGCCGTCGCGACCATCAGCTCCCGCGCCACACCGGGCAGAAGCGGCACGGTGAGGACCACTACGAAGGCCACGAGCGCAGCACGCGGATGCGCCCGGTGGATACGGATGACCACCCACACCGTGGCGAAGGTGAGTACGCAGTTCGACACGCCGTTCAATTGCATGGCGGCCACCCGCAGCAGGATCTGCGCGGTCCAGTGATGAGCGTGCACCTGCGGCAGACTGGCGTACACGGGCTGATAGACGTGCGCGCTCGCCAACTCCCAAAGGTGCATGAGGGCATAGCCTGAGAGAGTCGCGGCACTGAACGACAGCGCATGGGCGCGTACCACGCGGACCAGTTCTTGAGCCACGACACCCGTCGTCTGCCACCAGTACCAGAACCGGCTGCGGCCCGCGGCAAACTGCTCAGTGAGGTCCCCGATCAGGGAATCGAATCGGATGCCGTCGCCGAGCCGCTCGAGCAGCCAAGTGGCAGCACGCGGCGGCGGGCGGGTAATCACGACTTGTCACCCGCCGCATGCGGCAGGCGACCCCATAGCGCCTCGAGTGCACGGCGTGCCTCGCGTACCTGGCGCACGCCCTCGCCCGTCAGCTTGAAATAGCGCTTGGCACGACCGCCACGCTGGGTGGTGGCCTCACCCAGACGCGAGCTCACCAGTCCCTTGGTCTCGAGTCGCTCCAGAATCGCATACACACTGCCCTGCAGCATCTCGCGTCCGGTCTGTTGTGCGATCTCCGCAGCGATCGGCACGCCGTAGGCCTCGTGCCCGAGGCGCAGTACGGCGAGCATCACCATGAGCTCATGCTGTCCAACGAATTCACGGTTTCTCATTTATTCAATAGTAATGATTAAATAGAGATGCCGCAACCGGCGCCTACCCGCGGCTAACCTCCAGGCGCCGCGTCCACCCACTTCGCGGGTGGGTCCGGCGGCACGCCGAGTTCCGCAAACAGCGCTCGCAGCGCCAACTGTTCCGATGGATAGCGCTGCACATATCGCGCCAGGGCGCGCGTGGCGCCCGGCGAATTGAACTTGGCGGGATAACGACTCATCTCGTCGATTCGATAGCGCACGACGCGCCGTTGCGAGAGCACCTGCTGGCGTTGCGCCGATCCGACGGGCCACAGCCGGATGGCCAGCGTGCTGCCATAGGCTTCCAGGAGCACGGTATCGGCCTTCATCAGTGCCGCGGCAATCTGCCGGCATTGAGCCAGCACCTCGGGCACTTTGACATCCTCCACCGAGCAGGCCCGTGACAGCGGCTGCAGCGCCGGCACGAGGGAGGACTCCGCGCCGATCACATCGAGCATGGCCGTCACGGTATCAAAGCCCTGGTGACCGGCCGCAGCAACGCTCAGGTGAGACACGATACTGTTCCAGTAGGTGGTGATGCGCGGTGCCCGGGAGAGGCCCTCGCGGATCGCCCGCCAGGGCCCATTGACGTTGGCGCGATCAGCACGCATCAGGGCGTACAGCCACGGCATGCCATTATCGGGGTCGAGCTGCGACAGGTGCAGTTCCAGCTGGCCTGGGGCGCAGTCCGGCGTGCTTTCGCACAGCTGCAACTGCAGGAAGGCCAGATCGGCACGCTGCGGCGCGGCGGCGACGGCACGCGCCGCCAGATCCAGCGAGGTGGCCAGCGTCGATCCGCCCAGAAGGCGTGCAAACAGGGCACTTGCCGCGAGTGAGTCCGCATCGCTGCGTTTGGCGAGTTCAGTTTGCAGATGGGCCAGATTCGCCTCCTGCTGCGTCAGTTTCTGTTTCGCCTGCCGGTCTGCCTGGGTATCGGAGTTGCGGTCGGCGGCCTCCTCGTTCTGCTGCCGATGAATGCTGGCCGTATGCATGGAGTGGCGCCAGCCGGCAATCGTCGTGCAGCCCGAGGCCAGTGCCAAGGTGAGCACGGCTGCGACCCGCAGCATTTTGCGACTAGCCTGCATACAGTGACTTCTTGAGCTTCCAGCGCTTGTGTGACCAGGGCCAGTCGGCGGGCGCCGCCCGGATCTGCGCCTCAACCAGGCGGGCATAGCGCTCCGTGAGCGCCCCGGGGGCCAACTTCTCCCCCGGCTGAGACAGGGGTGCGCTCGAGACGAGGTAGCGACCCCGGGCGGTGCGCCGCAGGCCGACGAAGAAGGCGGGGAAGCGCGTGACCCGGGTGATCTCCTCGGTGCCCATGAAGAAGGCCGTGTCGCGGTTCATGAAGCGGGTCCAATGGCGCCGTTCGCTGGTACGCGGTTCCTGGTCGGCGACCATGGCGATGGCGCGGGGCGTGCGGCCGCCGCGCAGAATGTGCGCCAGCAGTTCCTGTGCCGGGACCAAGGTTGCACCAAAGCGAGTGCGGGCCTTGAGCATCTCACGCTGCGCCCAGCCATCGACCAGGGGTTTGTAGGCGGCCTCCAGGGGGTAGCCCAGCTGCAGGGACAACCCCAGCAGCATCCACTCCCAGTTGCACTGGTGCGCGGCCACCAGCAGCACCGGCGTGCCCGATGCCAGCGCTTCGCGCACCGGCTCGAAGCCCTCCAGGACCACCCGTTCGTTCAGTTCTTCAGGTGTCAGGTTCACCGAACGGACCACTTCCACCAGCACCTGTGCGAAGCCGCGATAGTAGTCGCGCATCAGCCGTTGCAGCTGCGCCTCATTGAGATCGGGGAAGGATGCCGTCAGGTTCGCGCGCAGGGCGCGCTGTTCCACCCGCACCACGCGCCAGGACAGCCAGGCCAGCACATCCGCCAGCGGGTTCATGACCCACCAGGGGAGCGCCGCCGGCAGCCGCACCCACCAGGCGGGGCGGCCTTGCGATGTCAGATCTGCCAATGCCCTGCGATCCTGAACGCCACCCGCGAAGGCGGCAATAGCCATCAGGATACCGCGTGCGGCGGGGCCTTCGTAGCTGCGGGGGGTGGTGTTTCGTGCGACATCAGCACCTTTGATACGCGCGGCCCCACCCAGCGCTCGACGTCATCCACCAGCGTGAAGACGGCCGGCACGATGACCAGAGTCAGCGCGGTAGAGGTGATGAGTCCGCCCATGACCGCGATGGACATGGAGGAGCGGAACATTTCGCCACGGAACAACTGCAAGGCGACGGGCAGCATGCCGGCGATCATGGCCACGGTGGTCATGACAATGGGACGCGCGCGCTTGTGTCCCGCCTCCATCAGCGCCTTGGTGCGCTCGGTACCCACGCGCATTTCCTCGATGGCGAAGTCCACCAGCAGGATCGAGTTCTTGGCCACGATGCCCATCAGCATCAGGAAGCCGATGATCACCGACAGCGACAGCGACAGGTGCGTCAGCAGCAGCGCCACGGCCGCGCCGCCCACCGACAGCGGCAGGGCCGACAGAATGGTCAGCGGCTGGAACACGCGCGCGAACAGCAGCACCAGCACGGCAAACACCATCATGATGCCGGTGCCCATCGCCAGTCCGAAGCTGGCCTCCAGCTCGTTGGCCAGCTGCGCATCGCCGGTATCCACCTCCCGCACACCCGGAGGCAGGTTCTTCATGGTCGGCAGGGCATCGACCAGTTTGACCGCAGGACCCAGTTCGGAATGATTGAGGTCGGCATCGAGCTCGACGCGACGACTCTGGTTGTAGCGCTGCACCTGGCTCGGCCCCTGGCCGAATGAAATATCGGCCACGGCCTTCAGCGGCACGGTGTGGCCGCCCGCCGCCGGCACCGGCAGGTTCTGCAAGGTGGACAGATCACGCCTGGAACTCTCAAGCAGGCTCACGCGGATGGGAATCTGCCGGTCGGACAATGAGAACTTGGCGCCGTTTTGCGGCAGATCGCCCAAGGTCGCGATGCGGATGGTCGAACTGATGCTTTCCACCGTGACACCGAGCGCGGCCGCCAGATCCAGCCGTGGCCGGATCACGATCTCGGGTTGCTGCAGGTCGGCGTTGATGCGTGGATCGCGCAGCACGGTGAGCGTGCGCATCTCGTTCAGGACCTGCGCCGCCGTGCGATCCAGCAGTGCCGGGTCGTCGCCGGTCAGGAACAGGGTCAGATCAGCGTCACCACCCGAGGCACTGTTGACCTGGAAGTGAATGCGCGCATCAGGAATCTGGCGCAGCTCCTTCATCACCTTTTCCTCGAACGCCGCGGAGGTCTCGTGGCGTTCGCGGGCCGGAATCAGCTCCACGTACAGCGTCGCCAGGCGCACGTCGTTATTGTCGCCGGCGTACTCCACGATGCTCTTCACTTCTGGGTACTTGCCGATGATGGCGCTCGCCCGGGCCGAGATTGCCGCCGTCTGTTCCAGCCGCACGCCCGGCGGCAGCTCGATGGAAAGCGCCGCGCTGTCGCTGTTGTCCGGCGGGAATACCGAGGTCGGCAGGAAGCGAAACGCCATGATGGACAGCGCATAGATGAGGGCGCCCGCGCCCAGGGTCTTCCAGCGGTGCTTGATGCACCAGTGCAGCAGCCCCAGATACCAGCGCATCACCGGGCCGTCGGCATGGATCTTATGGTCACTCTTCAGGGTGAAGGCGGCGATCACCGGGGTCAGGAGCCGCGCGACCAGCAGCGAGAAGAACACCGCGGCCGCCACCGTCAGGCCGAACTGCTTGAAGAACTGGCCGATGATGCCGCCCATGAAGCTCACCGGCAGGAACACCGCGATGATGGCCGACGAGGTGGCGACCACCGCCAGTCCGATCTGGTCGGCGGCATCCAGCGCCGCCTGGTAACCGCTCTTGCCCATATGCATGTGGCGCACGATGTTCTCAATCTCCACGATCGCATCGTCCACCAGCACGCCCGCCACCAGCGACAGCGCCAGCAGGCTTATCTGGTTGAGGGTGAAGCCCATCAGATCCATGAAGGCGAAGGTCGGAATGGCCGACAGCGGAATCGCCAGCGCCGAGATCGCCGTGGCGCGCAGGTCGCGCAGGAACAGCCACACCACCGCCACCGCCAGCAGGGATCCCTCGATCAGTGCTTCGATCGCCGTGCGGTAGGTGCGCTTGGTGAGCTCGACCGTGGTAAATACCCGCGAAATGCTGACGTTGCCGTATTCCTTCGAGACCTTGGCGATCTCGGCCTCAACCAGCTTCAGCACCTCGACGTCCGAGGCGCCTTTGCTCTTCATGACCGCGAAGGTGATGGCCGGCCGCCCATTGAGGCGCGAGATGGTGCGCAGCTCTGCTACACCGTCTGTGACCTCGGCGAAATCGCGCAGCCGGGCGGTTCCGCCAATGGGCAGAGTGATCTGGGCATCCCCGAGGGTGAGCGCGGATTGCGCGCCGCCCAGCACCCGGATGGTCTGTTCGCCACCGCCCACCTGAGCGCGGCCGCCGGCGGCATCGAGGTTCAGGTCGCGCAACTGCTGGTTGACCTGCACCGCCGTCAGCCCCAGCGCCTGCATGCGCGCCGGGTCCAGGTCTACTCGCATCTCGCGATCGACGCCGCCGCCGCGCGATACCTGGCCGACTCCGGGGACGGCCAGCAGCCGCTTGGTGAGCGCGTTGTCCACGAACCAGGACAGGTCCTGCTCGCTCATCTGCGTCGTGCTCACCGCGAAGTACGCGACCGGCCCGCTCGCCACCTGCACCCGCTGCACCAGCGGCTCCTGAATGCCCTGTGGCAGATCCGGGCGGACCTTGTTCACCGCGTCGCGCACGTCGGTCACGGCCCGGTCAATGGGCGTGCCGATCTGGAACTCGATGAAGGTTTCGGCGCTGCCCTCGCTGGCGGTCGAGGAGATATTGCGCACATTGCCGATGCCGGCAACCGCGCCCTCCACTTTCTGCAGGATCTGGTTCTCGATCTCCGAGGGCGCGGCGCCCGGCTGGGAAATGAAGATGTCGACGATGGGATAGTCGATGTCCGGGTTCTGATTGATCGGCAGGCGAATGAACGACACGATGCCGACGCACGTCAGCACCACGAACAGCACGACCGGTAACACCGGGTGGCGGATCGCCCAGGCGGAAATGTTGCGCATGTCTTACAACTTCCGCGGTGCCGCCACTTGCACGCGCTCGCCGACGCGCAGGAAGCCGGCGGCAGTCATGATCACACGCTCATTGCCCGTGAGCCCCGAGGAGATCACCAGGCCTTGGCTGTTGGTATCGGACACGTGCACGTCGCGGCGCTCGACTTTGTCACCCGAGTTCACCACCAGCACGTAGGTGCCCTTCTCATCGGACAGCACCGCGGTCTGCGGCAGCACCGGTTTCTCGCCCCGGCCCACGATCACTTCCCCGCGCGCAAACGCGCCCGGCCGCAGCTGCGGGTCCGGAGACAGCTGGATACGCACTTCACCCAGGCGCGTCTGCGGATCGATGATCGCGCCCAGCAACCGCACCTTGCCCACGAAGGGTTTTTCGACGCCGGTGAGATAGACATCCGAGCTCTGCCCCACATGCAGACTGGGCAGGTCCTGCTCGGCCACCAGCGCGCGCATTTCGACTTCCGAGCCGCGCGCCAGGCGGAACATGGCATTGCCGCCGGGCGTCACGATCTGGCCCACTTCGGCCGCGCGCGTGAGCACCACGCCGTCGACGGGGGCACGCACCTGGGTGTGCGACAGGCGCGCCTGATACTCCGCCAGCTGCGCCGCCGCCACTTTGACTTCGGCATCGGCGGTCACCGCGGCCGCGCGGCGCTTCTCGATATCCTCTTTCGACAGGGCACCGGCGGAGGCCACGCCCTGCGCGCGACCGTACTCCGCGGTCGCCAGGGCGGCGTTGGCCTTGGCTTCCTCCAGCGACGCCGACAGCCGATCGACCTGGGGCTTGAGGATGGATTCGTCCACCTGGGCCAGCAGCTGGCCGGCCTTCACATGATCGCCGGCCTCGACAAATATCGCCGACACCCGTCCGGTCTCCCCTTCGGTGCCGATGGGCATGTCGTAGCGCGCATTGATGGTCCCGGTGAAGGCCACCGTGGAAGTGATGGGCGAAGTTCCCGGCATCGAGGCCGTGACCAGCGGAACGGTCCCTTCGGTGGTCGTGGAGCTGCCGCGGCTGGTACTGAAATACAGAGCGGTGGCGAGGCCTACCAGGACGATGGCGGCCCCCACGATAACCAGCGTGAGGCGGCCTCGCGTCCAGCGGCCGGGAGCAGTTTCGTTCACAGTGGTTTCGTCGACGTTCGCGGCATTTTGGCGCCCAATCCAGGCAATGGGCTGCTCTTCCTGCGCACTGTTTGATTCTGGTAGCGGACCCAAGTCGTCCCCCTGCTGCGGCCTCAGCCGCGCCCAAGTCATATGGTGTTATATATAACTATATCACCCAGGGTGCCGTCAAGTAGTCAAACACGAAGATGGGTCACCCCTACCCATCCATCGGCGCCCGCTGGGAGAATCACTTGTGACAAATTGCAAGACGCCGGACCCGTCGCGCAATTGGACCGGCGCCGTGCAGTTTGGTGCCGGCCGATCCGCCAATACTTAAGGATTTTCCGAGCTCTTACGCCAGGACATGAAACCCAGCGCTTCGGTTGCCGCGGCAAGCGGCGCCACGGGCAGCAGCGCCAGGGGGTCATTTTGCCGTGGCAATGGCTCGGGGACCAGCGAAGAAACGGAATGTCCGAGCACGATCGCCGCCCGCCACACCACATCCAGCGGTACCCGTTGTCGCCCGGACTCGATGTTGGCGTAGGACGGCCGCGGCATTCCGATCCGGCTCGCGAGCTCCTCCTGCGTGATGCCGCGCTCCTTGCGCGCACGCTGCAGCCGCAAACCCACCTCGCGGTCGAATCCGGCTCTATCAAACTTCATGGGCCGCCCTTTGTTCTCGCCGGCAGATAGTAAGGCAGAAGTCCCAAAATGTGTATGGGCTAGACAATCATGTGCATATTGTGCACAATTGATTGCCTGATAATCAACAACCTCTCCGGAGCGCACCCATGACGACTCAGACCGATATGACCACTCCCACCGTTGTCGAAGGTTGGCTGCGTGACCTGGGATTGACGCCCATTCGACGTCCGGACGGCACCAATAACTGGAACATCGAGTTCACCGTCGCGGGCTCCACCACGCTGGTCATGAACGTCGTCAATCCAAAATCCATCCCGCGCGCCATCATGGTGGTGTGCGGCATGTCGCCGGTGCCCGGACATGTCACTTCATTCCTCACCCTGGATGAAGGCCAGCGCCTGTCCTTCTGGAAGGATCTGCGCACGCTGTTGAGCCGCGAATTCGTCGAGTACCAGCTTGAAGGAACCGCGGTGGTGGAATGCCCGCGCACCCTGCGCGTGACCGCCGTGCGCTTCGATGACGGTCTCACCCTGGATTCGTTTGCCCGCAGCGTCTCATCGGTATGCAAGGCCTGCAGTGATGCGGTCGTGCACTTCACCGAGCGTCTGGGCGATCCCAATCTCCCGGCCAGCGGTGAGTTCGCCTTCAAGAAAACCCTCGCGCAGTAGCTCGGCTTGCTAGCGGTCCAGATCACTCGCCATCCGGTGCATGATCTGGGTCCGCTGAAATTTCGCGTCCTGATCGGTGGCGTACAGCGACTTCAGGAATTCCTGGTCCCACTCACTCATCCCGGGCGGCGCGTCCTGGGGCGCGCCGTCGAACAGCTTGAGGATGGTTGCGCTCTTACCCAGATTCGCCTCCGGCTTGATGTCCGCCAACGCCACCATGGCGACATAGTCGGCGAACTGCCCACGCGTCACGCCCTGCAGCCTGGTCTCATCGACGACCAGATAGACGTTGCTCAGGGCCCTGACGACATTGAGTTTCGCGGGGCTGAGATTTGATACGTCGACGCATCTTGGGCCCTGTGGGCAGGGCATCAGCGGCAGGCCGTCCTGGGATCGCTCGATCGAGCTGTACCAGACCCTGACCGGACGCGGACTGCGCAGGAGTTCCTCGACCTGCATGGGATAGGCGTCCTGGCCAAAGACGTAATAGAAATCGTGCTTCTCCATGGCCGCTATGAGCTCTCGCGGTCGTGGATAAATCATGATGTAGAGGTTCGCCCGGCACTGCTCTCCAGCCAGTGGCACGCGCGCATCGCGCGCGATCTCTGAAAGCCGTTCGAGGATGAACTCTCCTTCCGTCCGGGGCAGACCTGACACCAGCGGGCAGACGGGCTTCTGCCATCGGGGCAGTCCCATTCCAGGCTCGACGCCGGCGATTTCGCTGACGAACTCTGAAAGTCTCTGCTCCAGCTGCGCACGCCGGGCCGTCACGATCACTTCCTGTAAGGGTTCGGCAGTGGCTGCGTCGCTTGCAGCCCGGCCCTGAGGCGCCGCGAGAACCAGCAGCAATCCCGCCACCGCCAGAACGGATGGCCTCATGGACATGGGCGAAGTCTGTTGCATGGCCACTGATCCTGTCTATCCGCGGCTCGTCGGGCCGGGTGTCGCTTCGTCGCAAACTCGCCCGATGCCCCAAAACGCATCCTACATTGACCCGCAGATCTTAACCGGAGACTGTCCATGCAGGCCGCCGTCCTGTCCAACCTATCCAAGACCTATCACATCGAAGCGGTGGAGGTTAAGGCGCTGCACCGGGTCGACATCGAGATCCGCAGCAACTGCTTTACTGCCATTTCGGGTCCCTCCGGCAGCGGCAAGACCACGCTGCTGAACATTATCGGCTGCATTGATCGACCCGATGCTGGCGAACTTACCGTCGCCGGCACCCCGGTGGCGAAGCTGTCTGATGATGCACTGTCGGACTTTCGCGCCACGCATCTGGGCTTCGTGTTCCAGAGCTTCAATCTGATTCCGGTGCTCACCGCCTACGAGAATGTGGAGTACCCGCTGCGACTCACCAACCTGCCGCCCGCGCAACGGCGCGAGCGGGTCCACGCCATGCTCGAATCGGTAGGCCTGGGTGCTCACGCCCAGCATCGCCCGGGGCAATTATCCGGCGGCCAGCAACAGCGCGTGGCAATTGCCCGTGCACTGGCGGGCGCGCCGCGGGTGGTGCTCGCCGACGAGCCCACCGCCAATCTCGACAGCCACACGGGGGCCTCGATCATCGAGCTGATGCGACGCCTGCAGCGTGAACAGCAGGTCTCGATCGTGATCTGTTCGCATGATCCCCAGGTGATCGCCGCCGCCGACGACACGATCGTCATCCGCGACGGCCGCGTCGCATCCGTGAACCGTTCGGGAATGCCCTCATGATGACTTTTGACCTGGCGGTCCGAAATCTGAAGCGCAACCGCCGTCGCTCGATCACCACGCTCGCGGCCATCGTGGTCGGAACCGTCGCCATCCTGCTGTTTGGCGGCTACACCCGTAACATCCGCTACGGCCTGCAGATGGGGTTCGTGCGTTCCAGCGGCCACCTGCAGATCCAGCATCAGGATTACTTCCTGTACGGCAGCGGCAATCCTGCCGCCTATGGCATTGCCGACTACCTGCATGTCATAGAGGTGGTGCGTCACGATCCGGTGTTGGCGCCGATGCTCACCGTCGTCACCCCCACCCTCACGTTGGGCGGCATCGCCGGAAATTTTGAAGCGGGCCTGTCGCGCACCGTGATCGCGACCGGGGTGGACGTCGAGGGCCAGAATGCGCTTCGCAAGTGGAACGACTTCGGCTACCCAGGAACTCCGGAGCCGCTGGCGCTGACCGGGACTGCGGCAAACGCCGCCGTGGTCGGCGCGGGCGTGGCGCGGGTGCTGCAGCTGTGTGGCGCTCCGGGCCTACAAACCTGCTCGCCGGAGCATGCCGCGGCAAGGTCCTCTGCGCCGGCCCTGCCTTCGGATCTCGCCGCCCTGTCGGCGGCCGAAGTCAGCTCGACCCCACCGCATAAGGATGCGCGCGTCGAACTGCTGGCCGCGACGGCTCGCGGCGCGCCCAATGTGGCGAGCCTGTCGGTGATCAAGGCGGAGAGCCAGGCAGTGAAGGACCTGGATGACATTTACGTCGCGCTGCATCTCGCCCAGGCGCAGCGACTGATCTACGGCGGTGATGTGCCGCAAGTGACGGCGATCATCGTGCAGCTGCGTCACACCGGTCAGATTCCCGCGGCTCGCGCCAGACTCGAGCAGCTGCTGGCCACGACGTTGAAGGGCGAGCCGCTGGAGGTTCACGACTATGAGACGCTCAATCCCTATTACGGCCAGACTGTCGGTTTCTTCGCGGCGATCTTCGGCTTCATCTCCATTCTCATCGGGGTCATCGTACTGTTCACGGTCGGCAATACCATGAGCATGGCGGTGGTCGAACGCACCCCGGAGATCGGCACGCTGCGCGCCGTGGGCCTGCGCCGCTCCGGCATCAGAAAGATGTTCATGGCCGAGGGGATGCTGCTGGGCCTGCTGGGGTCCGTACTCGGCATCATCGCCTCGCTGATCCTGGCCTATCTGATCAATCACGGCGGGATCACCTGGACTCCGCCCGGCAGGGTCGACGCCGTACCGCTGACCGTACGCGTCTGGGGCGAGCCCGCGCCCATGATTGCCGTTGTCATCGCGCTCACCGTGGTGACGATCCTGTCCTCGTGGATACCGTCACGGCGCGGTGCGCGCATCAACATCGTTTCCGCATTGAGGCACGCCTGAACCCATGAGCACCTTAACCAGAGTGATGACCCTGACGGCCCTGGCACTGTGTGGCATCGCGGGGATGGCGGCAGGGGCGGACGCGCAGGGCCTGCCGGATCCCCAGAAAATCCTCGCCGCGAGCGATGCGGTGCGCAACCCCGTCAAGCCCTTCGGCCTGTCGATCTCCCTCACCGAGTACCGCAACTCCAAGGAGTCCGATTCGAACACCCTGGCGATCTATTCAAAGCTCGATGGCGACAGCGGCCGCTATCGCACCCTCGTCAGCTACGTCGGCCCGGCGCGCGATGCCGGCAAGCTGGTACTCGAGAACGGTACGGAAATGTGGTTTTACGACCCCTCGAGTGAGGCCAGCATCCGCATCTCCCCGCAGCAGCGGCTGCTGGGCCAGGCCTCCACCGGAGATGTCGTGACGGTGAACCTTGCCCACGACTACCACGCCGCGAGCGCAGCGCCCGAGGACATCACTGATGGGGATCGCACCCTGCGCCACTGCTATAAGCTCACCCTGACGCAGGCTGTGCCTGATGCGACCTACCATCGCATCGAGCTGTGGGTCGAGCAGTCGAGCAGCCGTCCGGTCAAGGGCAAGTTCTATGCGGACAGCGAGCGGCTGCTGAAGACGGCGTACTACCGCGGATTTCACGTGGAGCTCGGCGTCGAGCGCCCCACCGAGATCGTCATCATCGACGGTCTGACTCCCACCTGGGTCACGGTCATGCGCTATTCCGACTATGCCTGGCGGGACATACCCGACAGCTGGCTGCAGCGCGATTACCTGCCGCGCTTCCGACCCGAGTGAGCGATGCGCGCCTGGATGCTGCTCGCTCTGGCAGTCAGCGCGCCCGCTCTCGCGCAGGAGAGCGACGAGGCGGCACTGGCGCTCGCCGACCACACACACGGGCAAGCGGCGGCACCGCGCACCTGCCTCGGGTACGCAGAGGGCGCGGTGAGCGACAGCACGTTCAGTGATGGAGCGGCTTCCGCGAGCGGCGGTCGCGCCTCCTTCGCCCTGCGCTGCGATGCCGCCCTAAACCGTGGATGGCGTGCCATCCTCTCCGACCGCTTCGATGATTTCTTTGCACGCGGTGGGAGCGCGCAGGCCCTCAACACGCTCAAGGAGGCCTATGTGAGCTTCCGCGACGGCGGCAGCGAGATCGTGGATTTCGGGCGCATCAATGTCCGCGAAGGCGTGGCATTCGCCTACAACCCAACGGACTACTTTCGCGCCGATGCGGTCCGGGCACTCATCTCGATCGACCCTGACTCCTTGCGCGACGAGCGCATGGGCACGCTCATGGCGCGCTCCCAGACACTCTGGTCAAGCGGCTCACTGACCGCCATCGTCGCCCCCAGGATCGATGCCAAGCCCAACGACTCGACCCTCAATCCGGACCTTGGCGCCACCAATGATCGCACTCGCTGGCTGCTGGTGGCGAGTCAACGTCTCAGCACAGATCTGCAGCCGCAGTTCTCGCTCACCGGCGCGGAGCATGAGTCGCCACAAGCCGGGCTTGATCTGACGCACCTGCTGAACCGGGCCACGGTGGCCTATGTGGAGTGGTCCGGTGGCCGCTCCGACAGCAACCTCCATGCAAGCGGGTACCCGGCGTTGCCGGCCGACACGGCCTTTCGCTCGCGCCTGAGCACTGGCCTCACGTACAC
>DASZCK010000064.1:0-49895 GCA_035943195.1 Steroidobacteraceae bacterium
GTGAAGCCGATGGTGGCCTTGTTCATGGTCTCGGCACCCGCGTTCGTCGTCATAATGATGATGACGTTGCGGAAGTCGGCCTTGCGTCCGTTGTTGTCGGTCAGCGTGCCGTGGTCCATGACCTGCAGCAGCAGGTTGAACACATCAGGATGGGCCTTTTCCACCTCATCCAGCAGCAGCACGCAGTGCGGATGTTTGGCAATCGCCTCGGTGAGCAGGCCACCCTGGTCGAAACCCACGTAGCCGGGGGGTGCGCCGATCAGCCGCGACACCGTGTGCCGTTCCATGTACTCGGACATGTCGAAGCGGATGAACTCGATGCCCATGGCAATCGCCAGCTGCCGGGTGACCTCGGTCTTACCGACGCCGGTGGGACCTGCGAACAGGAAGCTGCCGACCGGCTTGCGCTGGTCGCCCAGGCCCGAGCGGGCCATCTTGATCGATGATGACAGCGCTTCGATGGCCCGGTCCTGGCCGAAGATCACCAGCTTCAGATTACGCTCCAGAGTCTTCAGGACCTCGCGATCCGAGGAGGACACACTCTTGGCCGGAATGCGCGCCATGCGCGCCACCACGTCCTCGATGTGCCGCACTTCGACCGTGGACTCGCGCTCGCCGACGGGCTTCAGGCGCAAGCGCGCACCGGCCTCGTCCACCACATCGATGGCCTTGTCCGGCATGTGCCGTTCATTGATATGGCGCGCCGCGAGCTCCGCGGCGGCCACCAGTGCCGCGTCGGCATACTTGATCGAGTGATGCTCCTCGAAGCGCGGCTTCAGGCCCTGCAGGATCTCGATGGTCTCGGAAACCGAAGGCTCCACCACGTCGATCTTCTGGAAACGGCGCGCCAGCGCGTGATCCTTCTCGAAGATGCCGCGATATTCCTGGTAGGTGGTTGAGCCGATGCAGCGCAGCTCGCCGTTGGTGAGCACCGGTTTGATGAGGTTGGAGGCGTCCATCACCCCGCCGGAGGCGGCGCCGGCGCCGATGACCGTGTGGATTTCGTCGATGAAGAGGATGGCGCCCGGAATCTTCTTCAGTTCCGTGATCACACTCTTCAGGCGCTTCTCGAAGTCCCCGCGATACTTGGTGCCGGCGATCAGCGAGCCCATGTCCAGCGAATAGATGGTGCAGTCGGAGAGCACCTCGGGCACCTTGCCCTCGACGATCAGACGCGCCAGGCCTTCAGCGATGGCCGTCTTGCCCACGCCGGCTTCACCGACATAGAGCGGATTGTTCTTGCGGCGGCGGCACAGGATCTCGATGGTACGTTCGACTTCGAGCTTGCGCCCGATCAGCGGGTCGATGCGCCCTTCCTGGGCCAGACGATTCAGGTTGGCCGCATACTTCTCCAGGGCACTGCCGCCGGCTTCGCCGTCGCGCTCGCCGTCGGAGGTCGTGTCCTCCTTGTCGGTCTTCTCCTCGGCGATCTTCGACAGACCGTGCGAGAGGTAGTTGACGACATCCAGGCGCGAGACGTTCTGGCGGTTCAGCAGGTACACGGCGTGGCTCTGCTTCTCGCTGAAGATCGCGACCAGCACGTTGCCGACGCCCACTTCCTTTTTACCGCTGGACTGGACGTGGAACACCGCGCGCTGCAGCACCCGCTGGAAGCCCAGCGTCGGCTGCACTTCGTTTTCCTCGGCCTCCTCCAGTTTCGGCGTGGACTGCTCCAGGTGCTCCTTCAGCTCCTGTTTGAGCTTCACCAGATCCGCCCCGCAGGCCTTCAGGATCTCGCGTACCTTGGGAGTATCGAGAATCGCCAGCAGCAGATGCTCCACCGTCAGATACTCATGGCGAGCCTCACGTGCCTGGTGGAATGCATCGTTGAGACAGTATTCAAGCTCGTTGGACAGCACGTTGAGTGATTCCTTACGCCTCTTCCAGTGTGCACATCAGCGGATGCTGATGATCGCGCGCATACCCTGTCACCTGGGCCACCTTAGTTTCTGCGATCTCGAAGGTAAAGACCCCACACACCCCCTTACCCTTGGTGTGGACCTCGAGCATGATCCGCGTGGCGGCCGGACGGTTCAGACTGAAGAACTTTTCCAGCACATCGACGACAAATTCCATGGGGGTGTAATCATCATTGAGTAACACCACCTGGTAGAGAGGCGGTTGCTTGACCTGGGGGC
Organism: Steroidobacteraceae bacterium; assembly: GCA_035943195.1. GTDB lineage: Bacteria > Pseudomonadota > Gammaproteobacteria > Steroidobacterales > Steroidobacteraceae > DAIDKA01. The sequence continues at coordinate 2,139 of DASZCK010000064.1, forward strand.
GCGCCTCTTCGACGACGACACCGCCGTCATGGCGGGCGGGAACAGGATCCGACATGTCCTCTTTATAGGGTTAGCAAAACGCCAGCACAAGGCCCCCGGGCTGTCGGCAAACGGACACAGTGAAAACAATTGGAAAACAATTGCTTGAGAGCAAAAGCGTAGCCCCCTTATGATTGGGGTACCTGCCACCATGGCGCGAGTCCGAATATGAGTACTGTTTCGTGGCTCGCGGGAGCTGGCCTGCCGGCATCACGCACCCAACTGGCCACCCGCGCACCTCAGCTGACCGTTTGGGTGCTGGCGGCCGCCCTGGGCGTCCAGGCGGCCGTAATTGTGACGCACCTCGCAGGTAGCGGCGCGGGCGCCCCCGTGCGCGATCAGGCGGGGGCCAATCTCGTGACCCGTGCGCCACTGAACCTGGCCGCCTTGGGCAACGGGCACCTGTTCGGCCAGGCTCCGCCGCCGCCTCCGGTCGACGATGCCAACGCGCCCGCGACCAATATGCCGCTGGTCCTGACCGGCATCATCGCGGCCACCGACCCGAAAAACGGCCTGGCGATCATCGGCACCTCGGCCAACAACGCCAAGATCTATCCGGTGGGCGATCGGGTTCCCGGCAATGCGACGGTGCATGCGGTGTACATCGATCGGGTGCTGCTGGAGCGCAATGGCACCCTGGAAGCGCTGATGCTGCCGCGAAAATACGGCGGCGGCGGACCCGCACCGGGGCTCGCGCCGGCTGCCTCGCCGCTGGATCGCATGCAGCGTCTCATTTCGAACGAACCGGGGCTGATTTCAGATGTCCTAAGGCCTCAGCCCGTGTTTGCCGACGGCAAATTGCGCGGCTACCGGGTCTACCCGGGCCAGAATGCGAAGGCTTTCGCCTCGCTGGGGCTGAGAAATGGCGACCTGGTTCTCTCGGTCAACGGCACGCCGCTGGATGATCCCAACCGCGGCAACGACATTTTCGCGAGCCTCGGTAACTCGGATCAGGCACGCGTCACGGTAATGCGCAACGGACAGCAGCAGGATATCACTCTGAATATGTCGCAGATCGCCAACCAGGCCGAGCAGTTGAGCAACGAGGCGGCCGCGGGCGGCCAGCCGGGAGAACCCAATGCTGCGCCACCGCCCGAGCCGCCCATTATCGGACCCGGCGGTCCGCAACGGACGCTGCGGGACAGTCACTAGGCCTGCGCGCTGCCTCACGCTTCGAAGGAAGGTTCGATGACATTTTCTGACGTTCGCAAAGCCCTGGCCGCCACGCTTGCCAGCATGGCGGCGCTGCTGGTGGTCGTACCGCTGGTGGCCGGCTGCGGGCCGGTGCAGGCCCAGAACGCCAATCCACCCCGTAATGGTGCGCCGCGCAATGGCCAGTCTGACGCCCGGATCACCCTGAACTTTGACAATGCCGACCTGGGACAGATCGTCCAGGCGGTGCAGATGGCCACCGGCAAAAGCCTCATTCTCGACCCGCGGGTGCGCGCGCAGGTGACCATGCGCTCCTCCACGCCGGTCACGCCGCAGGCCTTCTGGGAGATTTTTCTCTCCATCCTGCAGGTTCACCACGTCATTGCGGTGCCCGGCGCGGATGGCACCTACAAGATCGTGCCGGACTCCGAGCAGCGCTTCTATCCGGGCAGTCTGGACCTGCAGGACAATCTGAATCCGACCTCGGATGAGATCGTCACCCAGGTGATCCCGGTCAAGAATGTGAGCGCCGTGCAGCTGGTCACGGTGCTGCGGTCGCTGGTGCCGACCACCGGTCAGATCAATGCCTACAGCCCGGCCAACATGATCATCATTTCCGATCACGCCGCGAACGTGACCCGCATCATGAAGATCGTGGCTCGCATCGATCAGGTCGGTGACTCCGATGTCGAGGTGGTGCCGCTGCAGAACGCCTCGGCCACCGAAGTCATGCGCGACCTCACCACCCTGAACCAGGGTCAGGCACAGCAGGACCCGGGCGTGCAGCCCCTGAGAATAGTGGCCGATGAGCGCTCCAACAGCGTCTTGCTCAGCGGCGAGCCGGGCGCGCGGCTGCGCGCCAAGGCCCTGATCGCCAACCTCGATACCCCGCAGCAGGGCGGTGGGGAAACGGAGGTGCGCTACCTGCGCTATGCCGATGCGGAAAAGCTCGCCGCCAAACTCAAAGAGCAGCTGTCCGGTGGGGCAGCGGCCGCCTCAGGCGGAGCTGCCGGCGGCGCGGCGACCCCGAGCGCGCAGGAGAGCAAGAACTCCCAGGTGTGGGCCGATGCGAACAACAATGCGCTGGTGATCACCGCGCCGCCGAAGGTGCGCCGCCAGCTCAATGACATCATCGACAAGCTCGACATCCGCCATGCCCAGGTGCTGGTGGAGGCCATCATTGTCGATGTCAACCTGGCCAAATCCTCCGAGCTCGGTGTGAACTGGGCCACCTGGTCGGAGAGCAACGGCGAGACCATCCCGGGCGCAACCTTCCTGACACCGGTGGGCGGGGCGAGCCTGGTGGACCTGGCCAATGCCATCGCCAGCCCCACCACCATCAACTCGGCACTGGAGAATGGCACGACGGTGGCGCTGGGACGCGTGGCAAAGACCGGCGTGAGCTTCGCGGCCATGCTGCGCGCCATCCGCAGCGATACCGACAGCAATGTTATCGCGACCCCCTCGGTGCTGACCAACGATCACCAGGAAGCCACCATGAAGTCGGCGGACGAAGTGCCCTTCGTCACCGGCCAGTACACCAACACCGGCAGCGCCGGGGGCGCGGTGAGCCCGTTCCAGACCATCCAGCGCGAAGAGGTGGGCACGATCCTCAAGGTGACGCCGCAGATCAATGAGGGCGACGCCATCGTGCTGAAGATCGACATCGAAAGCTCCAGCGTGATCCCCAGTCCCGCCGGCGCCGTCGACATCACCACCAGCAAGCGCGAGATCTCCACCAATGTGCTGATCGAGGACGGCGGCATCATCGTGATTGGCGGCCTCATCAGCAATGAGTACGACCATACCGATACGCGCGTGCCGTTCCTCGGCAGCATCCCGATCCTGGGCGAGCTGTTCAAGGATCACTCGGCCAAGCACACCAAGAAGAACCTGATGATCTTCCTGCGGCCGCAGATCATGAACGATGCCACCCAGACGGCCATCGAGACCAACTCCAAGTACAACCTCATCCGCGAGGAGCAACGCCAGGTCGGCGCCGGTGAGTCCAGCTTCTCGGTGCCACTGCTGCCGGGTGTGAAGTCCCCGGTACTGCCGGCACTGCCGCCACCGCCACCGCCGGGCTCGACGCCGGCGGCGCCAATCACCGAGCAGGACCGCGACCGCGCGGCCGAGCGCGCCCGCCGCGAGACCGACGCGGCCGCGCGTACCGACGATGCGCAACACGCGCCTGCTGCGGGCGCGCCGGCGGCAAGCTCCGCTCCTCGCCCGCAGCCTGCGGCCCAGCAATGAGCGTGCCGGTGCCAGTCGCCGCCCCGCCAGCCGAGGAAAAGCGCGTTTCCTTCGCCTTCGCGAAGCGCCATGGGGTGCTGGTCGGCACCATCACCGATGGGGTGGCGCAGTGCACGGTGCGCGGCGGCGCCTCGCCCTTAGCCCTTGCCGAAGTGCGCCGCTACCTGCGCCTGCCGCTCGCCATCGACAAGGTGGACGAGGCAACTTTCGACAATCTGCTGCGTCAGGCCTATGAGACCGGCGCCAATGCCATGGACGCGGTCGGGGGCTTCGAGGACACCGAGGACCTGACCCACCTGGCGCAGGTGCTGCCCGAACAGACCGACCTTTTGGAAGCCGACGACGACGCGCCCATCATCCGCCTCATCAATGCGGTGCTGACCCAGGCGGTGAAGGAAAACGCCTCGGATATCCACGTCGAACCCTTCGAGAACCGTCTGGTGGTGCGCTTTCGCGTAGATGGCGTACTGCGCGAGGTCCTGCAGTCCAAGCGGGCGGTGGCGCCCCTGGTGGTGTCGCGTATCAAGGTGATGTCGAAGCTCGATATCGCCGAGAAGCGCCTGCCGCAGGACGGTCGCATCAGTCTCAGGATTGCCGGCCGCGCGGTCGACGTGCGCGTGTCCACCATCCCCAGCGGCCACGGCGAACGGGTGGTGCTGCGTATCCTGGACAAGCAGGCCGGAAGGCTCGACTTAAGTGCGCTGGGCATGGACCCGGGCACCGGGCAGCTCATCGATGAACTCATCCACAAACCGCACGGCATCCTCCTGGTCACCGGACCCACCGGCTCCGGCAAGACCACCACGCTGTATGCGGCGCTCGAGCGCCTCAACGACAATTCGCGCAACATCATGACGGTCGAGGATCCGATCGAGTACTACATCGATGGGATCGGCCAGACCCAGGTGAACACCAAGGTCGAAATGACCTTTGCGCGTGGCTTGCGCGCCATCCTGCGCCAGGATCCTGATGTGGTGATGATCGGCGAAATCCGCGACCTGGAAACCGCGCAGATCGCGGTGCAGGCCAGCCTCACCGGTCACCTGGTACTGTCCACGTTGCACACCAACACGGCGGTCGGCGCGGTGACCCGGCTGCGGGACATGGGCATCGAACCCTTCCTCCTGTCCTCGAGCCTCATCGGCGTGGTCGCGCAGCGCCTGGTGCGCGTGCTCAATCCTGACAATCGCCAGGCCTTCAAGGCCGGCGACTATGAGCGCCGGCTGTTGAACCTGCGCAAGGACGACGAGGCACCGACGCTGTACCGGCCGGGACCGGGCAACAACGGTTACCGGGGTCGCAGCGGCATCTATGAACTGGTGACGGTCGATGATCAGATGCGCACCATGATTCACGACGGCGCGGCGGAGCAGGACCTGGAACGGCATGCGCGCACCCTCACCCCCTCCATCCGCGATGATGGGCGGGCGCGGGTCCTGCGCGGGGAGACCACGCTGGAGGAAATCCTGCGCGTCACCCGCGAGGATTAGCGGCCGACATGGGCGCCTTTGAATACACGGCAGTTGACACCGGCGGGCGCGAGAGTCGCGGTATTCTCGAGGGCGACACCGCGCGTCACGTGCGCCAGCTGCTGCGCGAGCGTCAATTGCTCCCGGTCACCGTCAACGCCGTGGCGGAGCAGGAACGCTCGCAGAAGCGCAGCTTCTCGCTGGCGCGCCGGGTTTCGGCGACGGATCTGGCGCTCTTCACCCGACAGCTGGCGACCCTGGTCAAGGCGGGACTGCCGCTGGAGGAGTCGCTGCTGGCGGTCTCGCAGCAGACCGAGAAAGAGCGGGTGCAGAGTATCGTGCTGGGGGTGCGCGCCAAGGTCATGGAGGGCCACACGCTCGCCGATGGCTTCGCCGATTTCCCGCGCGTCTTTCCCGAAATCTACCGGGCCACGGTCTCGGCCGGCGAACAGGCCGGACATCTGGACTCGGTCCTCGAACGGCTGGCGGATTACACCGAGAGCCGCGAGGAGATGCGCCAGAAGGTGATGGGGGCCATGCTCTATCCGATCGCCCTCACCGTCATGTGCGTCATGATAGTGGCGGGGCTCATGGTGTACGTGGTGCCGAAGGTCGTGAACGTCTTCACCTCCAGCCACGCGCAGCTGCCCATGATGACGCGGCTCCTGATCTCTGTCAGTGACTTCCTACGGTTGCGCGGCATTTATATCCTGGTGATCGGCGTGGTGGGTTATATCCTGTTGGCACGCTGGCTCGCCCAGCCGGGTCCGAAGCGCCGGTTTCAGCTGATGCAGCTGCGCGTGCCGCTGATGGGCAAACTGGTGCGCGGCTTCAATACGGCGCGCTTCACGCGCACCCTGAGCATTCTGACGGCCGCCACGGTACCGGTGCTGGATGCGCTGCGGATCGCCGGCGAAGTGGTGACCAACCTGCCGATGCGCGATGCGGTGGCGGAGGCGTCCCTGCGGGTCCGCGAAGGTGCCTCGATCGGCCGCTCGCTCGCCATCAGCAAGCTGTTCCCGCCCATGACCATCCACCTCATTCAAAGCGGCGAGTCCAGCGGTGAGCTGGAGAGCATGCTGGAACGTGCCGCCATCAGCCAGGAGCGCGAGCTCGACGGACTGCTGACGGCCATCGTCGGGCTCTTGGGCCCCGGCCTGATCGTGCTCATGGGGGTGTTCGTGATGGGCATTGTTTTTGCAATGCTCCTGCCCATCTTCCAGATGAACCAGCTCATTCATTGAGAACCTGTCAGGATGAGTTGATCCTGTAATACGACTTCGCCAAAATCCGCATAGCGACTCAACAAGATTGGTCGTCCATGAGCGAAAAAGCCGAGTCCGAGGAATTCGAGGGAGAGGAAATCGACGAGCCGGTGGCCGAAGAGGCCGACGTCGACATCGATCAGGTGATCAAGGACCTGGACCTCGCCAAAAAACGTGCGCAGAAAAGCGGCGAGCCACCCTGGCGCCGTCTGGAGCGGCTGCGGGAGGACAAACAAACCGCTGAGCTCACCAGCGACTTCGACGACTACGACATCGGTGACGACAGCCGCAAGGGCGGGCGCAAAGACCGGCACTGAACCTGTCCCTCGGTCAACCGGTCTGAATCCACGGCGTTAGACCCTAAGGCACGGGCGGTTAACGGGCCCCAGGACACGATCTGTTACAGGGAACCTGCAATGCCGAATAAGTTAACCGCGCTAATCGTACTGCTCGGATGTGCCGTGCTCGCGGGCTGCCAGTCGCGGACCAATGTCTCGGCAACGGGCAATGCACCCGCGCAGTTCACCCATGTATTCCTGACCGTCAATGAGATCTGGTTCAATACCAGCTCCACGGCGCTGCCCACCGACAGCAGCTGGTCTAAGTTCACCCTGACCACACCGCAGACCGTCGATCTCGTCAGTCTCAACAACGGCACCCTGAGCCAGTTCGCCAGTGCGCTGAAGCTCGCCACCGGCACCTATTCCCAGGTCATGCTGGTGCTGGCCGACTCCACCGCCACCCTCACCTCCTCCGCGCAGAGCAGTGGCGCCGCCAGCAATGACGAAGTCGACTATCTGGATTCCCAGAGTGTTGCCCATGCGGTGCCGCTGGCCGTTTTGAATGCGGCGCAGGGCATCAGTATCAGCACCAGCCTGACGGTGGCGGCCGCCGCCAGCTCCGGCTTCGGCGCCCCGACCACGACCCCCCAGACCACCACGACCGGCACGGATCAGTCCATCGCCACCTCCTCCGGCGCGACCAGTTCCGGGGTCGCCTCCACCTTCTCGGCCCCGGGGGTCTCCACCACCTCGGCCGTCATTGACTTTGATGCCACGCGGGACCTGGTGCCGATCTCACTCAGCGGCCAGGCGGCGTTTGCCCTCAATCCGCATCCGCAGACTCATGATGTGAAGTACTCGGGCAACATCCAGGGCACCGTATCCCTGGCGGGGATCACGACCCTCACGGCGGCCGGTCTTGCCGATGTGCAGGTGTCCGCCGAGGGGCTGAGCAGCGATGGCACGCGCCACGTCATCGTCAAGACCACGCGCGTCGCTGCCGATGGCAGCTTCACGCTGTATCCCCTGTCCACGGCCTCCGGCGCGCCGGGCAACTACGACCTCGTCATTCATGGCCCGGCCATCGAGACGCTGATCGTCAAGTCGGTGCCCGTGACCGCCGGTGCGCCGGGCACGTCGGCCGCCGTGTTGGGCGCTTTGACCTTGACGAATGCGACGCCCTACCTGGTCAACGTAAACAGCAGCTCGCCGGCCTCTCCAACCAGTTCGCTGGTCGGCTTCTATCAGACCCTGCCATTGTCCTCCGAAGTGCCCTACCTGGTGGAGATGCGGGCACTTGACCCGACCAGCGGGCGCTTCGCCAGTGACCAGGCCGTCTCCGGGGGCGGCCTGCAGTACGGAACCTATGTGAGCGGTGGCATCATTGCGCTCACCAACGCGAACCCCAGTCAGGGCGCGGCCACCTATAGCATTGGCGCCATCAATCCTGCCTACGGCGAGGGCGCGCTGAGCACCACCGTCGCCGCGCCGGGTGCCGGTACGGCGCTCTTTACCGTGTCTGCGCCGCCGTTGCCCTCGGGTAGCACCGCCAATGGCCTCACGGGCACGTTGAGCCTCGCCAGCCTCGGGACTTACGACAACGCGGAACTGTTCCTGACTTTCAACGGCGCATTGGTGGCTGCGGCGTCCCTCAAGGCTGATCTCGGCGGCTCCCAGAATTCCCTCACGCTCACGGCTCTGGCACCGGGCGGAAGCTCGTCGGCGATCTATGCCGCCGGGGTCTACAACGCCGAGGTGTGGGCCTGGAATTCTGCCAATCCCACCGGCACGCTGATCCGCGTACCGGCGAGCATTCCCATCGACATGAGCGCCGGCGATGCCAGCGCCGCGGCCCTTGATATTCCGTAAAACCCCAGCAATTAAAGTCGCTTAATCCAGGTCCCCCGCCCCCACCCTGCCGCGTTGTTCAGGGTAAGGGTTCAACATGGAGGCCCGGATCATGAAGACTTCGAAGACCTTAATAACCGCGCTGGTGCTGGGCGCGCTCGTCGTGCTCGGGGGCTGCGTCGCGGTGCCGACTCGCCATGGTCTGGTGGTCGCGCCGATAGCTCCGGTAGTAGGCGTGGGCGTTGGCTATGACTACGGCTATCACTACGGCTATGGTCCCTACTACCGCCGCTGACCCCTCCCCCGTCTGTCACCTGTCAGTCATGTGACGACCCTAGGCTTGTGCTCCGCCGAAAACCCGAACCGGGTCTGGGGGAGCGCAAGTGTTGGCAAGTCTAGGGATCGATGTACCTACCGCCATTCTCCTGTGCCTGGCGCTGTTGCTGGCATTGAGCTTCGAATTCGTCAACGGTTTTCACGACACCGCCAATGCCGTGGCCACGGTGATCTACACCCGCGCGCTAAAGCCCAATCAAGCGGTCGTCTGGTCCGGCACCTGGAACCTCATCGGCGTGCTGACCTCCTCCGGCGCCGTCGCCTTCAGCATCGTGGCGCTGCTGCCGGTGGAACTGGTCATCAACGTCGGCTCGGGTGCCGGGTTCGCCATGGTGTTCGCGCTGCTGATTTCGGCCATCATCTGGAACGTGGGCACCTGGTACCTGGGTCTTCCGGCATCGAGCTCCCACACCCTGATCGGCTCCATCGTCGGGGTCGGCCTGATGAACTCCCTGATCAGCCCCAATGAAGCCTTTGGTGAAGGGGTCAACTGGGCGAAGCTGGAAGACACTCTGAAGGCGCTGCTCGCGTCGCCCATCATGGGCTTTGTGCTGTCCGCGCTGCTGCTGCTCGTGCTGCGGGTCATCCTCGCCAAGCGCACCGAACTGTTCAAGGCGCCGGAGGGCGACTCCAAACCTCCCCTATGGGTGCGCGCACTGCTCATTCTGACTTGCACTGGCGTTTCCTTTGGGCATGGCGGCAATGACGGGCAGAAAGGCATGGGTCTCATGGTGCTGATCCTGGTCGGCGTGGTGCCGGCCGCCTTCGCGCTGGACTTGTCCTTGTCGCCCGCGGCGCTCACGCAGATCAACGGTTCGGCGATCCAGATCTCGACCCAGTTGCACCAGATCGTCCCAGCAGCCGCCAAGGTGCCCTCATCTGACGAGGCGCATCGCGCGTTGACCGCCTTCCTGCGCACCAGCAAGGCAGACGCCGCGACTTTGCCGGCGCTCAATGAAGCCAACGACGCCGTCGTGTCGCGTCTGCATGGCGTCACCGACCTGCACAACATTCCTGGCACCGCCCGCAGCGCACTGCGTCTGGACGTGTACCTGGTCGCGGAGTCTCTGGCGCGCCTGGCGAAGATCAAGAAAATACCCGCGGGATTGGACGCGGCAGGCGCGGATAAGTATCAGAAGTCGCTCAAGACTTTGACCAACTTCATTCCCACCTGGATCAAGGTAGCGGTGGCCCTGGCCCTGGGCCTCGGGACCATGATTGGTTGGAAGCGCATCGTGGTCACCGTGGGTGAAAAAATCGGCAAGGCCCACCTGACTTATGCCCAGGGCGCGAGCGCTGAATTGGTCGCCTGGGGAACGATCGAAGCCGCTGAATATCTGGGCCTGCCAGTCAGCACCACCCATATTCTCTCCTCCGGCATCGCCGGCACCATGGTCGCCAACAAATCCGGTATCCAGGGCGACACCGCGCGCAACATCATTCTGGCCTGGGTGCTGACGCTGCCGGTGTGCGTGGCCCTGGGCGCGGCGACCTTCGGCGCCGGGCTGTTCGTGGTGTTTCACCTGGTGGGATTGCGCTAGGCACGCCCCGGCTGCAACTTTTCGGGGACCTGCGGTGTTCTGCGCAGGTGACAGGCCCCCATGTTGGGGGCATTGTGCCTGCCTGCACCCGAGGAACCCGTATGAGCAAGTGCTGCACCCTGCCCGTCAAAATCATTGTGCTGTGCGCCATTTTCGTGAGCGCCGGCTGCACCTACACCACCGGCACCGACTTCGGCGAGTACTCCCAATCCTTCCCGGTCAACGGTCGAGCCGACGTTCACATCGAGGCCTACAACGCGCGGGTGCGCGTACTGTCCACGGATGACTCGAAGGTGGGTTTTCGTGTGCGCTATGAGCGCGATCAGTCGCAACCCTCGAACCCCTACTCGGCGCGTCAGGACGGCAGCGTCATCGAGCTCACGGAGAGGCGGGAATCGCACGACTGGTGGAGCTGGGGCAATTTCAACTCCGGCCGGGCCGAGATCGAAGTGCGCATGCCGAAGAATGCCGACCTGCAGCTGCAGACCAGCAATGGCGCCATCGAGGTCACCAGCCTCAACGGCAACATCCGTCTGCATACCAGCAATGGCGCCATTACCGCCGACTCCCTCAAGGGCAAGGTTCAGGCGCAGACCAGCAACGGTGCCATCAGCGTCGAGGGCGTGGATGGGGACTGCGAGCTTGGCACCAGCAATGGCAGGATCCAGGTGAGCGGACGCTTCGACTCCCTGAACCTGCGCTCGAGCAATGGCGTGGTGGTGGCGCATGCGCAGGCCGGATCGACGGTGGCGTCCCGCTGGAGTATCGGCACCAGCAATGCCCCAGTGGATCTGACGGTCCCGACCGCTCTGAAGGCTGACCTCGATGTGGGCACGAGCAATGGTCCAGTGAACCTGGAGCTGCCCGTCACCCTGCAGGGCTACGAGGGCAAGTCACACCTGCATGGCACCTTGAATGGCGGCGGCCAGGAGGTGTCAGTGCACACCTCCAATGGCCCCATCCACGTGAGCGGAGTCTGACGCCTAGCGCACCGGCTGGGCACGCGCTCCGATCGGCAGCACCGTGCGGCCATAGTCTGCATTGATGACTTCGGCCGCCGACGTATAGGCGGCCAGTGCCGCGCACACCAGTCCGAGATAGCCGCCGAGCTTGTGCGCCATGGCGGACCCCTGCAGGTCCCCCGCCGCCAGCAAGAAGAACGTGATCCAGAGGGTGAGGAAGACCAGCTGCAACGCCGTGTTGTGGCGGAACGAGGCCACCCACATGTAGAGCGTGAATACACCCCAGACCAGCAGGTACCAGCCGACGAACACCGCCGGGGCGCTACCGCCGAACGCATGGACATAGGCGACGAACGACAGCCAGAACGAGCCGTAACCGATGAAGGCCACGGTGGCGAAGGTGTTGCCCCGCACGTAGGACATCAGGCCTGCCAGCACCTGTGCCCCGCCACCAAAGGCCAGCGCCATGCCGAGCACGAGGGGCATGCCGTCCTTGGCGATGAGGCCCGCATTGACCAGGCTCAGGAGCCAGGTGGTACTGGCAAAGGCGAAGAGACCCAGCGGCGCCGGGTTTGCAAATTTGCTGTCCATTCGATTCCCCCTCTTGCTCGTTCATTGTAACCAGATCAGTGAAAATCCCGCGAGGGCAGATTCAGGCGGCCGGTGAGTGCAGTGCGATCGACGAGCCGGCGCGCCAGCAGGTGCAGCACGATGCCCTCGCGTTGCAAAGTCCCCTGCACCTCCAGCAACCCCGCCTCCACCAGCGGCCGGCGGAAGCGTTCGGCGATATCCCTCCAGACGATGAGATTGACCTGTCCGGTCTCATCCTCCAGCGTCACAAACGTCACGCCGCTGGCGCTGGCGGGTCGCTGCCGCACCAGCACCAGCCCGGCCGTGCGCACCCAGTGTCCGTGCGGCAGCTGCGCCACATCCGCCATACGGCTCAAGCCCTCGGCCTGCAGTTGCTCACGCAACAGCGCCAACGGATGACGCCCCAGAGTCAGTCCCACCGCTGCCATGTCCGCGACGATGCTCTGGGCTTCCGTGGGCATGCCAAGCAGTGGACGGCCCTCGCTCACCCGCATGGCCAGCGGATCCGCCGCCGCCAGCGGCAGGGTGCGCTCGAAACCTGCCACCTCCCAGAAGGCCAGATGACGGTTGCCACTCAACACCGCCAGCGCTCCCGCGGCTGCCAATGCTTCCAGGTCCCGGCGCAGCAGTGCGGCGCGGTGCGCCAGATCCGTCACGTCGCTGAAGGCCCGCACCGCCCGGGCGGCCATCACCCGCTCCGCCCCTTCCTGCGTGAGTGAGCGCACCAGGCGCAGACCCAGCCGCAGCGCCGGCTGGGAGGCATCCGCAGTGGCCGGCTCCAGCGTACAGTCCCAGTCGCTGTGCGCCACACTGACCGGCCGTACCTCGACGCCATGCCGGCGCGCATCCTGTACCAGCTGCGCCGGCGCATAGAACCCCATCGGCTGACTGTTCAGCAGCGCGCAGGTGAAGGCGGCGGGCTCGTAGTGCTTGAACCAGGCCGAGTCGTATACCAGGAGCGCGAAACTGGCGGCATGACTTTCAGGAAAACCATATTCACCAAACCCCTCGATCTGCTTGCAGATGCGCTCGGCGAACTCCGCCGGATAGTGGTTCGCGATCAGCCCTGAGGCGAGCCGGTCCTTGAAGCGGTGCAGATCCCCCTGTCGCTCCCAGGAGCCCATGGCGCGCCGCAGGGTGTCGGCTTCACCGGCGCTGAAGCCCGCGGCATGCATGGCCAGCTGCATGACCTGCTCTTGGAAGATGGGCACACCCAGCGTGCGCTCCAGCGCCACCTGGGCGCCCGGACCCGGATAGTCGATGGGCTCCTCTTTATTCCGGCGGCGCAGATACGGATGCACCATGTCGCCCTGGATGGGGCCGGGTCGCACCAGGGCCACCTCGATGACGAGGTCGTAGAAGGTCGTGGGTTTCAGGCGCGGCAGCATCGACATCTGCGCCCGGGACTCGATCTGGAACACGCCGACGGTATCCGCGTTCGACATCATCTCGTAGACCTGGGGGTCCTCCTGCGGCAGATGCCCCAGCGACCAGTTGCTGCCTCGCCAGGCGTTGACCAGCGCGAAGCAGCGGCGCAGCGCCGAGAGCATCCCCAGGCCCAGCACATCCACCTTGAGCAGCCCCAGATCGTTGAGATCGTCCTTGTTCCACTGCACCACGGTGCGATCGGGCATGGTGGCATTCTCGACGGGCACCAGCTCCGACAAGACGGTCGCGGCAATGACGAAGCCGCCGACATGCTGGGAGAGATGGCGTGGGAAGCCGATGAGCTCGCCGCATAAAGAGATGATCTGCCGCAGATGCGGATCATCCGGATCAAATCCGGCCTCACGCAGATGCTGCGCCGAGACCTTGGCGTCCCACCACTGCACCACGCGCGCCAGGGCTCGCGCGCGCTCCTCGGTAAACCCGAACGCCCGCGCCAGATCATGCAGGGCGCTGCGACCGCGATAGCTGATCACGGTGGCCGCGAGCGCCGCGCGCTCCCGGCCGTACTTGGTGTAGATGTGCTGGATGACCTCCTCACGCCGCTCATGCTCGAAATCGATGTCGATGTCCGGCGGCTCGGCACGTTCGCGGGAGATGAACCGCTCCATCAGCAAGGAGTCCAGCCGCTGGCCGATGGCGGTGATCTTCAGGCAGTAGCACACCAGGGAGTTGGCCGCCGATCCGCGACCCTGCGCGAGAATATTCTCCTGGTTGGCGAAGGCCACGATGTCATACACCGTCAGGAAGTAGGTCTCATAGCCCAGTTCCGCGATCAGCGCCAGTTCGCGCTCGATGATCTGCCGTGCCTGCGGCGATGCTCCCAAAGGCCAGCGCTCGTGGATGCCCCGCTCCACCAGCTTGCGCAGCCAGCTCGCGGGCGTCTCGTCCTCCGGCACCAGCTCCTTGGGATACTCGTAGCGCAGTTCGCTTAATTTAAAGGTGCAGCGCTGCGCAATCCGCAGCGTCTGCTCCAGAAGCTGCGGCGGATACAGTCGTGCCAGCCGCTCGCGCTCACGCAGATGCCGCTCACCATTGGGATACAGGCGAGTGCCGGCCTGCGCCAGGGTCACACCGTGACGGATCGCGGTCAGTGCATCCTGCAGACGGCGACGGGCACGCACATGCATGTGCACATCACCACTGGCCACCAGTGGCACCGCACAGTCCCGTCCGAGGGTGGTCAGCCGCGTCAGGTACTCGCGGTCGTTACCCGCCAGCAGCAGTTCCACGGCAATCCACAGGCTGCCCGCGAAGCAGCTGTTCAGCCACTGCAGCTGTTCGCTCTCAGGCAGCGCGCCGGGCAGCCACAGGATCAGGCAGTCCTCAAGATGTTGCTGCACATCGGCGCGTGTCAGCTGATAGCGCCCCTTCGGTGCGGCGCGCCGACCATGGGTGATGAGTGCGCACAGGCGCGCATAGCCATGGCGATTGGTCGCCAGAGCCACCAACCGCAGACCGCAGCTCAAGGTGAACTCAGCGCCGATGATGAGGTGCAGGGCTTGCGCGCCGTTCTCGGGACTCTGCACGGCCATATGCGCCCGCACCACGCCCGCCACCGAACATTCATCGGTGATGGCCAGTGCGCTGTAGCCCAGCTGCTGCGCCCGCTGCACCAGCTCAGCGGGTCGTGAGGCACCGCGCAGGAAGGTGAAGTGGCTGAGGCAGTGCAGCTCCGCGTAGGCCGGCGGTGGCGCGCTCATCCGCACAGGCCATGCAGGAACCAGCGATGCGGCGGCTGACGCTCACGGAACACCCATACCGCGATGCCATGCACATCCGTCGCATGGTAGTAATCGCGCGCGACGCCCGGCGCCTGCCACCACTGGCTCTCGATGCGCTCCGGCCCATGTCGCAGCTGCAGCGGTCCGTCCAGCTGCGGCCAGCCCTCCCGCTCCTGCAGCAGCTGCGGCTCCTCCAGCAGCCACAGGGGACGCAGCGGATCCTGGCTCGGGGCGCGCACAGTGGCAGCGCCACGTCGGAAAGCAGAATCCTGCGGCGACAATGGCCGTGAGGCCCCTTCCGGACAGTGACTGTCCTGGCAGATGAGGCCATGCACGGCGAGTTCCCCCAGGCGCATGCGCAGCCGTTCAATGAACTCAAGCGACCCGGACAGCGTCCCGGCCTCACCGCCGCCGCCGTGTTCACCCGGCTGCCACAGCGAATCGTGCACCGGCGCGCGCGACATCAGCTCCCCGGAGCGCAGCTCCAGGGAGCGCACGGGTCCGGGCAATGTGAGTTTGCTCAGACGTTCCGCGAACCATTCCTGGAAACGTGCGGCGGCGGCTTCAGGCTGCGCCAGTCTGACGCTGCAGTCGGTATGCACATCATTCCGGTGCCGCAGCCGGCAGGTGATGCGGGTGATGCCGCACTGACGTGATTCGAGGAACTCGGCCAACTGCTGCAGCAGTGGCTGCAGCGCCTGCAGGATCTGCGCATGATCCTCGCGCTCGCGCACAAACTGGCGTTTGGCCCGGAAGCGTTCCGGGACACGAAATGGCGAGCGCAGATCCACGCTGCGCGCCACCAGCTGATCCAGCATCTGCAGAGGTTCTCGGCCGAAGCGTCGCGCGAAACCGGCCCGCGGCAGTCGCAGCGCCTGACCCACCCGGTAGACACCCAGTTTTGAGAGCCGCTGCAGCACCTGCGGCGGCCAGCGCAGGGCCACCAACGGCAGCGGACTGACCGCGCTCACCAGGTGCTGCTGATCCAGAATCTTGAATGAGATCCCACTGCGGCCGCCCGCCAGTGCCGCCAGGGGGGTGGGCGCCAGGGTCAGTACCGGCGAGGCGCCCGCGGCCTGACAACCGGCACGAAACGCGCGGTACAGTCGTGAGACACCGCCGAACAGCGCAAGACTCCCCTTAACTTCCAGCACCAGTCCATCCGGTGGCTCAAGGCTTACCCGCGGTGTGAAGCGCTGCGCCAGCATTGCCAGACGCTGCAACAGCAGCGGATCCGCCTGCGGCTGCGGCAGATGCACCCCCAGCCACAACTCCGTGAGTGTTCCGGCCGGTGCCACCGGCACCACTGCCAGTGGCAGTTGCAGCGGAGCGGCGGTTTGCGCCAGAGCGGATTTGCGAAGCACTCGTGCGGCCATGCTCAGCCACTCGCAGCAGCCTGTGCGGCGGTAAGGTCCATGCACCACTGACCGGTGGCGCCGCCGCGGCTCTTGAGAATGCTCAAACGCACGCCACTGCGGCCATCGCCACGGGGCTCCACGCCCAAGCGCAGCAGCGCATGCGAGGGTTCCTGCGCCACGCGCGCACTCCAGGGACGCAGCAGGAAGGCCAGCGTACGTCCACGTTGGGTGGCCAGCTGCAGACGCCGCACGATCCGGGGTCGCAACGGTTGGGTGATCCAGGTGAGCACCACATCGCAGGCACCGCAAATCAACGCCTGTTCGGTTGCCCATTCGGGGGCCCATCCCGGACCCTTCGGCGCCCGCACCACCAGTATTCGCGACAGGTTCACGCCGCAGGCCGCGAGCGCCGGCGCATAGGGCGTCAGGGGCGGTGCAATCCAGGTGCACCAGCGCGCCTGGGGTTGATGCGTCACCGCCGCCAGCAACGGCAGCAGCAACCGTAACTCGCCACTGCCCAGATGGGTGGCGAGAATTTCCACCAACCCTGTCTTGGGCCAGCCGCCGCCCGGCAGTCGTGCATCCAGCTCAGGAAAGCCTGAAGTGCGGGTGTCGCTGCGGGTGAGGCTGCGACCGCGCCAGATGCCCGGGTGTTGGAGCAGCCGGGCCAGAATGTCCACGACGCGTCACTACATGAGGCCGGCCGCGCGGCCCTGACGCACCACGCCCACCACGATGCCCTCAATGAGCAATGGCTCTTCCTTCAGATCCACGCGGATGGGCTCGAAGGCCTCGTTTTCCGGCATCAGCCATACCACCGAGCCTTCCTGCCGATAGCGCTTCACCGTGACCTCGTTTTCCAGACGCGCCACCACGATCTGGCGACTGCGCACGTCCGGCGTGCGATGCACGGCCACCAGGTCGCCATCGAGAATGCCGGCATCCTTCATGCTCATGCCCACCACCTTCAGCAGGTAATGCGGGCGGGGCTGGAAGAGTGACGGATCGATCTTGTAGTGCGCCTCGATGTTCTCTTCCGCGAGCATCGGCCGCCCGGCAGCCACCCGGCCGATGAGCGGCAGCCCGAACTGTTCACGGATGGTGTCCTTCAACTGGATGCCCCGCGAAGTGCCCGGCACCAGGGCGATGACCCCTTTGCGCGCCAGGGCCCGCAGGTGTTCCTCCGCGGCGTTGGCGGACCTGAACCCCAGTTCGCGGGCGATTTCCGCCCGGGTGGGCGGCATACCGGTCTCGGCGATGCAGTGCTGGATGAGGCGCAGGATTTCGGTCTGGCGGGGTGTCAGGTCGGACATGGCGCTACCTGTGTATTTATACAGATACTGTGATTATATCCAGATCGCCCCGTCGCGCAAGCCGGCGAAGAATCTGGTCAAAATTTACTCAATCTGCCATTGACGCTACCGCGACCCGCCTATAGTTTTGTTGTTGAATATTTCAACAATGGAAGCCACATGGCCACCGTCAATTTCAGCGTACCCGATGAAGTGAAGGCGCAGTTCGACAAAGCCTTCGGTGACCAGAACAAGAGTTCCATCATCGCCGAGCTGATGCGCCGGGCCGTGCGCGAGCGGGAACTTCAGCTCAGACGCCAACGCCTGTTCCGTCAGCTAAGTCGTGCGCGCACCAGCCGCCCCTCCTTCACCAGCGAAGAACTGCATAGAACCCGCCAAGCCGACCGACCGTGATCGTCGTGCTCGATGCGAGCGTGATTCTCAAATGGATGCTTGAGGATCCCGCCCGCGAAGCTGATACCGAGAAGGCCTTCACCGTACTCGAGTCTGTAATAGGTGGCGAACTGGAAATCCTGCAGCCGCCGCATTGGTTGGCCGAAGTCGCTGCGGTGGTCTGCCGGCTAACTCCTGAGACGGCGGTGCGCGATGTCGAGATGCTGGCCGCGCTGGAGTTCCCGACGAGCGATGACCCGAACGTCATGCGACGGGCGACCCAGCTTGCACTCGAGACCAATCACCATCTATTCGACACCCTCTATCACGCTGTCGCCCTTGAGTACGACGACTCCATCCTCGTGACGGCGGACGACCGTTACTGCACGAAAGCCGAACACTATGGAAGGATCGCCGCCCTCCGGGACTGGAGACCCGTACCTTAGTCGCCGACGCATGCCTTGACCTCCGCGGTCCGCTCCCGCGGCAGGATCGCCCCCCGATGCTGGATCACGAGCGCAGCCAGTCGATTGGCCGCACCGGCCGCCTGCACCGGATCCTGACCCGCCCGCCGCGCGGCCAAAAACCCGGCATTGAAGGCATCGCCGGCCGCGGTGGTATCGATCACCGTGGCCACGGCCGCGGCCGGCACCAGCCGGGTGCCCAAGGCACAGGAGATCAGGCAGCCCTCCGCGCCCAGCTTGACGATGACCTGGGCCGCGCCCCAATCGCGCCAGCGCACCACCGTATGGGAGGGCGAGGCGTCACCGAATAGCGCCGCCTCATCGCTGAAGGTCGGCATGGCGATGGCCACCGCGGGTGCCAGCGCCCGGATCGCGGCGCGTGCCTCCTCGGCATCGCTCCAGCCGCTGGCGCGATAATTGGGATCGAAGATCACCTCGCCCTGAGCGGCGCGCACCGCCGCCGCCGTCTCATTGAGTTGCGCGCGGCCCTGCGCATCGAACAACGACAGGGTGATTCCCGACAGATACAGCTGCGGCGCGGCGCGCGCCCGCGCCAGCGCTGCCTCGATTCCCGGCAGGCCGAACAGCGCCCGCACCGCCGACTGCTGCCGCCAATAATAGAAGTGACGTTCGCCATCGGCGTCGTTGCGCACGGCATAGAGGCCCGGCAGGCGTGCCGGATGGGTCAGCACCAGCGACGTGTCCAGCCCGTCCGCCCGCCACTGCGCCAGCATGTCCTCACTGAACGGGTCGGTGCCGAGCGCCGTCAGGTAGGCCGTGGGCACGCCCAGGCGAGCGAGATACAGCGCGGTATTGAAAGTGTCGCCGGCGAAGCCCAGGCGCCAGCGATCCTGATCGCGCGTGAGCTCCAGCATGCACTCGCCGATGACGATCATGAGTCTTCAGTTGGCCAGGCGCACATCACCCTGGATGCTCAGGGGCGCACTGATCACGTCGGGCGTGAGCTGCGGCTGACCGCTGCCGACACTCAGCTCGTAACGTCCGGCGCCGATCACCACCTGGCCCGCATCATCGACATGGCTGAGCTGGCGTGGCGAGAGCGCGAAGTGCACGGTGCGGGACTCCCCGGCCCGCAGATGCAGCCGCTCAAAGGCACGCAGCGCGCGCCCGGGCGCACCGGCGGCGCCGCCGAACTGCAGGTACACCTGCGCCACCTCATCGCCAGCGCGCGCGCTGGTATTGGTGACCCGCACCTGCACGGCGAGCGGCTTGCCCGCCGCGAGCGTGGCCGATGACAGCTGCAGATTGTCATAGCGGAAGGTCGAGTAGCTCAGACCATAACCGAAGGGATAGAGCACCGGTCCGCGGAAATAGCGGTAGGTGCGGTTCTTCATCGAATAGTCGGTGAACTCCGGCAGTCCCTCGAGTCCCCGGTAGAAGGTCACCGGCAGGCGTCCTGCCGGGTTGTTGCGTCCGGCAAGGGTCTGCGCCACCGCCGCGCCGCCCTCTTCGCCGGGATACCAGGCCTGCAGAACCGCATCGGCATGATCCTGTATCCAATTGACCGCCAGGCCGCTGCCACTCACCAGCACCACCACCAGCGGCTTGCCGACGCCCTGCACCGACTCCACCAGCTGTTCTTCTTCGGCCGGCAGATCCAGGCTGGTCCGATCCCCGCCCTTGAACCCGGGAATGGACAGCGAGGACTCCTCGCCCTCCAGGTCGGCGGTGATGCCCACCACGGCAATCACCAGATCGGCGTGTCGCGCCACCTCCACGGCGCGCGCCGCCGCCTGCGGATCCTTGCGCGTCCACACCAGGCGCACGCTGCGCGCTCCGGAGGGAGGGTTATCGATGGTGATCGCATAGCGATGCCCCGCCTCCAGGTGCAGTGTCGCAAATCCCGGCAGCGAATCCGCATGCGGTCGGCCATCGACCAGCGGCTTGCCGTCCACTTGCAACTGGTTGCGACCACCCGGCACGCCCAGGGTGTAGTCACCGGACTGGGTCGGCGTGAGCCAGCCGTGCCAGTGCGCGAACTTCGTGCCCGCATCGCCACGGCTGTCGAGACTCACCCCCGGCGTCACCCGTGTCAGCAGCGCCTGGCCGCGGTGGTCGGCGGTATCGAAGTACTGCAGGGTGAGTCCGGGCTGCCCGTCATCGGTACTGAGCGCGGACGAGGGCACCGGAATCGGCTCTCGCAAGAACTGCGCCGTGCCCTGCTCAAACACGATCTGCGAGGTGGGGAACTGCTGACGGAGGCCATCCACGATGGTGGTCACGCGCGAGGGCGTTCCATTGTAGTTGCCCTCGAGCATGCGCACGCTGTCGGCGAGCGGCCCGATGACCGCGATCCGCGCCGGTGCCTTGGTGAGGGGCAGAATGCCGTTGTTCTTCAAGAGCACCATGCTCTCGCGGGCCACCTGCAGGGCGCGTCGCCGATGCGCGGCACTGTCCACGGCGCTGGCGGGCACCATCCGCGCGGCATCGGGTGGATCGAACATGCCCAGTTCAAAGCGCACCGTGAACGCGCGCCGCACCGCCTCATCCACCTGGGCCTGGGTGATCAGCCCCTGGCGCAGGGCGTCGGCGTACTTGGCGTAGTCCTCCTCGTGCGGCCCGGATTTCACCGTGCATTCGTTGTCCATGCCGGCTTTGAGGGCGGCAGCGGCCGCGGCGGGCTCACTGTCGACATAGTGATGGCCGGTGTGGATATCATTGACGGCATTGCAATCGGATACCACGAAGCCCTTGAAGCCCCAGGAATCGCGCAGCGTCTGCTGCAGCAGGAAGGAACTGGCACAGCCGGGAATGCCGTTGACGGCGTTATAGACACACATCACCGATGCCACATGCCCCTCGACGACGGCGGCACGGAACGCCGGCAGGTAGGTATCCGCCAGATCATGCGCCGACGCCTTGGCGTCAAACCCATGACGCAGAGGCTCCGGCCCGCTGTGCACGGCGAAGTGC
The DNA here is from genome assembly GCA_035943195.1 of Steroidobacteraceae bacterium. GTDB lineage: Bacteria > Pseudomonadota > Gammaproteobacteria > Steroidobacterales > Steroidobacteraceae > DAIDKA01. Next base: position 23,487 of record DASZCK010000064.1, read on the forward strand.
TTGGCAGTGGTCGACACCACCAGGTGCCGCGGGTCAGGCCCCTGCATGCCGGTGATGAAGGCGACGCCGACCTGAGCGGTCAGAAACGGATCCTCGCCGTAGGTTTCCTGGCCGCGGCCCCAGCGTGGGTCGCGAAAGATATTGATGTTGGGTGAGAAGAAGGTGATGCCCTGAAAAATCTTCGCATCACCATTGCGCAATGCCAGCTGGTACTTGGCCCGGGCCTCACTGGCGATGTCCGTGCCCATGCTGCGCACCAGCGGGATGTCAAACGTAGCCGCGATTCCGATCGACTGCGGATAGACGGTGGCGATGCCATCGCGCGCCACGCCATGCAGGGCTTCGTTCCAGTAGTTGTAGCCCGGAACCTTGAGGCGTGGAATGGGCCGCGCGTCATTATTCAGCTGCGAGATCTTCTCCGCCGGCGTCATCCTGGCGATCAGGTCGTCGACGCGCCGCGCGATCGGCACAGACGGATCAAGGTAGAGCGGCGCACCCCAGCCGCTGCCGGCGGGTAACAGCAGCGCGGCGAGGATGGCCGTGCGGCGCATGCTCAGTACTTGCAGTGCCGCGCGATGATGCTCTCGGCGAGCTCCTGCCGGCCGGAAGGGATCCGCGGATCGAAGTTCTTCTCGGCGGCGTGGTCCGCCAGCGCCGCAAGCGTGAAGTCGCCTTTCATGACGCGCTTGCCCAGGTCGCTGTTCCAGCCCTTGTAGCGCTCCTCGCGAACCTTGCGCAGTGAGCCGTCGCCCACCAGGTCCACGGCGGCCAGCAGTGCCCGCGCAATGGTATCGATGCCGCCGATATGCGCCAGGTACAGGTCGGCGGGATCCACGGACTGGCGGCGCAGCTTGGCATCGAAGTTGAAGCCGCCAGTGCCGAAGCCGCCATCCTCGACCAGTTGCATGACCGCCGGTACCAGCTCCTGCGCGTTGTTGGGAAACTGATCGGTGTCCCAGCCATTGCGCGGATCGCCGCGGTTCATGTCGATGGAGCCGAAAATGCCATAGGCCCGTGCGACGGCGATTTCGTGTTCGAAGTCCATGCCCGCAAGGGTTGCATGATTGACTTCGATGTTCACCTTGACCTCTTTGGTCAATCCGTACTTCTCCAGGAACGCGAACACCGCCGCCGAGTCATGATCGTACTGGTGCTTGGTGGGCTCGAAGGGCTTGGGCTCGATGAGAATGGTGCCCTTGAAGCCGATCTTGTGCTTGTGATCCACCACCATGGACAAGAAGCGACCGTACTGGTCGAGCTCGCGCGAGAGTTCAGTATTCAAAAGCGAGTCATAGCCCTCACGACCACCCCACAACACGTAGTTCTGGCCGCCCAGCCGCTGCGTGGCGTCCAGCGCCGCGCGCACCTGCGTGGCCGCCCAGGCAAATACTTCCGGATTCGGGCTGGTCGAAGCACCGCCGGCGTAGCGCGGATGGGTGAACACATTCGCCGTGCCCCACAGCAGTTTGATGCCGGTCGTCGCCATCTTCTTGGCGATCGCTTCTTCGATGCGCCGCAGGTTGCTGTTGTGATCCTTGATGGTGGTGGCGGTCGCCATCACATCCACGTCGTGGAAGGTGAAGTACGGCACGCCCAGGCGCGAGATGAAATCAAAGGCGGCGTCGAGCTTCTCTTCGGCCATGGCCTGACTCACCGTGGCGCCCAGCCAGGGCCGCGTCAGGGTACCGCCGCCAAAGATGTCGGCACCGGGCCAGTTGAAGGAGTGCCAGTAGCACACTGCCACCTTCAGCCACTCCTCCATGCGCCTGCCCAGCACCTGGCGGTCCTTGTCGTAGACGCGATAGGCGAACTCATTTTGGGTCTCGGGACCCTCGAAGCGAATGGGTTCAACGGTGGAGAAGATGCTCATGCGGCGGACTCCTGAAAGGTATTGCGAAGATCGCGATATAGACGCACAAAATGCCCGCGTCGCTGCGCGAGCATTGCGGCAAGATGGGGATCCGGCGTAACCACCCGCACCACGGGCGGCAGCCGGCTCACGGCTGCGGGTGACTCGCCGGTTGCGGCCATGCGCCCCAGGCGTGCGGCACCCAGGGCCGCGCCGATCTCACTGCCGGTGCGATAGGTGAGCGGGCGGTTCAGAACGGCGGCCAGCAGCTCGCCCCAGTACGGCAGGCGCGCACCGCCCCCGGTCATGCTGATCTCATCAACATGGCCGCCGCTTTCCAGCAGCACATCCAGGCCGTCGGCAAATGCCAGGGCCACGCCCTCGAGCACGGCGCCGACCAGATCGGCCGGCATGGTCTCGTGCGTAATCCCGAAAAATACCCCGCGTGCATGCGGGTCGTTGTACGGCGTGCGTTCCCCGGAAAGATAGGGAAGGAAGAATGGGGACTCGGGGCGCAGGCCACGGGTCTGCGCCGCTTCAACCAGTAGCGGCAGATCGGTCGCGCCCAGCAGCTGCGCGACCCAGTCCAGGACGCTCGCTGCCGACAGCAGCACCGCCATCTGATGCCAGCGGCCGGGAATGGCGTGGCAGAAAGCGTGCGCGGCACGCTCCGGGTTGGGCCGGAAACGGTCGGTCACCGCGAACAGCACGCCGGAGGTGCCCAACGACAGGAACGCCTGTCCCGCCGCGATAATACCCATGCCCACCGCACTGGCGGCATTGTCGCCGGCCCCGCCCGCCACCGGCACGCGATTCATGCCCAGGTGCTCGGCCACCGGCGAGGTCAACTGTCCGGACACCGCATTGCCCTCGACCAGCAGCGGCATATTGGTGCGCGACAGTCCGGTCGCCGACAGCATGTCATCGGACCAGTCGCGACGGGCGACATCCAGCCAGCCGGTGCCGGACGCATCCGACATTTCGCTCACCCGTTCCCCGGTAAGCTTCAGTCGCAGGAAGTCCTTGGGCAGGAGCACGGTTGCGACGCGCGCAAACAGCCGCGGTTCATGTTTCGCCACCCACAACAGCTTCGGGGCGGTGAAACCCGGCATCATGATATTGCCGGTGATATTGCGCGAGCGCGGTTCGAGCTGTTCCAGCTCCAGGCACTCGGTGCTGGAGCGGCCGTCATTCCACAGGATTGCCGGACGCAATGGCAGATCAGCGGCATCGAGCAAGGTGGCGCCGTGCATCTGGCCGGACAGTCCCACCGCGCGTACGGCGGCGCGCGCCGCCGCCGGCAGGCGCAGGATGGCTTCGACTGCGGCGCTCCACCACAGCGCCGGATCCTGCTCAGAAAACAGCGGCTGCGGGCGCGACACGGCCAGCGGCGCACTGGCCTGTGCGATGAGCGCCTCGCCGTCATCGACGATGACGGCCTTGACGCTGGAGGTCCCCAGGTCAACTCCCAGATACATCTCAGGCCTGCTCCACGGAAAATCTCACCGTCATCTTAAGACTCTCACCCGGCGCCAATTGCGCGATCCCACTGTGTGCCCGTTGCAGCGCACCAGCCGCCGCGCTCTGCGGCTCCAGGCAGAAAAAATCGGCCGCGGCGGGCGTATAGACATGCAACGAGTGGGCTCCTGTGGCTCTCATCTTAAGGATCCGATCCGGCCACGACATCACCGCCGTGCCGTCCCAATGGTCGAAACAATGATCCAGTTCAACCCGCGCGGCACGTCGCGCACGGTCAAATGACCAGTCCGCGGGCGTCATCACCTCCTGGACCGGCAGCGCCTGCGCATCCGTCAGCCAGGCGGTTCGGGCGTGCGCCTGCACCATAGCCGAGCCGGACTGCGGAAAATAAGGATGCAGCCCGAGCATGGCCGGCATGGTGCCGTCGGACTGATTTTCCACCGCTAACCTGACGTCCAGGCCATCGGCGAGCACTTCGAGCTCCTGGACGGCCCGGTAGCGCCACGGCCAGTCGTCACCTCCGCCGCTGAAGGCCAGGGTTGCGCGTGCCTCGCTGCGCTCCTCGACGGTCCAGGCCGCGCGCCAGCCCTGCCCGTGCAGAGGATGCGGATCGCGGTCCCAGTTTCGCCGCAGTAGTACCTGCCGGCCGTCAAAGGCAAACCGGCCATTGGCGATGCGGTTGGCATAAGGCACCAGGGGAAAGCAGGACGTGGACATGGGATCGGTGTCCGCAGCCGAAACGGCCGGGCGCAAAATGGGCCTGCCGCGCCAGCTGAACTCGCGAATCGCGGCCCCATGAGCCGCATCCACGGCAATGCAGGTGTCGGCGTTCCGAAGCACCATCAGATGGTTTCCCCCTAGTCAGTCGGCGGAGTGTACTTGGTAGCGCTACCATACCGCAAGGGTCCACCGATGACTTCGCAACACCCATCCGGTCGCTCCGGGGGCAGCCGCGGCGCGGGCGAGTGGCTCAGGCCGGCGCGCTGGAGTCGCGTTTCACCAGTTCAAATTTAAGGATCTGCTCGCGCGCGCCCAGCGTGCCGCCCTCGCGCCGTTCCTGGATTTCCGCCAGCAGGATCTCGGTGGCCAGGCGCGCCATTTCGGCAACCGGCTGCAGCACCGTGGTCAGCGCCGGCCAGATGCTGGTCGCGAGCGGCGTGTCATCGAAGCCCACGATGCTCAGCTGCGAGGGCACGTCGAGGTTGAGCCGGTGCGCCACCGAAACGGCGGCGGCAGCCATGTCATCGTTACTGGCGAAGATGGCACTGGGGCGCTCCGGTGCGCTCAGCAGCTGCTCGCTCGGCAACAGGCCGGAGCGGTAGGTGAAGGAGCCCTGCTTGACCCATTCGGTGCGCAACGGAATCTGCGCTTCGCGCAACGCCTCCTTGTAGCCGGCGTAGCGTTCGGCGCTGGCGCGGTGGTTGGGGGCGCCGCGAATGAACCCGATGCGGCGATGACCCAGAGAAATCAGGTAGCGCGTCATGGTGGCCGCGGCCTCGAACTCATCGATGTGCACCGACAGGCCCCCGCCTTCCGGGCGCCCGGTGGCGACGACCACGAAGGGAATGTTGCGCGTTCGCAGCGCCTCGATGGTAACCCGCGAATCGGACAGGGGCGGCGTCAGGATGATGCCGCCGACCCCGTCGGCGACCAACTTCTCCACGGCGGCACGTTCGTTGCGGGTACCGCACTTTTCCAGCAGGATCTGGCAGCCGGCCTTGCGACTGTGCTCCAGCACACCGACCAGCAACTCGTTCATGTAGGCCGCGCTGGGATTGTTGTACAGGAGGCCGATGTGGACGGTCGCGGCGCGCGCCAGGTTGCGGGCCGCGACGTTGGGTGAATAACCGAAATGTTTGATGGCCGCCTCGACGCGCTTGCGCGTCTCGGGTTTGACGTTCGCATCGCCGCTGATGACCCGCGACACCGTCATCGGTGACACCCCGGCGTGCTCGGCAACTTCGTGCATGGTCACAGCATTGCGACCACGCCTTTTTGACTTCTTCACTGCCATCCCCCGACCCTGCCCGCATGATACTTGAGTTCCCGCACTCCCAAGGGCACCGCTTGACAAGTTACCCTTCTCGGGGCGATGGTAGCGCTATCACCGCGTTTTTGTGGCCGGACGAATCAGGCAGCGGCCCGCGGGTATAGAAGCTAGACTCCGGCCTGAATTTTCGAAGAATGAGAGGGGGCTCCATGCACGCGGGTAGCAACGACTCGACGCCCGGCTATGCCGATACGGCGCACGCCAACATGATGTTCGTGTTCGCCATCGTGGCGGTGGCGACCATCGGCGGATTCATGTTCGGCTATGACAGTGGTGTCATCAATGGCACGCAGGATGGGTTGCAGCAAGCCTTCTCGCTGACTAAGTTCGAAACCGGCTTCAATGTCGCGGCTATCCTGGTCGGTTGCGCTGTCGGCGCCTTCATTGCGGGGCGCCTTGCCGATCTGATCGGGCGGCGCACGGTGATGATCATCGCCGCCATCCTGTTCGTGGTGAGCGCTCTGGCAGCAGGTGACGCACCCACTTCGGTGGTCTTCATCGCCGCACGCTTCATCGGTGGGCTCGGCGTCGGCGCGGCCAGCATCCTGTGCCCCGCCTACATCAGTGAAGTGACTCCGGCACGCTCGCGCGGCAAACTGGCGAGCCTGCAGCAGGTCATGATCATCATCGGTCTGACCGGCGCGTTCCTCGCCAACTACGTTCTGGCCAAGGTGTCCGGCGGGTCCACCGGAACGCTGTGGCTGGGGTATCCGGCCTGGCGCTGGATGTTCTGGATGCAGGTGATCCCGGCCGCCGTCTTCCTGATCATGCTGCTGATCATCCCGGAGAGCCCGCGGTTCCTGGTCTCGCGCGGCCGGCTGGCGCAGGCGGAGAAGGTGCTGGCGCGGATTTTTGGCGCGGCGGAAGCCAAGCGCAAAGTCGAGGAGATCGCCAAGTCGCTGGCGACCGATCATCACCGGCCCAAGCTCTCCGACCTGCTGGATTCGGCCGGCAAGGTGCGGCGCATCGTCTGGGTGGGCATTGGGCTTGCGGTGTTCCAACAGCTCGTGGGCATCAATGTCATCTTCTATTACGGCACCGTGCTGTGGGAGTCGGTGGGCTTCAGCGAGTCGGACTCGCTGCTCATCAACGTGGTGTCGGGCGTGCTATCGATTGGCGCCTGTATCTTCACCATCTTCACCGTCGACCGAATCGGCCGTAAGCCGCTGCTCATCGTGGGCTCGATCGGCATGTTCGTGACGCTCGCCGCGATCGCCACCTCCTTCGCCACCGGTTCGCTGGTGAACGGCACCCTGCAGCTGTCGCATCCGGCAGGCCTGGTGGCACTGGTGAGTGCCAACCTGTACGTGATCTTCTTCAATCTCAGCTGGGGACCGGTGATGTGGATTCTGCTGGGGGAGATGTTCCCCAACCAGATCCGCGGTTCAGGTCTCGCCGTGGCGGGGTTCGCGCAATGGATCGCCAATTACGGAATCAGCGTCAGCTTTCCGGTGATGGCCGCCTCGCTGGGCCTGGTGGTGACCTATGGGTTCTATGCCGCCTCTGCCCTGGTGTCGTTCTTCTTCGTGCGCGCGATGGTGCATGAGACCAAGGGCATGGAGCTGGAGCACATGACCGGTTAAGCGGCGAGGTAGCCTTTGCACGCGCGGGTCACGTCGGCCAGCTCGGCGGGGGATGCGAGCCATTGCGGAAAACGGCCGCCGGGGCCAAACAGGGCTCCGGCGATTCCTTCCACTCCCTGTTGGCGCCACAGCGCGGCCAGCTCCGGCGCTGCCGGATCATCGACCGGGCCGCGATCACCGCGCGCATAGGCGAGCCAGGCGCCCAGCGCCTGCAGCAGCGCCTCACAGCGTCGGCCCTGAGACTGGGCGATGCGCAGTGTGTCCAGCCAGCGTTGTGGAATCTTCTGTGAGCCATCCATGGCAATCTGCCGCAGCCGGTGCGGCCGCGCGCGATTGGCGAAACGCGCCAGCAACTGGTCCGCGTAGGCCTCGAGGTCCTGGCCGGGTGCCGGTTCAAAGCTGCGCGCGGCCTCCTCCCGCATCAGCCTGTTGATGAGGGCCGCGAGTGCCGGATCGGCGATAGCCTCAGCAACCAGCTCAAAACCGCGCGCGAGCCCAATGTAGGCAAGCGCCGAATGCGCCCCATTCAGCATGCGCAGCTTGGCGGTCTCGTAGGGCGCCACCCGGCTGACGAACTGGGCACCGCCGGCTTCCCAGGCGGGCCGCGGTCCGGCAAAGCGCTCTTCGATGACCCATTGACGGAACGGCTCGGTCATGACCGCCGCCGCATCGTGCAGGCCCAGCTGCTGCGCCAGCCACTGAAGATCCTGAGCCGTCGTCGCCGGCACGATCCGATCGACCATGCTGGCCGGACAGGTGCACTCGTGCTGCACCCACTGTGCCAGCGACGGATCGATCCGGCCTAAGAACTCCTGCAGCAACCGTTCCAGCTGTGGTCCATTGTCGGCGAGATTGTCGCAACTGAGGAGCGTCAGGCCGGGCAGCGCCCGTGCGCGCCGCAGCGCCAGCGCGCGGGCCAGCACGCCATACAAAGTGTGGGCACCGCCGTTCAGATCCAGCGCCACCGGCGCGGCGGCCGTATCCAGCGACTGATCGCGCTGCCGGTGATAGCCCTTCTCGGTGAGGGTGAGAGTGACGAGGTGGGTGTCGGCGCCGGCCACGGCCTCGATGACGGCCTGTGGGTCTGCGGGCAGCACCAGCGCCTGGCGGATGGCACCGATGAGACGGATTTCCTGACCGGCATTGCCGGATTGCGTGACGGTGTAAAGACCGTCCTGGGGTGCGAGTTGTTCGCGCACCGTGCTCGAGCGCAGTGAGACCCCGGTGATGCCCCAGTCGCGGCCACCAGCGGCCATGGCGTCATCGGTGTAGACGGCCTGATGGGCGCGATGAAAGGCACCCAGCCCCAAGTGGACGATGCCACTGCGCTGAGCGAGCGGGTAGTCGGGGCGCCGTACACCCGGCGGCAGGCGCCCGCAGGTGGCTACGCCCAGACGATTCGGTGCCGCACTCATCAATGCGCGATGCCGTGGTCCGGATCGGGTTGTGAGCGTCCGGGTGCGTAACGGAAGACCAGCGACTCGTACCAGGCCAGCGGGTGCTGCGGGGCTGCAACGCCCGGTGCCAATGGCAGGTGGGACTGACTCTGGAAGTAGGCGATACAGGCGTCGCGCCACCACTGGGCTTCATCCTGCTGGATACGCAGGAACGCGGCGGTCTCGTAGAAGCGCTCAGGATCGATCCGCGCCTTGAGCGAATCCCAGGTGGCAGCCATCGAGTGCACGGTGGCGACGCCGCGCGAATAGCGATAGGTGAGCTCGTCCCACACGCTGCGGCCCGAGGCCAGCCGCAGGGTCCACGGCACATGGTGAAACCACAGCAGGTATTTGTCATCGTCCACATTCGGGTCGGACAGCCGTCGCGCCACTTCCGGGGCATAGTCGGCCAGCGCGTTGCTGCCCGAAGCGGTGCGATCGAAGCCAATGCCGTCCCGGCCGGCGTGGTGGTAGTAGACCGGGTTCCACTCGGGTCGCTTGAGATCGTCGATCCAAGGACCCGGGCCATAGTGATGGCCGGTGCCCATGATGTGTGCCAGACCCAAAGGCGTCATGTAGTCCACGACCGCCTCGCGCGAGCCCAGCATCATGCCCACCAGCGGCGCGACCACTGCCGGCTCGGTGGAGAAGGTCATGCCGACCCAGTCGCTGGCGATCTGTTTCGCGTCCGCCTGCGGATCCCAGGCCAGGCGCCCGAATGCGTACCAGTCGGCCTGATTGAAGATCGAACCGGTCCAGTCCCGGTCAGTACCGATATTCGACACACCGGCCATGCCGGTGAGCGTGTGGCCATTGAGGGATCCGTCGATGACGTGCGCAACGGTGGAACCGGCTCCGTGGGCAAAGGTATCCCAGTGCAGCACTTCCGAGAACAACGCGCCCAAATAAACCAGGTGCGTGGAGAACCCCAGATATTCCTTGGTCAGCTGCACTTCGAGCATTTCATTGGTATGCGGCAGCGCCCCGAACAGCGGGTGCGCCGGTTCGCGCGGCTGGAAGTCCAACGGTCCGTTCTTGATCTGCACCAGGACATTGGCCGCGAACTGCCCATCGAGCGGCTTGAACTCGGCATACGCCTGGCGCACCCGGTCCTGAGTATTCTCGGTGGCATAAATAAAGGCACGCCACATGAGCACACCGCCATGGGGAGCCAGGGCGCCGGCGATCATGTTGGCGCCCTGCGCCTGCGTCAGATGGTAGTCGCGCGGGCCGGGTTGGCCCTCGCTGTCGGCCTTGACCACGAAGCCGCCGAAGTCGGGGATGGCCCGGTAGATTTCATCCACCTTGGCATGCCACCAGGCGATCACGGCCGGATCGCGCGGGTCGCCGGTCTTGGTTTCCTTGAGATCCAGCGGACTGTTGAACAGCACGGACAGGTAGACGTGGATGCCGTAGGGACGCAGCACCCCCGCCAGCGCCGCGAGCTTGGCGATCCAGGGCGGCGTGAGGTACACGGAGCTCGCGCCGACATTGTTGAGCACTGCCCCGTTGATGCCGACCGAAGCGTCGGCGCGCGCATAGTCCGTGTAACGCGGATCCAGGTACCCCGGCAGGCGCCAGAAGTCCCAGATCGACTGGCCGGCATAGCCGCGCTCAATGGTGCGATCGGGGTTGTCCCAGTGATCCAGTACGCGCAGTTTCAGTCGCGGCGCGTCATGGACGTCGAGGCCCGCGAGCGACTCGCGTCGCTGCATCCTCGCGAGCAGTCGAAAGCTCCCATACAGCAGGCCCACATCGGTGTTGGCCGCAATCAGCGTCACCGCATGACCGTCCCACTGCGTGGACTTCAGGACGAACCCCTCGGGCCCGGCCGCCGCCAGGCCCAATGCGCGGGCGCGCCGTGCAACTTCCGGTGAGCTCGCCGGGGTTCCCAGTACAATGCTGCCGTCGGTGGTCGTGGCGGTCGCAGGAGGTGCCTTGCCCAGCATGCCGGCCAGTCCGCGGTTCAGCTCCGCGACGGCGGCCGCGAGGACCTGGGAGCGGCCAAAGGCCACGATGCCGGTGGCGCGCACCGCGTATCGGTCATGGGCGGGCTGCTCCACCGGCTCATAGCGCAACCACAGACGGTAGCCATCTTCGGCCGCGGCGCCCGCCGCATGCATCAGGCCGAGCGCGGCAACGACCACAGCCAAGGTCCGCCGGACTGCGGGGACCTGCGAAGAAATCATGCACAATGCTCCAGGTAGTCGAGCACCATTATAGAGGGGATCGGCCATGCCGATAATCAAAGAAGCGCGGGTCATCGTCAGCTGTCCGGGTCGCAACTTCGTCACGTTGAAAATCATCACCGACGAGGGCGTGTACGGCCTGGGCGATGCGACGCTGAACGGACGTGAACTGGCCGTGCGCAGCTATCTCGAGGACCATGTGGTCCCCTGCCTGATCGGCCGTGACGCGCACCGCATCGAGGACACCTGGCAGTATCTGTATCGCGGCGCCTACTGGCGGCGCGGCCCGGTGACGATGTCCGCGATCGCCGCGGTCGACATGGCGCTGTGGGACATCAAGGGCAAGCTCGCGGGTCTGCCCTTGTATCAGTTGCTGGGCGGCGCCAGTCGCGACGGCGTCCTGGTCTACTGTCATGCCAATGGCGAAACCATCGACGACACCATCGAGCAGGCGCTCAAATACCGCGCCGCCGGCTACCGCGCCATTCGCCTGCAGTCCGGAGTGCCGGGCCTGGCAAAGACCTACGGTGTCACCCGCGAACCGGGCCCCTACGAGCCGGCGAACGCCGCACTGCCCCAGGAAGCAAGCTGGTCCACGGTGAAGTATCTGCCCTCGGTCGCGCCACTGTTCGCGGCGGCACGCGAAGCACTGGGTCCGCAGGTTCACCTGCTGCATGACGTTCATCACCGCCTCACGCCCATTGAGGCCGCGCGATTGTGCAAGGATCTGGAGCCCTACCGGCCGTTCTGGATCGAGGATGCGGTGCCGGCGGAGAACCAGGCGAATTTCCGCCTCATCCGCCAGCACAGCACCACGCCACTCGCCGTCGGTGAGGTCTTCAATTCCATCTGGGACTGCAAGCAGCTGATCGAGGAACAGCTGATTGACTACATCCGCGCCACCATCGTGCATGCCGGCGGCATCACGCATCTGCGCCGGATCGCAAGCTTTGCGGATCTGCACAATGTGCGCACGGGCTTTCACGGCGCGACCGATCTGTCTCCGGTGTGTATGGCCGCCGCCCTGCACTTTGACCTCGCGGTGCCGAACTTCGGCCTGCAGGAACACATGGGGCATACGCCCGAAGCCTTGCGCGCCTTTCCCCATCATTACCGCTTCGAGAATGGCTACATGCATCCCGGCGAGGCGCCGGGCTTGGGCGTCGATATAGATGAGGCGCTCGCCGCCACTCAGCCCTACCAGCGCGCCTATCTGCCGGTGAACCGTCTCGAGGACGGCACCATGTACAACTGGTGACATCATGCCCAGACCCCTGCACCTGCATCCCGATCGATTGCTGCCCACTGAACCGTCGGTACGGGCGCTGGCCCGGCAGCTCTACCAGCATGTGGCACGGCTGCCCATCGTCAGCCCGCACGGCCACACCGACCCCGGCTGGTTCGCGGACAACCTACCCTTCGCCGGCGCTACCCAACTGCTGCTGCAGCCGGATCACTATCTGCTGCGAATGCTGTACAGCCAGGGCATCTCGCTGGAACAGCTCGGCGTGGGCGCGGACGGCACGGCCAGCCCACGCGCGGCCTGGCAGACCTTTGCCGATCACTATCAGCTGTTCCGGGCAACGCCCTCCAGGATGTGGCTGGACTGGGTATTCAGCGAGGTCTTCGGGCTTGCGGTACGGCTGGAACCGGGCACCGCCGACCGCTATTTCGACACCATCAACGAGAAGCTCGCCACTGCGGCCTTCCGTCCGCGGGCGCTGTTCGAGCGCTTCAACATCGAGGTGCTGGCCACCACCGAGTCCCCGACCGATCCGCTGCTGCAGCATCAGGCCATCCGGGCGAGCGGCTGGAAGGGTCGGGTCATCACGGCGTTCCGGCCTGATCCGGTCATCGATCCGGAGTTCGAAGGTTTTCACGCCGAGTTGCGTCGGCTTGGCGAATTGACCGGCGAGGATACGGCCAGTTACCGCGGCTACCTCGCAGCGCTGCGCAATCGTCGTGCCTATTTTGCCGCCCTCGGCGCAACCTCGACCGATCACGGGCATCCCACGGCGCAGACCGCGGATCTCTCGGACGCCGAGGCCGCGAGCCTCTTTCAGCGCGTGACCGCGGCCGGTTGCGCGGCGGCTGACGCGGAACTGTTCCGCGCGCACATGCTCACGGTGATGGCCGGCATGTCCATCGAGGATGGGCTGGTGATGCAACTGCACCCGGGCTCCTTCCGCAATCACAATGCCGCGTTGCACCGCCGCTATGGTCGCGACCGCGGCGCCGACATCCCCCGCCCGACCGACTACGTGCATGCCCTGCGACCGCTGTTGAATCGCTACGGCAACGACCCGCGACTCACTTTCATAGTGTTCACGCTGGATGAGTCGACCTATGCGCGGGAGCTCGCCCCGCTTGCCGGACACTATCCGGCCATGAAGCTCGGGCCGGCCTGGTGGTTTCATGACAGCCCGGAGGGCATGCGCCGCTATCGTGAACAGGTCACGGAAACCGCGGGTTTCTACAATACCGTCGGCTTCAATGACGATACGCGTGCCTTCCTGTCCATCCCCGCGCGCCATGATGTGGCGCGCCGCATTGATTGCGGTGTACTCGCCGGCTGGGTCAGCGAACATCGGCTGGAGGACTGGGAGGCGGCGGAAATCGCGGTGGATCTGGCCTACCACCTGGCCAAGAAGGCCTATCGGCTGTGAACTATGACGTGGCCATCATTGGTGCCGGCCACAACGGATTGACCTGCGCCTGCTACCTGGCGCGCAACGGCCTGAAGGTCGGCGTATTTGAAAGCCGCGGGATAGCCGGGGGCGCCGCGGTCACCGAGGAGTTCCATCCCGGTTTCCGTAACTCCACCGCCAGCTATACCGTGAGCCTGCTGCATCAGCAGGTCATCCGCGACCTACGGCTGAAGGACCATGGGCTGCGCATCATCGAGCGGCCAATGCAGAACTTCCTGCCCCTGGGCGGCACCAATCCGGGCAACTTCTGTGTCGGACCAGGCAGTGCCGATACGCACGCGGCGCTCGCCGCCTTCTCACCCAGGGATGCCGACCGCCTGGCGGATTACTACCGGATGCTGGAACGCGTGGTGGCTTTCCTACGCGATCTGCTGCTGCGCACACCGCCCGCCAATCTGCGTCGTGCCCGTGACCTCTTGGGTGTGTTGAGCCTGGGCAATGCTTTCAGAAAGCTTCCCGCCGGCGCGCAGGCCGAAGTGCACGAGTTGTTCACGCGCAGCGCGGGGGAGCTGCTGGATGGTTGGTTTGAAAGCGATGCCATCAAAGCCCTGCTGGGCTTCGATGCAGTCGTCGGCGCCTTTCAAAGCCCGTATGCGGCCGGCAGCGGCTACGTTCTGCTGCACCACGCTTTCGGCGAGACCAATGGCAAGACCGGCGCCTGGGGCCACGCGCTGGGGGGCATGGGCTCCATCACGCAGGCCATGGCTGCGGAAGCCCGGCGTCTCGGTGTGGAAATCCATCTGGACAGCGCCGTGGCGCAGGTGCGCGCAAGCGCGTCAAACAACGACAGCCCGGCTTGCGCCACCGGTTTGCTGCTTGCGGATGGACGCGAAGTTCGGGCGGCCCGCATCGCGGCGAACATCAATCCACGACTGCTCTTCACCCGCTTGATCGATGCGGCGCTGCTGCCCGAGGATTTTCGCTCACGAATTCAAAGATTCCGGTGCGAATCAGCGACCTTCCGCATGAACGTCGCCCTGTCGGAGCTGCCCCATTTTACTGGTATGCCCACATCCGGTGCACACCTGGGCGCCGGCATCATCATGGCGCCGTCACTGGATTTCATGGATCGGGCCTACCTCAGTGCCCGTTCGGAGGGCGTCTCGCAGGTACCAATAGTGGAAATGCTCATCCCCAGCACCATAGATGAGTCGCTGGCGCCGCCCGGCGCCCATGTCGCCAGCCTCTTCTGCCAGCATTTCCGCTATCACCTGCCTGAGGGACGCACCTGGCAGCAGGATCGGGCGATGGCGGCCGACCGGGTGATCGATACCGTCACCGCCCATGCGCCCAACTTTCGCCGCAGCATCATCGGCACGCTGGCCCTGTCGCCTTTGGACCTGGAGGAACGCTTCGGGTTGCTCGGCGGCGACATCTTCCACGGCGCCCTGGGATTGGATCAGATCTGGGCCGCCCGGCCATTGCTCGGATTTGGCAACTATCGGACGCCGCTGCGTAGACTCTATATGTGTGGCTCGGGCACTCATCCGGGCGGTGGTGTGACCGCCGTGCCGGGCCACAATGCGGCGCGCGAGATCATCAAAGACCATCGCTCGGGGAGCATATAATTGCATAAGCTTAATGAAGTGTTACGCAACAGCCGTTGCATTCGGACGATACTCGATTCAACTTGTCGGCGCGGACCGACACAGGGCAGTGTCCTACGCTTTAAATAGTCTTTAAGTAGTTGCATTCCTTGGCCAAATTTGATGCCATTGCCGCCGCTTGCGAAGACTGTCGCGGAACCCCGCTGGTGTTCGCATCGTCCTATCAAGTATTTAGGGCTCCCGTTTACCACCCAGAAGGGGATTTTCAATTATGAAGCGCACGATGTTTGTTAAGGCGGCCGCTGTGGCCGTCGTTATTGCCCTGGCTGGCTGCACGGACCTGAAGCCGCTGCAGGCGCAGGTTGATGACCTGAAGTCTCAGGTTTCAAAGCTGCAGTCTGAAGTGCAGGGTGCCAACTCTGCTGCCGCCCAGGCGTCCTCGCAGGCTCAGGCCGCCAACACTGCCGCCGCCGGTGCCCAGAGCACGGCGAACCAGGCGCTGGCCGCCGCGCAGGCTGCACAGGCCGCGGTCGATGCGACCAATGAAAAGATCGATCGCATGTTCAAGCGTTCCATCTCCAAGTAAGCATCCAATCCGTCCCGCAGGACGGATTTTGCTTTGAGCAACGCCGCGCACTGCGCGGCGTTCTTTTTTCGGCGGCAAAAAGCTCGTACCCATCGCAAGGTTGCGCCAGCAGCATCGTAACTACCTGATTCTATGACCTGTCTCCATTACAGGGGGTGGTATACTTCGCGTTAGCGGGGGGCTCCCGGAACGACGCGGCCCACAATGATCCTCAGCAATGAAAGGCCGGCGCTTGGCCGCTAACAGACCCCCAGGCCCGCTGGGAGTGGCAAGTTGCTCGGCGCGCCAGACGGGTACGCTCGCTCTCTCCCGTCCCTGCCTTCCGGGTCCGATCGGATTGTCGGCACTCCAGTACCACCGTTCATCTGCGATGGAACCCGGTGCAGTGCGGGCCGGGCGTTCAATCTTCGCGCTTTCGATCGACATGGGCGGCACTCAGGTCGCCGCCACCGCACGTCTCGCCATGGCGACCGAGCCCCACGTCTGGGGAACACTCGCAGTCTTCAAATCACTGCAGGATGCACGCCGGACGGCTACCGAACTGATTGCACAGCCGGTTGCGGCTTGGAACCTGCGCGTGCTGAGCGGTGTGGCCGATCTGCTGCTTGTGAATTGGACGACAGACCGACTCTACAACCGCGAGTTGCTGCTGCTTTGGCAGATGCTGGCGTCGAGCCCAGCCGTGTCATCGCCATCTCCATCCCCCTCGCCCCTGCCGCCGACAGCTGCGAAAAAACCGGGACCAACGGCGACCCCTAAGGATCCGCCGAAGATTTCCAAATCCCGGGTGGAGTTCCGGCCCCAGGACAGCTGGGTTGGTGAATTCGGCTTTGATTGGATGCGCATCGGCGGTCCCGCTGAGAAAGCGGGTGAGGATGTGTATAAGAACGTGGTCATCAAAGGGACCGGTGGTCTCAGCGCCGCCGCGGCGTATACGGCGATGAAGTCGGAGTACGACAGCATCCCGATTGAAATCGCCTCGCCTCCGGAAGGCTTGATGGAGTACTTCGTCCCATACCTCAATCTCTTTCCCAAAGGAACCGCCGGCTCACCCACTCCGCCTTTCGAGGCACAGCTCAGGATACTGGTGCAGGTCGAGGAAAACGCGCCTGACAAACTTGATCTCGAATACGACACCACTTTGCTCGCCGTCGATAAACGCCAACTCAAGGACAAGGCCGTCGGCGCGAAACGTGTGGCGACGGATGGCACGATGAAGATCACCTGTAACGCGGCGCTGGCGTCGGACCAACTGATCAAGGTCTGGGCCACCTTTCAGGGGGAGCGGAAGTTGGTCGGTCAGCTCAAACTATTGAAGAACGGCGATTCCGCTCGCAAACACATCAAGTTTCTGCTCGTAAAAGTCAAAACGAACATCAACGGCACGCTGCGCACGGGCAGCATCTCCGAAGCTGAGAAGGTGGCGTTGCGCAACGTGCTGTTCCAGGCCCTGATCACCTGCGACATGGAGGAGGCTGCGTCCGACTTCGACATGACCACCGATGACGCCATGCGCATCAAGACGGTTGGCACCGCCAAGGCGTATGGAAAGTTCATCTATCAGAAGACCAAAGTCGATCCGACTAAGACTGAAGGCCTGTTTGAAGATTACATCGCCCCGGGCGCTGCGAAGGCGGATGCATTCTTTTCCTACGTCCACGACTCCTTCATGAAAGCCACTGGCAATCAAAAATACGCCAAGCACTTCACTATCTTCGCCTTTGACGAAGTGCCTTACGATGTCACGACCTACGGCCAGGTGCAGGACATCGGGGTCCACAATGCCGCGCTGTTCGCGCCGGCCGGCGGGCGCAAGGTCACCACCATGGCGCACGAGATTCTGCATGGCCTGAACCTCAAACACACTCACGATTCGCCCGGGCCGCAGAACAAGTACATCTTCAAGTCGAGCACGACCGACAACATCATGTCCTATAGCGCGGCGCGCTATTCGACCTGGCGGCGACAATGGGAAGTCATGCAAGGTGGCCTGTAGTGCGGTGCATTCCGGGCCTTATTCTGCTGTTCACAGGCATCGCAGCCTGCGGCTCGGGCTATCCACAGTCATCACCTGCCAAGAGAGTGCAGAAAATCATGAATGTCTTCGACGCTCAAAGCTTTGATGCACACAAGATCAAGGGCCATTACCTGCACTCGCTGGCGGACGGGTCGGAGATCGAGCAGTGGGAATCACCAGGCGAGTATTACCTGGAGGAGTTCCGCAAGGGCCGCGGCAACTACTCGACCTACCGCAAGTACTACTTCGATACGCGCAGCGTGATGCAGGAGGGCGAGCAGTTCTTTCGGTTCCCGATCGGCATCTGGCGCACCTATGACAAGACCGGCCGCGTCACTCACCAAATCGATCACGACGCGCCGTTTCGCGTCAGCATCGTGGATCTGCAGAGAATCACCCATCAGATGGGCATTGAAATAGATGTCCGCGGAAACGGTGTTGGCGTTATGCGTGACGTAACGCCAATACCCACCTACACGGTGTTTTTTCCTGATGTGCCGGGCGACGACTCGGCGATCCGCTTCCTGGCCGTGGATGGCATTAGCGGCAAGATTCTCAGCCAGGTCGTGAAGCCGCGGACCAAGGACTAGTAGCGGACCAGCGCCGAACCCCAGGTAAAACCGCCACCGAAGGCTTCCAGCAGCATCAGCTGCCCGCGTCGGATGCGACCATCGCGCACGCCGACATCCAACGCCAGAGGGATCGACGCGGCCGAGGTATTGCCGTGATCCTGGACGGTGAGGATGACCTTCTCCATCGGCAGGTCCAGGCGCCGCGCCGTGGCCTGGATGATGCGTGAGTTAGCCTGGTGCGGCACCAGCCAGTCCACGGCGGAACGGTCCAGGCCGTTGGCCGCCAGCGCTTCTTCGACCGCTTTGCCGAGGTTGATGACGGCGATCTTGAAGACCTCGCTGCCGGCCATGTGGATGGTGTTGCGGCAGTAGAGCAGGTCCTTGTAAGTGCCGTCCGAATGCAGATGCGTGGAAAGAATGCCAGCCTTGTCAGCCGCCTTGAGCACCACGGCGCCGGCACCGTCGGCAAACAGCACGGCGGTACCGCGATCCTTCCAATCCGTGATCCGCGACATGGTCTCGGCGCCGATGACCAGCGCATGACGCGCTTCGCCGGCCCTGACGAATTTGTCGGCCACCGACAGCGCGTAGACAAAGCCGCTGCAGGCCGCCTCGACGCTGAAGGCCGCGCCACCGGGGCAACCCAGGCGCGCCTGCAGCAGTACGCCGCAGTTCGGAAACACAAGATCCGGCGTCGAGGTGGCGAATACGATGAGGTCGATGTCCGCGGGATTCAGGCCCGCAGCCGCAATGGCGGCCCGTGCCGCGGGTTCCGCGAGGTCTACAGTGCTCTGGGAGTCTGCGGCGATATGCCGCTGCACGATGCCGGTACGTTCCCGTATCCAGGCATCGCTGGTGTCCATCATCCGTTCGAGGTCGTGATTGGTCAGGACCTTTTCGGGCAGGTAACTACCCGTACCGGCGATTTGCGAATACATCAACGCCGGCCTTGCGGAGGGCGGAGGTCTATTCCTGGCCTTCGGCGTCGGCGGGCTTCTCGATCACGCGCTTGCCGCGATAGAAGCCATCCGGGGTAATGCAGTGACGCAGGTGCGTCTCACCGGACTGCGGGTCGATTGATAACGCGGGCTTTGCCAGCCCGTCGTGCGAACGGTGCATGCCGCGCTTGGACGGTGTCTTGCGGCTTTTCTGAACGGCCATTGCGATCCTCTCCTACTCTATTGGCGTTTGAACAGCTCGCTGAGCTGCGCAAACGGCCGGTGCGTTTCGTCGGCGCCGGCGCTGGCGCCGGCACAGTGATCATTCTCATGCCGCGGCACCAGTGGCAGCGCCAGCAGCAGTTCTTCTTCCACCAGATCGCGCAGGCTGATCCGGTACTCCGGGGCCAGCACTGTCTCCAGCGCCTCCGGCACCCGCTCTCCCTCGGCGGCCGTCGCCACCAGAGCCGCCCGACCGCTGTTCGCGACCGGCCATTTCAAGGGCGACAGGCAACGTTGGCACGGCAGCGTCACGTCGGCCGCAACACTGATCTCGGCCACCGCGAACCGATCTTCGCGGCTAAAATCCACCCGGCCCCGCGCCTCCCCGTCGGTCGCCGCCAGCAACGGCAGCACCCGCGGGAACTCCTTGAGCGGGATCGAGAAATCGATCCGCGCGCGACCGTCGGCCAGCGGGCCGATATCGAGCAACTTCGACCAGCCCTCTGACATGGGGCGCGTATCATAGGTAGCGCGCCCCCCCAAGTCAAAGTCCCTTGCGTGGGCGCAAACCCTTGTTTCGGCAATCCGTTTCACTTCCTACAATGGTGTCACTTGAGCCCCCAGCCATCCCTGATCCTGGCCTCTACCTCTCCCTTCCGCCGCGAGCTCCTTGAGCGCTTGGGCCTGACCTTTACCGTGGAGGCCCCGGACGTTGATGAAGGCCATCTGCAAGGCGAGCCAGCCACCGAACGGGCGCTGCGCCTGGCCGCGGCCAAGGCCGAGGCGGTGGCCCTGCGTAACCCCCGGGCGGTCGTCATCGGCAGCGACCAGGTCGCGGCCGCCGGAGGCGTGATTCTCGACAAGCCCGGAACGGCACAACGGGCCATTCAACAACTCAAACATCTGTCCGGTTCCCAGGCGCGCTTCCACACCGCCTGTGCCGTGCGCTGGCATAACACCGGTTACAGCGTGAACCACCTGGAGACCATTACGGTCGCCGTTCGCGATCTGACGACGGTTGAAATCGAAAATTACGTCGCCCGTGAGCAACCGCTGAACTGCGCCGGCAGTTTCAAATCCGAGGGTCTGGGAATCGCGCTGTTCTCGCGCATTGAATCCGAAGATCCCACCGCCCTGGTGGGCCTGCCGCTGATCTGGCTCGCGGGCGCCCTGCGCCAGGCCGGGTACGCGCTGTTCTGAGGGCGCGGCTCAGCGTTGCGCACGCGGCGGAATAAGGTAGAAAAGCGCCTCAACTGTCGTCCCCAGGGCCCGCGCCAAAACAAGAGCCAACTGGACCGACGGAATGAACACACCGTTCTCCACGGTATTGATGGTCTTGCGTGACACACCGGCGAGGTTCGCCAACTCTGCCTGTGTCAATTCCTTGTCTGCACGCCACTGGCGCAGGTGGTTGCCGAGCCTCGCCTCAATCATCGCCACCCGCGCGCCGGTCCAGTCGGTGATAGACGTGGGCTGGAACCAGCAAACTGACAACCAGGACCACCGACAGCAGCATGCTCGCGTATCTCGGCGCGGCCAGGCTGACTACATAGCTGCACAGCAGCGACAAAACCGCCACCAAGTAGCCGATCTGCAGCGAACGAGCCTTGAAGAACTCAACCAGCTCATCCGGGCGATCACGAACGACCAATGAATCGCCAGGTCGGAGCACGATGTTGACTTCCTCCAGCGCGAACAAAACCAGCGTGGGGACACCCACTGCCAGTGCTACCACCTGGTAGGGCCCGCGGAAGATCGAGCCGACCACGATAAGGCCGAGCGACACCAGCAGCACGGCCGACCTCGACGCCAGCGACATCCGCTTCAGTCGTCCGCGGCGCAGGTCCTCGCGGTACGCGGCATCCTCTGCGCCACGCCACCGCGGCCTGACGAACAGCATGAACGATATGACCACGAGCCAGATCGGGACGAGCTCAGCCCAGAAGGCATGGTTGTCATGGAAGCTCGAGAACCAGGCGAAGCGCATGAGTCCGAACCTGAGTGCCAGGCTGCCCACGACGACCAATGCCAGGTCCAACCAAGCGCAGCCGACTTCCCGCCAGTAGCTGCTGCGTCGGGCGGGCGCGCCCTCGTCACGCACGTCGCTCATCGAAAGCTCCTTGCCGGGGAGCAGGAGAGTAACCTATAGGTTACACCAGGGCAAGTCAGCGTCGGCGTCGCGAACTCTTGGCGCTGGTGGACTCGCCCAGGGCGTCGAGCACGGCGGCCAGGTCCGTCGGCAGGGGCGCACTGGCGCTGAAATCCCCACCATTTGGCCAGTCAAAGGAAATGCGGTGGGAGTGCAGGAACATGCGCGCCAGCCCTTGCTCGCGCATGCGCGCATTGAATTCCTTGTCGCCGTATTTTTCATCGCCGGCCACCGGGTGGCCCACGTGAGCGGCGTGCACGCGGATCTGATGGGTGCGCCCGGTGTCCAGGTCCACCTCCACCATTGAGGCGACGTTACGGAAGAACTGCACCGGACTGAAGGTGCTGATGGCACTCTTGCCGCCGGCTTGAACCCGTACCGTGCGCTCGCCGCCGACGCGCCCTTCGGTGTTCAACGGCACATCAATGCGTTTCTTGCCGAGGTCCCACGGCCCCTTCACCAGCGCCAGGTACCCCTTCTCCACTTCGCCATCGCGCATCATCGCGTGCAGCACCCGCAGCGCGGCGGGTTTGCGCGCCACCAGGAGACAGCCGCTGGTGTCCCGGTCCAGCCGATGCACCAGCTCGAGTGTCTCCTCGGGGCGCGCCGCACGCAGCGCCTCGATAATGCCGAAGCTCACGCCGCTGCCGCCATGCACGGCAATGCCAGCCGGCTTGTTGACCACGATCAGGCGTTCGTTTTCGCTGATGATGGCATCGCGAACCGTCTCGATCAGAGTGCGGGGGACCCGCGCCACGGGCGGCGGAGCATCCGGTGAAGGCAGACTGACTGGCGGCACCCGTACCGAATCCCCCTCCTGCAGGCGCGTTTCGGGGCTCGCCCGCTTGCCGTTCACCCTGACCTCGCCGCGGCGCACAATGCGGAAAATTCGGCTGCGAGGCACGCCCGCCAAGAGCCGCGTCAGGAAGTTGTCCAGCCGCACTCCCGCCTGGTCAGCGCTGACTGCAACGTGGCGCACCCCTTCGCGCACCTGCCCTTCTGGCTGGTCGGACAACTTCCACCTCAATCGTAAGATATTGTTTTTACAACGGTCTCAGCGCTATACTCTCGAAGCTGTCCAGTAATGAAGGACAGCCACAGGCGCGCGGCATGGCTGTGCGCATGTTACCGGCCTTCCGTTACGCGGGAGGTCTTTAGTTGGTCCTCGAAATCGAGGCCATCGCGTTGGGCCGACAAGATTGCTGCACCCGATTGAAGTCTCACAACAACGACTCCGGGCGCGCCGTCGGTAGAGCTACAAAAGGTTTTAGGCAACCACCCTTCCGTGGGCGGGTCCTCATGAAGAGCGAGACTCGATCATCCCTATCCTTTTATGTCGTGCCGCATGGATTCATGCGGCCTCCCGTCGTTTGCTTGTCGGCCCCACTTTGCTGGGTTAAGGCCGAACATGAAGAGAATGCTAGTCAACGCCACTCAACAGGAAGAGCTGCGGGTCGCTCTGGTTGATGGTCAGAAGCTTTATGACCTGAGTATCGAGTTACAGTCCAAGGAACAGAAAAAAGCCAACATCTATAAGGGCAGGATCTCGCGGGTCGAACCCTCGCTCGAGGCCTGCTTTGTCGACTACGGCGCCCAGCGCCACGGCTTTCTGCCGCTCAAGGAAGTGTCACGCGACTACTTCCGTGGCAATCCCCAAAGTGGCCGCATGAACATCCGGGAACTCCTGACGGAGGGCCAGGAGGTCATGGTGCAGGTCGAAAAAGAGGAGCGCGGCAACAAGGGCGCCGCCCTCACGACCTTCATCAGTCTGGCCGGCCGCTTCCTGGTCCTGATGCCGAACAACCCGCGCGCCGGGGGTGTGTCGCGCCGCATCGAAGGCGAGGACCGTGACCAGATGCGCGAAGCGATGAGCCAGCTGCAGATACCCGATGGCATGGGCGCCATCATCCGCACCGCCGGCGTCGGCCGTAATGTCGAGGAGCTGCAGTGGGATCTGGACAATCTGCGGACGCAGTGGGAGCAGATAGCAGCCGCCGAAAAGGATCGCCCTGCGCCCTTCCTGGTGTACCGGGAAAGTGACGCGGTGACCCGCGCCATGCGTGACTACCTTTCCGACGACGTGGGCGAGGTCCTGGTCGATGATGATGCCGCCTTCGGCAAGGCCCAGGAATACATGCAGCGCTTCATGCCCGCCGACGCACAGCGGCGCCTGAAGCACTACACCGACGACATTGCGCTGTTCACCCGCTTTCAGATCGAAAGCCAGATCGAGTCGGCCTACGCCCACAAGGTCTCCCTGCCCTCCGGCGGCAGCATCGTGGTCGACTACACCGAGGCCCTGGTCTCCATCGACATCAACTCGGCGCGCGCCACCCGCGGCTCGGACATCGAAGCCACGGCACTGAACACCAATCTGGAGGCAGCCGACGAGATCGCCCGCCAGCTGCGCATCCGCGACATCGGTGGTCTGATCGTCATCGACTTCATTGACATGGAGTCGACCAAGAACCAGCGCGACGTCGAGGATCGGCTGCGTGATGCGATGAAGATGGACCGTGCGCGCATTCAGATCGGGCGCCTGTCGCGTTTCGGTCTGTTGGAAATGTCCCGGCAGCGCCTGCGACCATCCCTCGGCGAGTCCAGCCACATCGTCTGCCCGCGTTGCGTCGGTATCGGCAGCATCCGCAGCATCGAGTCCATGGCGCTGTCGATCCTGCGCCTGATCGGCGAGGAACTGCGCAAGGATCGCACCGTGCGCGTCGTCGCCCAGGTTCCGGTGGACGTAGCTACCTATCTGTTCAACGAGAAGCGCGAGTGGATGCGGGCGCTGGAAGACAAGAGCGATGTCGACCTGGTCATCGTCCCGAATCTGCACATGCAGACCCCCGAGTACACCATCAGGCGCGTCCGCGACGATGAGATGGAGCTGCCCGAGAACAAGCAGCTCAGCTATCTGATGCCGGTCGCAGCCGAAGTGGCTGACCCGGCGCTGGGTGAAAAGAAGCCGGCCTCGGAAGCTGCCGCAGTCGCGACGCTGCTGCCGACGACGGCTGCACCCATCATCGTGCACGTGCCGGTACCCGCGGCCGCGCCGACGCCGGTTGCGGCACCGGCGCCGCAGCTGGGCCTGTTCAAGCGCATGCTGCGCGCTCTGTTCGGAGATCCCGCGCCTTCCGCACCGCCGGCAGTCGCTGCCGACACCCAGGCCGCGCGCCCCGAAGCGCGCGGTGGCGAACGCCTTGGTGGCGACCGGGACGGTCGGCGTCACCCCCGTGACCGCGATCGCGGTCGGGGTGGACGCGACGGTCGGGGTCGGGATCGGCATCGCAGCGGTGAGCGCGACCGCAGCGCCGGTGGCGAGGATCGCGGTGGCGAACGCAACGCCGATCGCGGTGGCGATCGCCCGCCACGCAATGACCGCAATCGCGACAACCCGGGCAACCGCCAGGGCGGACGCGAGGGCGGCCGCGAGCAAGGTGCCCGTGACCAGGGCAGTCGCGACCCAGGAAATCGTGACCAGGGCAATCGAGATCAGGGCCGTGACCGGGAGCGTTTCCGGGAGCGCGAACCGGAACGTGATGGCGCAAATCCGCAGCCGGTCGAGCCGGCAGCCGCCGGCGGCGTGGCTGCGGGTACGTCAGCTCCGGGTGAGGAAAACCGCAACGCTGAACGCAGCGGCCGCGGGCGCCGCGGGCGCCGGCGCGGTCGTCGCGGCGGCGGCGGCTCACGGGACGCCATGCCCCAGGGCGGTGGTCAGAGCGAGGGCAATGGCGCTGCCCCGAACGGCGGCTTCGAAGGCCATGAGCATCAGTCCGAACAGGCGCACGAGGAACATGGCTTCGATGAGGCGGCGCCGCGCGCCCACGAAGCTGCCGACGTGCCACGCGAGCCGGCACCAGCCCCGACGCATAACTACGAGCCACCCGCTGGGCCGGCGGCCGCGACCCCGAGCGGTGAAGCGCCCCGTCCGTACGTGGTGTGGTCTTCAGCGCCGCCCGCGGGTTCGACACCCACCGGTCACGGCCACGACGAGGACTGATCAGGCCTTCTGGATTGCGGCGCCTGTGTGTCGCAGGCGCCGCAGCAATCCGCGCGACGCGGCCTCGATGAGCTCAAGCACAGCCTCGAAGCCGCCGGGACCACCGTAATACGGGTCCGGCACTTCACGCAGCGGCTGCTCGGGTGCGTAGTCGAGAAAAAGCTGAATCCGATCGCGGACGCCGGGTGGTGCGCGCTCCCGCAGTTCCTGAAGATTGCTGCGATCCATCGCCAGGATGAGATCGAACGACGCAAAGTCGCCATCGCGCAGCTGACGCGCGCGCAGGTCCGATAGGTCGTAGCCGCGCTTGCGGGCCACGGCCTGGGAGCGGCGGTCCGGGGGCGAACCCGGATGATAGTTGGCAGTGCCGCATGAATCCACGATGAGGCCGAGTTCCGGCGCTTCGCTGGCGGCAAGACCCCGCAGTACGGCTTCGGCCGTCGGTGAGCGGCAGATATTGCCGAGACAGACGAAAAGGATGCGGATCATTCCCGGTCGAACTGCCTGAAGCCGCTGTAGTTCCACGGGCGCAAGGCCAGGACATACGCCGCGCCGAAGCGCTCCTTGGTACCCGACCGGTCCCGTTCGATGATTTCCGCACACTCGCGTGCGGCGCCCTGCAGCGCGCGCTTGATCTGACCCAGGGCCTGCGCGGAGACGCGGCCACCATGGAAGAAGAATTCGTCGGTGGGTTCGGTGAAGTGGCTGGCGAAGAATTCCCGCAGCAGCTTCTGGTCGATGTACTTCTGCACCGGTCCGCCGGGGCGCCAGAAGAAGTGGCGGCTGACCAGCAGCCGCACCCGGTTGCCGGGCTGCAGCTCGATGACCTTGAGGCGATCCAGTCGAATCAGGTACTTCAGCACCTCGCGCTCATTGAAGCGATAGACCTTGACGATTTCCTCAACCGGCGTACGGATGAGAACCAGCCAGGTCATGAAGAGCAGCCGCAGATCCGCGACGATCTCGCTCTCCTGGGCGTGGGTGAGCTGGTTTGACGGCGCCATCCGTTCCCGCGCCTGCTCCAGGATCTCCACCAATCCGAGCCCAATCAGCTCGCAGATGGCATCGACGCGCTGCAGTGACA
>DASZCK010000065.1:0-8583 GCA_035943195.1 Steroidobacteraceae bacterium
CCACCGCCGCTGTCGACGGCAATCTCCAGAATGGGTGTGGCCCAGGCCGCGCGGGCGGCCGCCCCGAGTGCGGAGGCCCCGCTGGAAGAAGTCGTCGTCACCGGATCGCGGCGTCGGATCGCCTCTGAGGCAGCCACCGAATACGTCGCTGACTACCATGTACCGTCGCGCATTTCGCTGCTGGCCGACCGCCAGGCCCGTCTGTTTCCAATTGGCGAGAATGCCGTTGATGTGAACCTGGTCGCCCGCGTGGTGCCGAACGTCAATGCGCAAGCGCATCTGGAGGCGGCATTCAAGTACTCGGGATCGGTTCCGATCGAAGCGGGACAACTGCAGCTGTATCGGGACGGAGCCTATGTGGGCCAGGCGGACACCAAGGCCTTTCTGCCAGGTGCAGAAGTGCGCATGCCCTTCGGCGTGGATGAGCGCATCCGCGTGAGCGTCCGGCAGGAGGCGACTCAGTCCGGGCAGAAGGGGCTGATCAATCGGCAATCGGTCAGGGAGGTTCGCCAGCGCTTCGAAATCACCAATTATCATCCCACCGCGATTCCAATCGAGGTGGTCGACCGGATTGCGATCAGCAAGAATGCGGACGTCCACGTCGAGGTTTTGAAGGGCGCAACAGAGCCCACGGTGAAGGACCTCGATGGCAAGGCCGGGATCTGGCTGTGGAAACTCGAGCCTGCGCCGCAGCAGACCGTGACCATTCACCAGGCCTACTCCATCCAGTATCCGGCCGGGCGCGAATTGCAGGAAATTAACGATTCCGGCGATGAATGAAGCTCGTTAAGAATGAACAAGGCGACCCTGTACCAAGACTTGAACGCCCAGCTCGCTGAGCTTTTCACCGCCGAGACCGATGGCCTGGCCAATTCTGCCAATATGTGCGCGGTTCTCTACCACGGCCTGCCCGAGGTGAATTGGGTGGGGTTTTACTTTCTTAAGGGTGAGGAACTGGTGCTCGGGGCATTTCAGGGCAAGGCCGCCTGCGTCCGCATCCGTCTGGGGCGCGGCGTCTGCGGCACCGCCGCCCAGCGCCGGGAAACGCTCATCGTCCCCGATGTGCACGCCTTCGCGGACCATATTGCCTGCGACACGGCGTCGCGCTCCGAGATTGTGGTGCCGTTGGTGCAGAACGGGCGCCTGCTGGGTGTCCTGGATCTGGACAGCCCGGAATTGGCGCGCTTCGATGTTTCGGACCGTGATGGCCTCATGGCCGGCTGCGCATTGTTGCTTGCAGAGTCCGACCTATCGCAACTGGTCCCCTGATCCCCAAAGGGGGCGATATTTTCATGAAGCGATCAAAGCGTCAGGGCGTCGTGCAGCGGGCGGCCGTCCTGTTATTGGCGCTCGGCTGCATGAGCCCGCTATGGGCGGGCGACCTGACGCTGCATCCCCTGGACTATCTTGCTACGCAAGGACTGAGCGTCCTCGTGTACCAGAACACTTTTCACCCTGTGTTCCGGGATCAGAAGCTGGGTGGCGTGGAAATCATTCTGCACGGTGAGCGCATTGCGACCGGGGGTGAAGTCCGTTTGCAGGCGACCCCGGAGCAATGGGACCCCGTGCCGCCGTTCACGGCGCGCAAACACGGCACCGTGCCCAATCAGCTCGTTGCAATCTCCGGCTACCCGGACCTGCATTTGAACTATCGGATCGAGGTGACCGCCGAAGGCGAGGGCGTTCGCGTGGCCGTACACCTCGATCAGCCGCTGGCGCCGGCGCTGGTGGGTAAGGCAGGGTTCAACCTGGAGTTCCTGCCCACGAGCTATTTCGGTAAGAGCTACAGCGCTGATGATGCTGCGGGCATCTTTCCTCGGCATCCTCAAGGACCCATAGGCCGCGACGCGCAGGGAGCGGCAGTGCCGCTGCCCTTCGCGCACGGACGCCAGATCGTGCTCTCGCCGGAGGACCCCGCAACCCGGGTAAGCATCGCGGCGGAAAATGGAAGCCTGCAGTTGTTCGATGGCCGCATCCGGGCGCAGAACGGCTGGTTCGTCGTGCGGCAGCTGCTGCCGGCCGACCGTACCGAGAATGCCCTGGTGTGGCACATTCATCCGCACGTGATTGCCGGATGGGTCAGGCCTCCGGTGGTGTCATTCAATCAGGTGGGCTACACCCCGCAGCGGTCCAAAATCGCCATCATCGAAACCGACCCGCTTGACCGCGCTGCCGGCAGCGCGCGCGTGCTGCGCCTGGACGCCGCGGGCGACTACCAACCGGTATTCGAAGCTGCGGTCAAACCCTGGGGCCGGTGGCTGCGCTATCAGTACGCCCGGTTCGATTTCACGGCCGTTCGCGACCCGGGGGTCTACCGTATCGCATACCAGGGTCAATCCTTCGGTCCATTTCGGATCGCGGCGGATCTGTACCGCCAGGGAGTCTGGCAGCCTTCCCTGGACACCTATCTGGCCGTGCAGATGGACCACGTCAAAGTACGGGAGGGCTATCGCGTCTGGCATGGCGCCTCGCATCTGGACGATGCACGCCAGGCACCGGTGAACTACACCCACTTCGATGGCTATTCGATGGGCGCCACCTCGGATTCGCCGTTCGCCACGGGTGCGCATATCCCCGGATTGAACCGCGGCGGCTGGTATGACGCCGGCGACTACGATATCCGAACCCAGACCCAGGCAACGGTCATCACCCATCTGGCCCTGGCGCGCGAGGCCTTTGGCCTCGACTGGGACGCGACCACCGTGGATGAAGGCGCACGGCTGGTGCGGATCCATCGTCCCGACGGCGTACCGGACGTGCTCCAGCAGATCAAACACGGAGTACTGCAGCTACTGGCGCAGTATGCAGCCTTCGGCCATGCCATCCCGGGCATCATCGAGCCGACTCTGGAGGAATACACCCATCTTGGCGATGCGGCCTCGAAAACCGACGGCAGGATTTATTCCCCACGGCTTGGGCCCCTTCAGACTCAGGGCGAATTCTCGGGAGCACCGGATGATCGTTGGGCGTTCACATCCCATACCACTGCATTGAACTACGCGGCGGCCGCGGCGCTGGCAGCGGCCAGCCGCGTGCTGCGCGGCTATGATGACACCCTGGCGAGCCGCTGCCTGACCATCGCCGCGGGCGTCTGGAAGGAGGAGCATAGCCACCCGCCGCTGCTCTTCAAGTCCTTCAATACCACGGGCGGTCCTTTGGACGAGGAAGAAACCAGGGCGGCCGTGGAGCTGCTGATTGCGACCAAGAGCGCAGCTTACGCGGCGCGATTGCGGGAGTTGCTCCCCGACATCGAGAAGAACTTTTCCAGCTCAGGATGGCTTGCCGCTCGAGCGCTTCCCTTTATGGACGTGGACTTCCGGCAGACCATAGGTTCGGCCGTCCAGGCGTTCAAGACCCGACAGGACGCGGAGTTTGAGCGTAATCCCTTCGGCGTTCCCATCGACACCGGCACCTGGGGCGGAGCCCAGACAGTCACGGATTTCGCGATCCATATGTACTATCTGCACCAGGCGTTTCCGCAGGTGATCGGGATCGAGCCGACCCTGCGCGCCTTCGACTATGTGCTCGGCCGCCATCCGGTGTCGAATGTGTCCCTGGTGTCCACCGTCGGCACTGTCTCCAAGCTCGTGGCCTATGGTAACAACCGCGCCGACTACACCTTCATCCCCGGCGGCATGATTCCCGGCGTCGTCATCATCCAGCCGGATTATCCCGAGCTCAAGGACAACTGGCCGTTTCTGTGGTACGAGAATGAATACGTGGTCGATGCCGCCACGTCATTCATCGTCGCGGCCAATGCGGCCGCGGCGCTGGCTCAATAAGTACCAGCGGAAGGTACCGCCCTCACCAGGTCGATGACCTCGATCGGCGCGAAATGCGCCCACTCGATGCCCAGACCCGGCGCGGAGCGGCGCACCAGATAGGCATCGATCACGGATTCGTAGGAGTCCTCGCCGCACGGAACGGTGATGGCAAGCTGCAGACGGGCTCCTACGGCTGAATCCAGCGGGCTCTTGATCAGCGCGCCACCCAGACTGATGTTGCTGAGCCGCCCCGGTTCGCAGCGGGAGATGCCCGGATGCATCACCCGGATCGGAAGATCGATCGCAATCCTATGACCCCAGCGGTGATCCATCGCGGCATGATCGTCGGAAGCGCGGAATCCGCCGTGTAGGCGCACGCCCATTCGACGTGTCAGCAAAGCGCGCAATCGCCAGCTCGCAACTATGACTATTTATTGCGGGGCCACCACCGCTCGAGCAGCGCGGCGGCCCACTCCTTGCCGCCGATGCCAAAGGCCAGCGCCAGGGCGAGCACGATGCCGGCGAGAATGATCAGAAAGGCCCGCTGCACGATGTCGCCGCCGACCTCGATTTCGCTCAAGGCCACCATGATCACGAATGCCATGATGAAGTAGCGGGTGATCTTGCCGAACATATCCGCATCGGCAACCTGCGCATCGCGGCAGAAGCGATCCACCGCCTCGCCGACGAAGCGCGCGAAGTACGATCCCAGTACCATGACCACCCCGGCCACCAACACCTTGGGCCCGAACAGCTCCACGCGCTGCAGCAGATCCGTCGCATAGGTGAGCCCCAGGCCGTTGAAGGCGACCATCAGCGCGGCAATGAGCACCATCCAGTATCCAACCAATCCGAACAGCGTCGTGGTGTCGCCGCGCAGGCCGGCGGATTGCAGGAAGTGGTCCGTGCCGGCGCGCTGGGTCAGGACGCTGAAATTGACGGCCCGCAAGCCGCGCTCGATGGCAAAGCGGATGATTTTGGCCAGCAACCAGCCGATGATGACGACAGCCAGCGCCAGCACCAGGCGCGGCAGCAGGGCGGCCACCTGGTGGAAGAACTCACGCGTGGTGTCAAGCAAAAGGTTAAGGCTTTGCATGATCGTCTCCCGCGGCCTCGAGGATACCCTGCAGCGGTATTCCCGCCCAACTGGGGCGGTTACTCAGTTCATAGCGCAGCTCGTAAAGCGCCTTCTCGAGTTCAAACAGACCCAGCAGGCCGCGGCCGGGCGTGAAGGAAGTGTAGAGCGATGAATCGCGTGCCGAGGCGTCGTAGGTGGTGAGGAAGGCCTCGCGCACCTGGGTGGCCCAGGCATGCGCCAGGGGCGCGAGCTTGGTGTATTCGACCTCATCATGCGCGGCGCTGCGCAGCGCGCTGTGTTCGGCATAGCTGAATGAGCGCAGCATGCCGGCCACGTCGCGCAGCGGCGACTGCTTGGCACGCCGTTCTTCGACACCATGGCCTGGTTCACCTTCAAAATCGACGATGACGAAATCGTTACGGGTGAGCAGGACTTGTCCTAAATGGTAGTCCCCGTGAATGCGGATCTTCCGACCCGCCGTCTCCTGCGCCGTCATCGCCCCAATCCTGGCCAGCAGCTTGTCCTGAAGCGCCAGCACTTCGTTGGCCTTGGGACGATCGGGCGCGGGAATCTGTTCCAGGTTGGACTTCAAGAGCTCAAAGGCCGAGCGCAATTCGCGCACGGCGCGCTCCCGATACGCCTCGAAATCCGCCCGCGTCAGCGCCTGGGGCGCGAAGTCGGGGTTATCGCTGGCGCTCGCCAAGGCGCCATGCAGCTCGGCCGTGCGTTGCGCCAGGGTGCGCATCAGCATGAGAAAAGCCTCATGCGCCTCGAGCGGTAGGCCGTCGGTAGCGGGCGCGGTGCGATGTTCCTCCAGATGTCGACGCAGGTATTCCAGTGCATAGGTCCAGCCGTCCCCCTGGTTGCCGACGTAGGCCTGAAGCATGCCGAGGACTGTGGTCTGCCCGTCATTGCCCAAGTACTGCATGACTCCTGCCACCGCTGCGCAGTTCGCGAAGCGCACGACCTCGGTGAGATACAGTCCCATTTCAAGCTCGGGACTGGCACCTGCCCGAAGCCTGCGATAACCCTTGAGAATGAGACGCTCACCCAGCGTGACAACGGTATTGGAGCTGGAGCCGCGCGGGCGCGTGACCGGCAGGGCCGCATAATCCTCGCCGGCCAGTACCCGAAATGCCGCCGTGGGCCGGAACTGCAGCTTGCCCTGGGCCGTCGCAATGTCCCGTCCTGCCGCCATGGCGCCCACCAGGGCGCGGCAGAACGCCTCATCCGCATAGGCGTCACCCATTACGCCGACATTGGCCTGTTGGCGAACCTTGGCGATGGCCGCCGTGCCGAGATTGCGCAGCCGCTCCTCCTCGCCATCCTCCCAGGCAAGGGCCAGGGGCATGAAATACGAGGCCGCTTCCGGGCCCGTGCCGAGCTCGAGCAACGCCAGCACCCAGCTCCACTTGCCATCCTGCCACAGCGCCTGGTCGGCGATGTGGGCGCGATCAATGGCCACGCCCTTGCCGGCATACCACCGCTGCGCCTCGATGAAGCGTGGCAGCGTGTCGGTCTCGAACTGCAGCCGGGTCTTTTCCGCCATGCCGATGCGCCAGGGCATGACCCGGTCGCGGAAAAGCGTGTTCCAGCCGTCGAACAGCACCACCACCGGCCGCTCGTCGATGGAGAAAATCGGCTCATGCCAGGAGGGCGCTTGGGCGTCGTGCGTCAATCGAAACCAGTAAAAGCCGTACCCGCACAGGGTCAGCAGATAGGGCAGATCGCCGATGGGTGGAAAGGTGGTGCGGCCCAGCATTTCCACCGGTACGCGGCCCTTGAAGGCTGCCAGGTTCAGCTCCACCGGCTGGGCCGAGCGCGACAGATTGGCGACACACAGAATGCTGTCCTCGCCATATTCGCGCAGGTAGGCCAGCACCTTGCGATTTCCGGGTTTGAGGAACCGCCGCGTGCCGCGTCCGAAGGCCTGGCTGGTCTTGCGTACCGCGAGCACCCGCTTGGTCCAGCTCAAGAGCGATCCCGGGTCGCGTATCTGCGCCTCGACATTGGTGGCCTGATAACCGTACACCGGATCCATGATCGGTGGCAGGTAGAGCCGCTGCGGATCGGCGCGCGAGAATCCGGCATTGCGGTCCGGACTCCACTGCATGGGCGTGCGGACCCCATTGCGATCACCGATGAAGACATTGTCGCCCATGCCGATCTCATCCCCGTAGTAGAGGATGGGTGAGCCGGGCATCGACAGCAGCAGGCTGTTCATGAGCTTGATGCGGTCCTGATCGTTTTCCATCAGTGGCGAGAGTCGGCGGCGGATGCCCAGGTTGATGCGCGCCCGTACGTCCGAAGCGTACGTGGTGTACATGTAGTCGCGCTCTTTGCTGGTCACCATCTCCAGCGTCAGTTCGTCGTGGTTGCGCAGGAAGATCGCCCACTGGCAGCTGTCCGGAATGTCGGGCGTCTGCTGCATGATCTCGGTGATCGGGTAGCGGTCCTCCTGCGCAATCGACATGTAGATGCGCGGCATGAGCGGGAAGTGATAGGCCATGTGGCACTCATCTTCATCACCGAAATACTCACGGACATCCTCGGGCCACTGATTGGCCTCGGCCAGCAGAAACCGGTTGCGATAATTGGCATCGATCGCGGCGCGCAGCTGACGGATGACATCGTGGGTCTCGCGCAGGTTTTCGTTGTTGGTGCCTTCGCGTTCCACCAGGTAGGGAATGGCATCCAGCCGGAACCCATCGACGCCGAGGTCGAGCCAGAAGCGCATGATCCGCAGCACCGCTGCCAGCACCTGCGGATTGTCGAAATTCAAGTCAGGCTGATGGCTGAAAAACCGGTGCCAGTAGTAGGCCTTGGCGACCGGGTCCCAGGTCCAGTTGGAACTTTCAGTGTCGACGAAGATGATGCGGGTGCCCAGGTATTTCTGGTCGGTATCGCTCCAGACGTAAAAGTCACGCTCGGGCGAGCCGGCGGGCGCCCTGCGCGCCGCCTGGAACCAGGGATGCTGGTCGGATGTGTGGTTGATGACCAGCTCGGTGATCACCTTGAGGCCGAGCTTGTGGGCCTCGGTGAGCATGGTCCGGAAGTCCTCGAGCGTACCGAACTGTGGGTGTATATTCGTGTACTCGGAGATGTCGTAGCCGTCATCCTTGAGCGGCGAGGGATAAAAGGGCATCAGCCAGATGGTGTTCACGCC
This sequence comes from Steroidobacteraceae bacterium, assembly GCA_035943195.1. GTDB lineage: Bacteria > Pseudomonadota > Gammaproteobacteria > Steroidobacterales > Steroidobacteraceae > DAIDKA01. Next base: position 8,009 of record DASZCK010000065.1, read on the forward strand.
CAGGTCGCGGATGTAGTTCAGTTTCGAGGTCAGGCCGGCGAAATCCCCGATGCCATCTTCGTTGGAGTCAAGGAAGGCCTTGATGTTCATCTGGTAGATGACGGCATCCTTGTACCAGAGCGGGTCATCGACCCCGAGCCCGGAGGGCGTGGAGGATTCCTGGGCGGGCGCCTGGACGTCGTTCATGAGTCGGAGCTACTGGAAGTAGTCGAAGTCGTGTTCGCGCCGCAGGTGGCGACGGATGCGGAATATATGGGCCGGTATGCGCCGCGGATCGAGCATCACAAAATTGAGCGCCCCGCGCCACTGATAACGCTGATCCGTCAGCAGATCGTGGACCTGGTACGGCCGCTCGGCGGCCAGCTCCAGCAAGCCCAGATCCAGATGCAGCCAGCCGGACTGAGTGTTGTTTGGATCGAGATTGACGACCGTCAGGATGGCATTCTCGGCCATGTCATCGTGCTTCAGGTAGGCGATGAGCTGGTCGTTGTCGATGGTGCAGAACGTCAGGCTGCGATCGGACTGCAGCGCCGGATTGTCGCGCCGGGTCCGATTTACGCGTGCAATCAGTGGCC
>DASZCK010000066.1:0-82377 GCA_035943195.1 Steroidobacteraceae bacterium
ATCCGGATGAGCTCGAGGATCAAATGACGATCGAGGACCCGGTTGCCTTTGTGCGACCTTGGCCGATCACGATTCGGTACCGCCGAGTGATCGGGCTCGATCGATTCATCGGTTGGGACTGTGAGAACGACCGCAACCCCATCGTAGATGGAAAGATCACGATTGCGCCGCCTTGACGCACCCACGCTAGCGAACAGCCCTTGCGGATAGATCGTCTCGCTCGACCGCGGATCAGTCAGCCCGGCTCGCGCGCGTGACCGAGGTGCGCTGCGGGGTAGATACGGCAGGGCCGGGCTCCTGAGAATAGCTTCTATAGGGCTTGATATTCGGTTCAGATTGCAGTCACCTTACTGTCGCCTAAGCCAATGGTTGTAAAAAAGTTCTACACCAAATCCGCGGCCCCGACGTGAGTCAAGGCTTGGTCGGCGAGGCCGCTTTCCGTGCAAGTTGGTCGCCGTGAGTCAGCCTCAATAGAACGTTCATTCGAAAGAATGGGGGCTTGGCCGCGCACGAACGGCCATGCAAAGCACGCTTGCCCGCGAACATAATTGATGTCATACTAACTGACATGAATGTGAAGGGCGCCGAGGCTACCGTAAAGCGCAGCTATCACTCGCCGCTTCGCGACCGGCAGCGCTCCGACACGAGTGAGCGCATCCTTGACGCCTGCAACGATCTGGTGGCGGCGGGGAAGGACCTTACGGTCGCCGCAGTCGCGCGCGCCGCAGGCGTACAAGAGCGCACGGTCTACCGTCACTTCGCGACCAAAGAGGATCTCGAGGACGCTTTCTGGTGGTCGCACGAGGAGCACGTCTCCGGTCCGGGCACGTTCGACGCGCAGACGCTTGATGAGCTGGTGGCGAATTTGAAGAAATCCTTCGCCGGTTTCGAGGCAAATAGCGCGATGGTGGAAGCAATGTTGTCGTCGCGCCAGGGCATGCGGCTGCGCCTGCGTGGGAACGACGCACGCCGCAAGATGATGCTCCGCTGCGTCGACGCCGCCGTACCCGGGCTTGAAGCACGCACCTTGCGCCGCGCCGCGGCCGCCGCGCAGGTCCTCTATTCGGCTCCCTCGTGGCAGATGCTACGCACGTTCTGGGGGATGGACGCCGTCGAGGCGTCGGCAGTCGTCGAGCAGGCGCTCTCGGCGCTCGCCGAAGGCCTCGGACGCCGGGCGGAGATGATGAAGTCACGCTGAAACTACACGAGGAAGGAGAGGGAGATGCTCTACCACCTGTCATTCAATGCACACGAACCCGAACGCGTGGCCCGTGTCTTGGCCGAGATCTTGGACGCCATCGTCGTCGCGGCTCCGTCTCCCCCATTCAACAAGGGCGCACTCTTCGTCTGTTGCGGCGACGATCGTGGCACCATGATCTCGCTCGAGCCGTGGGGCATCACATACGCACCGGGCCCGGGCGCTTACACCGAGATGCCGCGCGCGGAGTCGGCGCCGGAACGCAATGGCTTCCACGGGCTCTTCATGGCCAAACTGCCCGAGGACCACATCCACGAGATCGCGCGGCGCGAAGCCTGGCCGAGCGGGCATTGCAACAGCGGCCCGTTCGAAGTGATCAATGTTTGGCTCGAGGGAACGCAGCTCGTTGAATTCACCACGCCGGAGCTGTTGCCGGCGTACCTGCGAACCTTCGGCCCCGAGGGGATGCCCGGTCTTAATGCGATGTTGCGCGCGCAGGAAGTTCATCTCCGCCAATCCATTGCGCGAGTGGAGTGAGCCCCGCGTCGAGGCGGATCGCATGGGTCCTTAGAAGCCGCTACACAGAAGACTGTCTCGAGGCTGCTCCCGAAATGATCGAGACGGGCAAGCGAATCTCCATTGCGACGGGGGGCAACTTTGCCACTTTCTTCACGCCCGAGGAGAGGGCGGCCACGGGCACCGCCGCCGCTGGCGTTCATGGCATTGTCATTCTTCGAGATCTTAGGAGTACTCGCGCTCGTTGGCCTGGGACTGTGGAACCGCCGCCGTAGCGATTGGCACAAGCGGCTGATGCTCGCGTCCCTCTTCATCATGACCGGGAACGGCACCGGGCGGATCGCGATTCCACTGGGATTCGCGTCGCAGGAAATCACTATCGGTTTCATTGTCACGTATGTGCTATTGGCTGTGGTCATTGGGTACGACCACAGAGCCCATAAACGCGTGCATCCTGCCTACTGGGTCGCGGCAGCGGCCGTCGTCGTATGCCACGCAGGGGTCATGTGGGCATTCGGCAGCCCAACCTGGTTGGCTTTCGCGAAGGCAATTGCTTAGCTGATACCGCGCGGCCATGAGATCGCGGCGCTCGCTCTCGAGCTGCTGCCCGGCAAACCCTTAACCACAATGTCGAAATAGCCAGTCGCCTCCGGCGCCACTACACAGACCGCCTTAAGAAGTCGGTTAAGCTTGTTAGGTTTACAGGATAATCTTTATCAATTATGGAATTTATAAAGAATATCCGATATCCTTAATAGACTGGAGGGGCTCTTAAAGCTTTCCGCCGACCTAGGCGTCCGCATGCGCAGAGACGAAATTGCCAAGGACCGCAAGCCCTATCTGGTGCCCGCACAGGGGCACCCGCATGCGCTCGCGCTAGTGGCGCCGCCGACGCCGCGCCGGCTCCCTATCGACCCTCGGAACGCGGCTGACTTCGCCGAGGCGCACACGGCCTTGGGCCGCCTTCAGGGCGCACTCGCATACATTCCGAATTTCGATATGGTGACCCGCACGCTCTCACGTCGCGAAGCGGTCATGAGTTCACGCATCGAGGGCACGCAGTCGGACCTGCATCAACTGCTCACCTTCGAGGCTACGCATGGCACAACCGGCCTACCTGCGGATGTGCGGGTAATCGAACGTTACGTCGCCGCGCTCCAGGTTGGTCTGGAACGCATACGCAAAGGTGGTCGTGCGGCGCTGGATCTCGGGCTCATCAACGAACTGCACGCCGTGTTGATGCAGGATGAGGTAATCAAGTGTTCCACCGGTGCCTATCGAGAAGAGCAGGTCTGGATAGGGCCTACGAAACGAATCGAAGACGCGTCGTTCGTACCTGCGCCTCCGGGGCAAGTAGCCGGATGCATGCAGGAGATGGCTGCAAGCATCCTGCAATACACGCCGCGCGAGGACGAACCGGCGACCCTTACCCTGTTGGCGCAGCTCGCGATAGCGCACGCCCAGTTTGAGACCATCCACCCCTTTCACGACGGCAATGGCCGCACTGGGCGAATGCTCATCCCACTGATGCTGGCTGCCGAAGGCTACCCAGCACTTTACCTCTCCGGAGCGCTGCTGCGAGCGAAGCCGGATTATTACGCCGCACTCGCAAGCGTCCAGTTGCGGGGCGAATGGGATCCGTGGTGCGAGATGCTGGCCCGCGCCGTAGTCGAGTCCTGTGATGAGTCGATTTCCATCGCCACGGACCTCCTGGCGCTCGCCGAACGATGGGAGAAGGAACTTGCCAGCTACCGGGCAAATTCGACCACGCGCCGCCTTCCGCGTTTTCTCATCGGCAACCCGGTGATCTCGGTCCAGCAGGCCGCGACTGGTTTGGGGGTCTCAGTACCCGCGGCCAACGGCGCGCTCAACAACCTACTCGCCGCGGGCATCGTGACCCTGATCGACGAGCGTCGGTGGGGCAGGGTGTTCCAAGCCCCCCCGGTGTTGCAGCGTCTCGATCAACCGCCTGCCGTGCAGCGAAGAATGTAGGATTCCGAACGAGATTGATCCAGGATCTATGTAATCCTGCTCGTCGGATCCTGTCGTCGGACAGACCCGTTCAGGCGCGGATGCCTATCTCCATTTGGTTTGTCAAAGGGATAATCCGCATAAGAATCGCGACGGCATGCCCGATTGGGTCCTTTGCCGCAGTTTTCAGATCTGCATTAGATCCACCGTCGACAGCGGCAGCCGGCGTACTCGTTTGCCTGTGGCGGCAAACACCGCGTTGCATACGGCGGCCGGGGTCGGTCCCACGCCCGGCTCGCCGATGCCGCCCCAGCGCGGCCCGCCCGTCAGGTGCAGGTAGGTTTCAATCTTTGGCGTCTCATACATCCGCACGACCTGGTAGTCGTGGTAGTTACTCTGCTGGGCTGCCCCATCCTTGAATGTGATATGTCCGAACAGCGCCTGGCCGAGACCGAAGAGCGCTCCGCCCTCCATCTGCTGTTCGATCGTGTTGGGATTGGCGGCGTTATAGCAGTCCTGAACAACCACCATGCGGTCCACTTTCACCTTGCCCCTGGAGTCGACGGTCACCTCGGCGACCTGGCCGGTGACCGTGCCATAGCACTCCATGATGGCGATGCCCCGTCCGCGTCCGGGTTTCATGGGCGTGCCCCAGTTCGACTTTTCGGCCAGCATGTCGAGCACGCCGATCCAGTCGGCCCGGTCCAGATGCGCCCGACGGAATCTGTAGGGATCCTGCGCGGCCGCGTGGGCCAGTTCATCGATGAAGCCTTCGATCATGAAGCCGTTCTGCGAGGAGCCCACGCCACGGCAGAAGGACACCGGCACGTGGGTGTTGATCAGATTGGCCCCGACACTGAAATTGGGGATCTTGTAGGCGGTTTCCGCTATGCACTCGACAGCCATGGGTTCGACGCCCGGGAAGCGGGGCGCGGCGCCTCCGGACCCCTTGAACAGGGACGGCACGGCGACCTTCACGTCCAGTGCGTGAATCCTGCCGGCCTCGTCCAGGCGGGCTTTCCACCGCGTGGCCGCCTGGGGGCGGTAGCGATCGTGGCGGATGTCCTCCTCGCGGGTCCAGATCAGCTTGACCGGCTTGCCCACCGCCTTGGCGATGGCGACGCACTGGATTGCTTCATCGGTAGAGCCGCGCCGGCCGAAGCCGCCGCCGACGAAGTTGACATGGACGAAGGTTTTTTCCGGTGCAATACCGGCGGCCTTGGCCGCGCCCGTCAGAACTGCCATCGGCGCCTGAGTCGAAATCCACACCTCGAGCTTGTCCTGCTGTAGCCACACGGTGCAGTTGAGCGGTTCCATTGCAACGTGGGCCTGGTAGGGTGCCTCGTAAAGCGCCTCGACCAGCTTGCCGCCGGAAGTCGCGAGGGCCGCATGGACGTCGCCGGCCTTGCGGGCGGAGGCCATCGGGCCGTCCAGGCCGTCGCGGTAGATCTTGTCCAGATCGGCCTGCTGCACCTTGCCGGAGGCGCCGATATCCCACTCGATCTTCAGGGCGTCAACCGCCTTCTTGGCGTGCCAGAACTGGTCGGCGACCACGGCCACCGCGTCGTGCAGCTTCACCACCTGCATGATCCCCGGGGCACCGCGGATGGCGCTGTCATCGACCGCCTTCAGTTTGCCGCCCGGTACCGGGCACTGAATGATCGCGGCGTAGACCATTCCTTGCACTTGGGCGTCGATGCCGTACCGGGCCGAGCCGTCGATCTTCGCCTGGGTGTCGAGCCGTGGCGTGGGCTTGCCAACCAGGGTGAACTGGTCGGGCGTCTTGATTTTGGGTTCCTGATCGAGCCTGATCGCCACCGCGTCGGCGCAGACCTGGCCGTAGGTGAGCTTGCGGCCCGAGGGCGTATGCTCGATGACGCTGTTCTCACACCTGCATTCGGCAACGTCGCACTTCCAGTGACGGGCGGCGGCCTTGACCAGGCGGTCGCGGGCGGCGGCGCCAGCCCGCTGCATCATGGTGACCGAGGTGCGCAGTCCCTGGCTTCCGACCGTAAACATGGCGCCATAGACGTTCTTCTGGCGAAAGTTGCGGTTCGCCGAGGCGTATTCGCACTTCACCTTGGACCAGTCGCAATACAGCTCCTCGGCAATCAGCATCGCAAGCGCGGTGGTGGTGCCCTGACCCAACTCGTTGTGCGGCAGGCGCACGGTGACGGTGTCATCCGGATCGATCACCAGGAAGGCAGAGAGTTCGTGAGGCGGGACGAGCTCGGGGCTCTGCAGCAGACCCATAGGTCCGGGCTGCCTGGGCTCCTCGGCACCGAACGTCACCGTCGGCAGCGTAAAGGAGATGGCGAGGCCGCCGGCGGCACTGGCCATGGCAGTGATGGCCTGGCGGCGGGAAAGCCTTAAGCTTCCTGCGAAGGTCGCGCTCATCGTCTTTCTCCTGCCGGTCCGAGGCCATCAGCCCGATCTCAACGAACGGACAAATCAAATATAGGGCTCAAGATTAGCCATGACCAGTACCCTTTGGAATCCGGGCATCATCCTCCCAGACTTGCACAATACGGATAGCGGTGCACTCTGAATGTGATGCGCTCGACCACGATCAGGGCACCGCAGCGGGGATTTGCCCCGCAGCCTCGATACGGCAGTGCCGGGTTCACCGGTATAGGAGCGGTAGAGTTTGGTGTTCTGTTCAGGTTACAAGAAATTTAACAGTTACATGAGATATTGATTGATAACGAATGAGTTCACAAATGTTACCGAGCCGTGCGTCGTCAAAGCCGCCGCGAATGCATGCAGTCAACCGATTCAGTTGAATCACGGCGGCGCCACAACGGTCTTCCCATTGACCACCGGGTCGCGGTCGTGCTCGCAATCAATAGGAATCAAACGATCGATATCGCGCACTCGGGTGTAGCGGATCCTTGACTGCATCGGACGTGTGAGCCGTTTTGGGTCATCGATTGTCATTTCGTCTTCCATGGTGTTGGCATCAAGGCGGCGCAGCCTCTCGGTGAAATGGGCTGCCGTACTCAGATTTGGGCTCCCGGGAAAGGGCGAGATGGGACCGGCCTCTCGGGCAACGGTGTCGATGACCAGCGTTTTGCGGTCCCAGTGGCCGATGGAATCGCCGGCGGCGGTGGGCCAGAGGTCCGCTGGCTTCGGATGCGCGCGGCCGTCCGTGTAGACGTGTCGCACGGTGCCATCGGTAGCTGCAAGCATTGTTTGCTCGGGCGTCACGAGCAATTCGAACATGAAGTCCGAGAGGGGCACATTCATGATAGCGGGGAAGCCCGCAGCGTGGCAGGACTTGAAATCCGGGGGCAGTAAAGAGGCGCCCTTCGCTGCAGCCTGTGCACCGGCTCCCGACACGGACGCTGCCGCCGCTTCGGTTTCCCAGATGCCCGTCCAGTCCGGAAGGGTCGCGAAGGCGAGTGCGCGGGGTGGCGGAGGTTCCCCGGCGGCGGCAGCTGCTGCAAAGAGGGTCGCGGCCAGCGCCGCCGTTAACTTGGCGTTGGCCCGGATCATGCTGGCGGCCTTCCGCCCAGCGTCCGGCCGTCTGCACGGGTCACCGAAATGAGGCGGCTGGCGGGTGTGCCGTCCTTGGTGGGATAGAGCATGACGGTCACCTTGTCGCCGCGCTGTACTGAGCCGGGCCTCCAGCCTGCCCGGTAGCTGGCAAGTGGCGAGTTCATCTCGAGGCTCCACTCGACTGAACCGGTCGCCCCCGTCACCAGCAGCTGCACGTAGCAGTGCGGATTGGTCCACTGCAGCTCCTTCACGGTGCCATGCAGCGTAAGGCTCTTCGTCGTATCGAAATTGGCGAAGGAATGGTGCGCCAGGCATGGCGCTGCTAAGGTGATGGCCGCTATTCCGGCCAAGTGTTGCACTGCGTTCACAAGGGCTGACCTCGTTGAGGTGACGGGTGACCAGCGTCGCGTAACTGACCGCCCGAATGTGCGTAGCTATGGTGTAGTGACGCTGAAATTGGGTAGCGACAGGGTGTATGAACGCTGAACCGACGCCATCTGCGACAGTCGCGAGCTACTACCGGGTTGACGACCTGCTGATTGATGTCCGTTCGCGCAAGGTCACTCGTAACGACGTCGATCTGGCGATTGCCGGATTGTCCTTCGACTTGCTGCTAGCGCTGGTTCGGGCTGCGCCGGATCTCGTTTCATTCGATGCACTGCTAGACCAGGTATGGCCCGGGGTTGTGGTCGGTCCGGATGTAGTCACTCAGCGTGTCAAGTTGCTGCGCCAGGCCCTCAGCGACAGTGCGGAGGATCCGCGGTACATCCTGGTCGTGCGCGGGCACGGTTACCGAATGCCAATTGGGGTAGTGCCGCTGGCGTCGGCATCGTGTGCGGTGGTAACTACGCATTCGAAGGTGGCAGAGAGCCGCTCGGTTCCGGCGGCGGCTGCTTCTGATGATGAACCTTCAGCAGCTGCCACGTGTTCAGTGGTGCAGAACCGACGCTGGCTGCTGGTGGCCACAGTGGTACTGATCATCGGGGCAGCAGGCTTGTGGTGGGGCGTTGAATACGCCCGCAACCGCGCCGTGAAAAATCCCTTGCAGGCCTCAATCGCAGTGATTCCATTCGCCAACCTGACCGGGGATCCGTCCAAGGAATACCTAAGCGACGGGTTGGCGGAGGAAATGATTCATGCATTGGCGCAGGTGCCAGGTTTGAAGGTCCCGGCCCGTACTTCCTCGTTTGCCTACAAGGGACGGAACATCGACATCCGCGGGATCGCGCAGGATCTGGGAGTTAGCACGATCCTGGAGGGAAGCGTGCAAAGTGCCGGGGCCCATATCCGAATTACCGCTCAGCTGGTGGATGCGCAAAGCGGCTATCAGATCTGGTCGCAAAGCTACGACCGGCAATTCGGCGACATCTTCAAATTGGAGGATGAGCTTGCCGGCGCCGTCGTGCAGGCGTTCAGGACCAGCCTCAGGGTAAATCTGCCGGACTCCACCCCGCGCCGGTCTCCCACCCAGAACCTGGACGCATACCAGTTCTACCTGCAGGCACAGTCAATCGTAAATGGAGCGCCGCAAAGTTACCTGGCTGCCATTGCGCTGTACGACGAGGCATTGACTCATGACCCTAAGTTCGCGCGCGCGCTCGAAGGACGGGCGTTCATGCGAACGGCACTGGTCTGGCAAGGATATCCCCTGGCTCATGGATTCGTGGACGCCCAGCAGGACGCCGAGCTGGCTTTGATGCTGGATCCAAGCCTGGCCGAAGCGAAGGCAGTATTGGGCACATTGAATGCGTTACGTAGTGATTGGCATCAGGCTGAGGCTGATTTTCTTTCGGCGATCGCCGCGGATCCGACGGATGGAGTTCTACGGGTCCAGTACGCGGGATCCGTGCTGCTGCCAACAGGCCAGCTGCGCAAAGCACATGCCGAGGCGGTTGATGGTCAACGGCTGGCACCAGGCAGTGGATTTACGGCGTCAATACTCGCTCTTGTCGACCAGGCAATGGGCCGAAGTCAGGACGCATTGAAATTTGCTGACCTGTCGATCGACCGGGGTGCCGCTCCGACCGAACGCGAAGCGGTATTCGCGATTGCCGCGGCGCGTCGTGGGGACTACAAACAAGCAGCTGATCACGCCGTAAAGACCTTACCGTCCGCGCTGCTCGCCAGCGGTGGTGCCGAAATGGTGCGGTTGGCCTGTTCTGCGCTCGGCGACCCGACGCAGCAGCCAGCTGCGCTGCATGCGCTCGATGGACTCACCCAGGCGGCGGCCTGGAAGAATGCAGACTCTTTAGGTAGGCAGTTCGTGCTCTATCTCTTCGCAAAGTTTAGTGCGCTCGAGAGCCTCAATAATGAGATGTACCAGATGTTTCCCGCCGGTGGCACGACTGGCCCTGATATCGTCGCTGTCGGAAGTCTGTGGTTGCCGGAAATGCGTGCGTTCCGCCAAGATCCCCGATTCAAAGCGCTGGTGTCGCGGCTAAAGATGACTGACTACTGGACTGAATATGGACCGCCGGATGGCTGCGATCTGAAGGACACCGAGCTGGTGTGCCGATGAAGCGCGCCATGGTCCCGTCGCCGATCGTGCACGACGGCATTAGCGAGACTTCTATCCTACTTGCGCTTAGCTCAGTCGGCCCGGTTCGCGCAATGAGGACAGTGGCGCGCCCTAAGCGCGATGCGGTCCGCCACGATCAGGCCGCCGCACTGTTCGCAGCAGGCCACAAAGGCCTGACACAGCAGCTCGCCGCGTGATAGGTTCGCCATTGCCTGTCGGTTGCTCGGCGCCCCTGCCTGTGGCAGCGCGCCGACCAGGCTGCACACGCTGGCAAGGAGGGAGCTTTCCTCCTGCAGTTTCGGCGAGCGCATGAAGAAGGCGCCTGTTGCGGAGATTTTCCGCGCGGTCGCGATACGGCAAAGCCGTGCTCTTGCATATATTCGCGGTACCTCATTTAGATAGATGTGTTCAGATTGGGTATTCATACCCGCAGCAGCCCGGGTAATCCCGGAAGCCCTTTTCCAAGTCAGATTGGGGCGCACCAAGACCAGTCAGTAGCATTGCGCCAGCAAGGCCGTCGCGAGCATCAAATCGGCTCGCCCCGCCGATGATCAATGGTGCGACATGGCTACTCCGCGCGGCGTCGGCTATTGACAGGACTTGCCGTGATCCGGGCGATTGCCGTGGGCCTTGGCGTCGGCTTCCGACATATAGGCGCCGGCCTTGGTTTTCCCGTAATAGCGGTCCCCGGGGCAGTGATAGACATTGCTGGCCGTATTCACCCACACCTGACCCGGGCCACCGCCAGGTGCCGCGGCGCGCGTGGGTGCCGGCGTCGGCGCCGATTTTGCTGCCGGAACGGCCGGCGCGGTTGTTGCAGGGGGCGTCTCTGCCTGCGCAGCTGTGGAGGTCGCCGCAGCCGCCGCATACCATGTCTGCACACCCTTGTGGCCGCGGCAGGCACCCTTCTTCGTCGCTGTCGAGGTGAAAGAGCCGTCCTTGCACAGACCCGTCGTGCCGCTTGGTGCGCTGGCTGGAGCCTGGCTCCAGGCGCCGCCGGCAAATGCCAGGCCTGCGACTGCAATCGCCATTTGAATAATTTGTCGCACGAAACTTCCTCCCGATTTGCTCAACCCGTCTGGACCGCACCGCTGGGCGTCATCTGATTAATCGCCTGAGGCAGCACCTGGGACAACTTCTGTGCCAGCTCCTGCGGGTTCACTCCGATCTTGGCGGCGAGCGCACTGATCATCTCCGGTCCGAAGGCCTGATGGATTTGACTGGGCGAGATCGGCAGGTTCTGCTGCTCCGCACTCACCCATGACCTGACGGTCGGTCCCATGCCCTGCTGTTCCATTTGCGCGACAATGCCCTGAACGCCGCCGTGCTTCTGGATGAGCTCGTTGACGACCGTCGCCATCTCTCCGCCCACCAGTCCACCGAGCATTCCATCCAGTAATCCCATAACTCCATCTCCTTTACGGACGATTCGTTATGAACCGCTCAGGCAGCTCTTCATGAACGCTTTGCGGTCATCGCCCGTCAAGGACTTTGAGCTGGCGGTGGCGTTACAGGTCTTCATCTTCTGCTGTTGGCTGTTCTTTGCAGAGGCGGCGGGTGCCGCGCTCAGGCACGTCTTCATGAAAGCCTTGCGATCGTCTCCGGTCAGATTCTTCGTCTTCGCATCCGCGTTGCAGGTCGTCATCTTTTGCTGCTGGGAGTTGTCGGCCAGCGCGCTGCCAGTGACGCCAAGCAATCCCAGCGTCGCAATGAGCGTCAGGTGAACCCGGATGGGGTGATTGAAAGACATAGCTCGGACCTCCCTTTTGAATCGCCGGGGGCCGATTATGGACTCGACCATCACACGTCTCAATCCCGATCGTTCGCGTTTGGTATTGCATTTGGGATGTGGAAGTGACCAACAACTGCCCGGCCAATCCGGGAAGCCGACGATCTCAGTAAACCGGGCGTCAGCCCGGGTCAGGCGCCGGCAGTGCATGTTCTTTCATGAAGTCGGTATTCAGGTAGCGGGCTGGGGCCGGCTGTGTGTCGGCGCGCTTCTGGATTGCTGCACCGCTCGTAGCACATCCGTCGGAAAGGGACGCCTGAGTTTGTGAACTGCGGGACGGTGCCTGCTGTACACGTTCGTCCCCTGCACGTTCCGCGCGCCGGATGCACCAGGCTCTAGCGGAGGTGGCGGGACACGAAGAATCAAATGAATGAGCTCGTGCTCCCCGGTTTCAGTCACCCCTACTCGCGCAATGCAGGCAGCGCCGCGCCTTAAACGAGATGCGCTCGCCCACGGTAAGAGCGCCGCAATCCTCGCAGCCTGCCAACGTCAGCTCCTCTCCTTGGGTCAGCGCGCTGACCCGAAATACCAGATGCTCGAAACTGATGTGCGGATTGGAGATCAGGTCATGGTAGACCTCGAACACCTGACAGAGCACCGCGCCGCGTGACAGGTTGGCCAGTGCCTGCCGGCTGACCGGCGCGTCTGTGTGCGGCAGTGCACCGAGCAGACTGCACAGGCTGGCCAGCAACGAACTTTCCTCCTTGTGCTGCGGCGAGCGGATAAAGAAGGTGCATTGCTGCGGCGACTTGCCCCGCGGCCGTGATACGGCAGTGCCGGGTTCATGCAAATAGGCTCTATAAAGTTTGTAGATGTGTTCAGGTTGTGGCCGAGTTAACAGTCACATAAGATATTGATTAATAATGAAATCCTGACGTAAATCCGCAGTCTCGACGAAAACCGAGGATTCGTCGGTGATCCGGCTTTCGAGCAGTTTCAGAGCGCACCCCGTGGGACGTTGCAATGAAGCGCATTCCGGGTCAGCAGAGCGAGCCGCAAGATATCTTGATGCGTCATCGCCAGCCACTCAATGACACGTTAGCTTGCCGTCGTTTAGCTCGCATTCATCCGATGGACCGTATTTTTACCAGTACCGCCTGGGCCCCCGACACGTCACCGGCGCCTGGAAGCGCCGGGACGGATTCCGGACGTGGACGCGTCTGTCGCTTGGGCCTCGGGCAGTAGCGCCGAACTCGCAGTCGAGGCCTTCACGGCGCCGCGACAGTGATTTTCCCATTAACAGTGGGGTTGCGGTCATTCTCGCAGTTGTAGGCGATCATCCGATCCTGATTCGTAACGCGCGCGTAGTGCAGCGATACGTGCCAGGGGTGCGTAAACCGCAGCGGGTCTTCAATGGTCAGGTCGTCCTGCAGGGAATCCTTGCCGACCTTGCGCAGGCGTTCCGTGAAGTGTGCCTGCTCACTTAGGTCTGCAACGGTTCCGGGATAGGGGGCTATGGGACTCACGGGTCCCGGCGTGCGTTCGATGGTATCGATGACCAGTGTGGCACCGTCCCAGTGGCCGATGGAGTCTCCCATTGGCGTGGGCCACAGGTCCTCTTTCGGCGGGTGCGCCCGCCCATCTGTATAGACGTGCCTTACTCCGCCGTCTGGATATAGCAGCAGCGTTTCCTCCGGCGTGACCACCACCTGAAACACAGCCAGTGACTCCATCGCAGCCGGAAACCCGGTCACCCCGCAATACTTGAGGGCCGCGATCGCTGCCGCGAGACCTCCATGGTCCTTCATGGCGCTCATTGCGCGCAGATACTTCCGTTCCCACACAGGGTTGTATGGTGGCTTGGCCAGGAGTCTGCTGTGAGTGAAAGCTGCTTCTGTAAACGGGCATATCGAAGTGCCCGACGGCGCGAATGCACCGTTCAGTGGTGTTGGGACAGAATGGTCACCCTCCCAAAGTCCAGTCCAGTTCGGCAGCCTGGCAAACGCCCGCACGCGCAGTGCGGATTCTGGGTCGGCGTACGCCTGCGAAGCCAGCGTCGCGACGACGAGCAGGATCAGAGTTCGCTTGTTCATTTGCTTCGCCCCGGGAAGGCGTGTGTGATGGACTCACCGTTGGACCCGACGGCCGAAACGAAACTACCCGTACTCGTGCCGTCCCGCGCGGGGTTGATGACCAGGGTCACCTTGTCACCGGGTTTGAACATTCCCGGCCGGTGACCCTGGCGGTACTCCTCACCGGGCGATCCCAGTTCGATGCTCCATTCGGTGGCCGGGCTGTGCCCGGGGACGAGCACTTGGATGAAGCAGTGCGGATTGGTCCACTGGAACTCCTTGACCTCGCCATGCAGCGTCACAGTCCGCTGTTTGTCCCACATCGCATAAGAATGGTGCGCTGCGCAAGGGGTTATGATGAGTAGCGCGGCTACACCCGTGATCAGCCCTCGTACACCGTTTGTCGATAGGGGACGGAGCTTGCATGCCGGATACTTGCGACGTCGCTGGTGGCTATCCACGTTGTGGCCTCCTCGAAAGGTTGGAACATGAAGGCACAGTGGCGTTTGCCGTGCGGCCGCGCATGAAGGCATGCTGAATTCGAACGAATTGACGATAAAGATTCGATGAAGGATATGAACGTCGGGCCAATACCGTCTGCTGCACCAGGCCCAGCTGTCTATCGGGTCGACGATCTGCTGATCGATACAGGCCTGCGCCGGGTCACTCGGGACGGCGTCGAGCTACCGATCACGAGCCTTTCATTCGAGCTCTTGATTGCACTGATTCGTGCGGCGCCACACCTGCTGTCGGTCGACGCGCTTATGGACGGCGTCTGGCCCGGAGTCGTCGTCAGCCCCGAAACGGTCATTCAGCGGGTTAGGCTGCTGCGCCAGTCACTGGCCGATAGCGCTGATAGCCCTCGCTACATCGCGGCTGTTCGCGGCCATGGATATCGCATGGTGGCTACGTCGATTCAGGTCGATGTCCCGGTACAAGGCGTGGCCGCCGCACCGTCGCTGGACGTGCCAGTTGCCGTCCTACCCGCTGACGACCCTGTCGCGCCAGCGGCCAAGGCGAGCCATTTTCGCTGGCGCGGCGTCGCCGTTGCCCTGGCGCTGCTGCTCGGCGTGTGCCTATGGCTGGTGGCTCCGCCGCGTCTGCATCACGGATCGGCTCCGGTCCAACGCCTCGACAGTTCCGCGCCGCTCGGACGAGACTCCTTGGCCGTGTTGCCGTTTTCCGACCTGAACGCCGAAGCAGGCAAAGATCACTTGGGCGACGGGATGGCGGAAGCGTTGATCAATTCCCTGGCTACAGTTCCTGGCCTGAAGATCTTGGCGCGCACCTCTTCATTCGCCTACGAGGGGCGCGATGCCGACATCCGGCAAATCGCAGCTGATCTGCGGGCAGGAACCATCCTGCAGGGTAGCGTGCGCAGCACCGGGGAGAGGATTCGCGTCAGCGCCCGGCTCGTGGATATGAACAGCGGAGCCGAGCTCTGGTCGCAAACCTATGATCGGCGGTTCGCGGAAGTCTTCAAGCTGCAGGACGACATGGCCGCCGACGTCGTGAATGCCATGCATGGGTATCTCGGTGCCACACTGCCCTCGCCAGCCGCGCGAACGCCACCGACTCAGGATTTCGAAGCCTATCAGCTGTATCTGCGGGCAGAGGCAGTGGGCAAGGGAACATCAGAATCGGAACACCTGGCGCAGGTACTGATCGACCAGGCGCTGGCACGTGATCCGAACTTCGCGGCAGCCCTGGCATACCGTGCGTTTATGGCGGGCGGCGGTGCGGCGCTGGGCTATGAGGTCCCTGCGTCGGAGCTGGTGGTGGGGGAGCGGGACGCCAAGCGGGCGCTTGCGATCAGCCCCGGCCTGCCCGAGGCGTATGCCAGCCTCGGTCTGATCAATGCCGTTCGTGGGAACTGGATCGCTGCTGATGAGAACTACCGCATGGCGCTGGCCGCCGCACCGACCAACCTGTCGATCCGCGGCCTGTACAGCCTGATCGTGTTAAGGCCGACTGGCCGAGTGCACCAGGCATACGGCGTGCTGGACGAGTCTCACCGCCTGAATCCTGCGGACGGCTACACCATCCATGAGCTTGCGCTGACCAACTCGCTGCTCGGCAATGACGCAGAGGCCCTTAAATTCATGCACCTGCACGATGAACTTGGCGGGGGGGGCCAGAGGATTGGAAATGTTCTGGTGTATGCCCGTGCCGCGGCCCACAGCGGGCACCTTCAGGAGGCAGCGGATATTGTGGCACCCGGCGTTCCGGAATCCCTGAGTGTCGCGCTTGGCGTCCCGGTCACGAAGACTTTCTATTCCGCATTGGCGGACCCCACAAAAAAGCCTGCGGCCCGCCAGATGATCTTAAAGCTGTTACCCGCCGTCGAATCGCCGGGTGTGGAGGGCCAGGTGCGAGGCTTCTTCATGCAGGCTTTGACGATGCTGGATGCGCTCGACCCCGCGTACGAACTCGCAAACCGCTCCATAGATGAGGGTCTGCGCGCGGGCGAGATCGGGAGCCACATCTATCTGGCGGACTTCTGGCTTGCGGAAATGCGTCCATTTCGCCGGGATCCGCGCTTCCAGGCGTTGGTGACGCGCCTGAAGATGATCGACTACTGGAAGCAATATGGCCCCCCGGACGGATGCGACCTGCAGAACAGCCAGCTGGTTTGTCGTTGAAGCGGGGCATGATCCCCTCACCGATAGTGAACGAGGGCATCGGCGAGCCGTTGGCGTCCTTGAGGTCCGCACCCATCCGGCGAGGTCATTTGCGTCACTACTCCACGCCTTCAGGCACTTCGGCAGCGACTGAAGGCAACGTTCCCGAAGAGCAGTGGCGTTCAGGGCGGCGCAACGATGAACTTGCCGTTGACACTGGGGTTTCGGTCATGCTCGCACCCGTTCATGATCAGGCGGTCTACGTCCTTCACACGCGCATAGTGAATCGTGACCTGCCAAGGGCGTGTAAACCGCAGCGGATCCTCGATGGTCATCCGATTCTCGAGGGTGTCGGCATCGATGCGTCGCAGGCGCTCCGTAAAATGGGCCTGTTCACTCAGTTCTGCGATGCCGGGAAGGAGGGGCACAAGCGCCGGAGTCAAAATGGAGCCGGGTTCGCGGGCGATGGTGTCGATGACCAGAGTGTCCCCATCCCACCGGCCGATGGAGTCCCCCATCGACGTGGGCCACAGATCCGCAGGCTTGGGATGCGGGCGGTCAGTGTAGATATGGCGCACGTCTCCGCCCGTGTCCACAAACAGCGTTTGTTCCGGACTCAACACCAGCTCGAAGAGGATGTCCGAGTAGGGTATCTCCATAATGGCCGGAAAGCCGGGACTGGCAACGGGCCGCCCATCCTGACAACCGCTCGCTGTCGGCGCGACAGAAATGAAGACGTCGATCAGGTTCTTGGCGGCGGCAACCGGAAAGCCGTGTGGGGCGTATTTCTGCTGGGCCGCTGCGGTATAGGGCGGCTTGCCCCAAAGCTTCGGCACCGGCGGAGGGAATGCGTCCGAGCCTGCCGTCTCCCAGATGCCAGTCCAGTCCGGCAGCGTCGCGAAGCTGCGCGCCCGCGCGGCGGCTGCAGTTGATGCGGCTGTCGGCGCCGCAGCGGCTCCGGTACCGCGGACCTGGGCAATGACAGGCTGTTCCGCGGTGCCGGTCGCATGGGCCGGAGCATTGGCGAGCAGGGCAATGACCGGGACCGCGGCCGTGATCGCGCGCAATTTCCCCGGCTTCATGGCGCCGCTGCCTTGGGTGGCGCAGGCGGGCCACCGGGCTCAGGCTTGCCCAGTATGTGGCCGCCGCCATCGATGGCCGAAACGAGGCGTCCAGAGGAACTTCCGTCCCTGGAGGGGTTGATCACCATCGTAACCTTGTCACCCCGATTCACAGTGTGGGGCCGCCAACCGCCGCGGTAGCTGGCGAGCGGGGAGTTCATCTCCAGGCTCCATTCAACCGCGCCACTCGTGCCCGGCACCAGCAGCTGCACGAAGCAGTGGGGATTGCTCCACTGCAGCTCCTTCACCGTCCCGTGCAGTGTGACGGTCTTCATCATGTCGAAATTGGCGAAGGAGTGGTGCGCCGAGACGGACCAGCTGAGCAGCAATCCGGCCAAGGCCAATACGACGCAGGGCACTCTCCAGCATCTTTCGCAGGCGGTGCCGGACCGGCTGGCGGGCTGCGGTTTCATCGATTCGCCTCCGGCGGCACAACCGTCTGCTGGCCGTTGACGGTCTGGTCATCGTCCATCGTCATATCGTTCTGCAGGAAGTTGACGTGGAACAATCGCACCTGCTTCGCGAAGTGTGGCTGGTCGCTCAAATCAGCCACGCAATGCCTCCGCCTGCGAATTCACCACCTGGAACATGCCGTGCTACCCTCTTGCCATCAAATAATGACGCGCTGCACAAGGACCTCATGATGAGCAAGGCCGACAGTGCAACTCGCCTGCAACCGGATGAGAAATCATCATGGCTTCAATGCCACGCCGGCGGGTGAAATAGGGGTGAATTGAGGTGAAGGAAAGGTAAAGATGCAATAGCGGACCTGTGAGTGACGACTTTCGTATGAACGGACAGTCGATGCTTGCTGCCGCAACGGACCCAGGCGGCTGTCGGATCGACTACGCGTTCACGGCCGAGCTGTCTGTTGTCGCGGCGCTGACAAGAGCCATCCCCGACTCTGAATCGTGGGTTACTACACGTTTCTTGCCATGCAGCTCAACGCAGCTCAGTACCCAATCCCAAAGGAGCTCAAGAAGCTACCGACGTTGCTCGGATACGGCAGGTAAGGCGGCAATCGCCGCTCGCGACATCACCACAATCGGCCCGGTGCCTCAACAATGAGGTCACTCGTGCTTACGGCCCCTTTGGAGGAAAGATGTTCGATAGCGTCGGCAGGCCCAGACCTACTCTAAGGCAGCGTGCAAACAAAGCTCCCAGCAGAATTCTGGTCGCCATGACCCTTGTAGCGGGGATACGAGGGATACTCACAAACCGGGATCGTCCGAATGACTCCGTGAGTCGAAAAGCTGTAGACGAGCTGAGTCGGCGGCTTGCTATCCTCGACCCAATCGATGATCGCGCTCAGCCAGTCCACTTCTTCAAACCTCGCGCCGGCACCGTGTTGCGCGGCTGGAACAATGAATAGCCTTGCGTCTGCCCGCGGGTCGACCAGGCCTTTGGACTGGGCGAGCCTTGTCATCGCCGCGAAGTTACGCGCGTGGTCTTTAGGGGACAACAGATTGTCCGACGATACGTGCCAGGACAGCAGTTTCTTCCCTGACTCGACGTACGCTGCGATCGCGGCAAGATTGTGGCCCATGCCGCGTGCCAGTTGGCCCGCTCGGAGGCTCTGATAGTCACGGGCAGCGGTAAAAGTGGCTTGCTTTTGGGGCGTCAGCCAACTGGTGTCGCCCGTAGCCAAAAAGGCGTTGACGCCTCCGAGCATACCAAAAGCCCTGCTGATCGAACCGCCCGGGCCCGGCACGCCAAAGTCAGCCCACGAATATCCTGCATACAGTGTCGCACCATTCTGGGATATGAGAGGAGACAGAAGGTCCCGCAACGTCGCGACCTGGACCACAGACAGACACGCCGATGAATCCGTGTTTGCGCTTGATGAGGGGCATTTAAGCGTCGCCGGGTCAAACTTGCAGGCTATCGGACGTGCCATTACTCCATCCGCGATACCATCCTCGGCGTCGCACGCCTTCAACGCTGCCGAAAATGCCGCGCTGTACTGGGCCGGTCTCAACGCCGCGGCAGTGCCGGCTTTGCTGCCGAGATTGAGCCACATGGCGGTCTGCCCCGCCATATCCATCGTTTCGCAACCCGCTACGATGCCGTCGTATTCACCGGGCCAGCGCTCAGCGGCGATGTAGGCATTGCGCCCGCCGTTGGAGCATCCGTTGAAATAGGTGTAGTTCGGCACTTTGCCATAAAACTGCTTTGCCACTTGCTTGGCGAATATTATTGTCGTGCCGAGGGATCGATAGGCGTAGTCCTCGGCGGACGCTCTGCCGGATGCTGTCCCGCTGGCCCAAACAGCGGGCGCCGCCTCGGCCGACACATCGGCGCGGTTCCCACCGTTTGACGCTACGTAAATGGCTGCCTTTTGGCTGATCGCCGTGCTCACGTGAGCAATGCTGCCGTCGGCGGCGATGCTAACGCCCGCTGGCAGGTATCCGTCCAGACCCGCCCCGCCTTGATGCAGCAGGCGACCCGACCAGTTGTCCGGGACGTCTACCTCGATGTCAAGATACGGCGGCCGGGTAGCCAGGAGCCGACAGAATCCGACGGGAGTCTGAGCGCCACTTTCAAATCTGCGAGTGCTGCGGATGGTCACTTCTTCGAATGTCTGACCGTTCAGGCGATCGCAGATAGCCGTCAACTCTTGGACACTGCGCCCGTTTCCATCTTCGCGGTCAGCAGCCCGCGCTCCAGATGTTGCGAGCGCCCAAAGCAGAGCGACAAACGCCAACTGATAATAGCCACCGATGCGCATTTTATTTACTTCCCAAGATCTTGATGAAGACAAGGCTCAATGGACGAACCTACGTTTCAACAGCGACAGAGTGCTCCCGACGACCCGTTTGCAGGCCCCGCCGGGTCGGTGGATCGAGCCACAACAAAAATTGACGGGCCGTTGTTGTTCAGATCGCAATGGTCCCCGGGGCCGTACTGCCTCAAGCGCTCCGCAGGCCCGAAACGCATCACCAACGCCTTGAAGCGCAGGCCTAGAATTCGTATGCGGATGCGTCTGTGGCCTGAACCACCGGCGTATCGAGGGACTTCCAGGCGAGACTGTCAGGGCGGTGCGATGGCAATTTTTCCGTTTACCACGATGTCGCGGTCATGTTCACAGCTGGAAAGGATCATCCGATCCACGCCGGCAGCTCGCTTGTAGTGCATTGAGATATGCCAGGGACGCGTAAACCGCTGCGGATCTTCGATCGTCAGATCGTCCTGCAGTGCATCGGTGCCGACCATGCGTATGCGC
This sequence comes from Steroidobacteraceae bacterium, assembly GCA_035943195.1. Classification (GTDB taxonomy): domain Bacteria; phylum Pseudomonadota; class Gammaproteobacteria; order Steroidobacterales; family Steroidobacteraceae; genus DAIDKA01. The sequence continues at coordinate 20,468 of DASZCK010000066.1, forward strand.
TCGACGAAGTGAGCCTGCTCGCTCAGGTCTGCAACCAGCCCGGGAGACCGTATCAATACTGGGACGGTTGGACCGGGCGGGACAATCGGTCCAGGCTGTCGTTCGACGGTGTCGACAATCAGCGTCTCCCCCTCCCAATGTCCGACGGAGTCGCCTTCCGGGGTAGGCCACAGATCCGCTTTTTCCGGATGCGATCGCCCATCCGTATAGATATGTCGCACGTCCCCGCCATGAAACAAAAACAGGGTTTCTTCGGGTGTCACCAGCCATTGAAACGGTCCAATCGAGTCCATCGCGTCGGGGAATCCCGAACTCGTACACGTCTTCTCGGTAACCGAGGACTTGCTGTGCCCCCTCGAATTCTTCAGCGTGGTCACAGCCATTTGATACTGCTGTTCCCACTCTGGATTGTAGGGTGGCTTGGCGGCAAGCTTAGTGAGCGCAAAGAAAATGTCTCCCCCTGGTTCATCGTCATACGCCGCTATGGCAGCGGCGGCGGAATCCGGCTTCAGTCCGGAAAAATCATGGGAGTTCAATGCCGCAGAGAGGTCGGTTTCCCAGAATCCCGTCCAATTCGGCAGCGCCGCAAAGGCGCGCACGCGCAATGCAGAACTCTGCTGGGCGTGTGCCAGAGAAACGGCCAGAGCCAAGGCCAGAGCGATCAACATGCTTCTCGTCATTGCGTCGCCTTCCGCGAAACGAGGCTCTCACCGCCTGAGCCCACCGCCGAGACAAAACTCCCGCCGTTCGTCCCGTCCCTCGTCGGGTGAACGACCACCGTCACTTTGTCGCCGGGTCTAAATGTTCCGGGCCGCCAGCCGCCGCGATACACATCGCCCGTGGAACTCATCTCTATGCTCCATTCGGCAGATGCGCTCGGGGCGGCCACGAGCAGCTGGATGTAGCAGTGCGGGTTGGACCATTGATACTGCTTTACCGTCCCCTGCAGCGTCACAGTTTTCGTGATATCGAACATCGCGTAGGAGTGGTGCGCCGCACAAGGGCTCATAATGAGCAAGGCCGACAATCCACTGAGCGAGCGGCGGCCGCCGATCCGGCCGAACGATGTCATGAGCCACATGACTCCCGAGCACTCTGTGAGACTGCGCATCCTTGCCACTCGCCTGAAACCGGATGAGAAATCATCATGGCTTCGATGCCGCAGGCGGGGGTGATATCGGGGTGAAATAGGGTGAATGAAAAGTAAAGATTCAGATGGGGACCTGACATTGACGAGAATTGACGCCGGCGGGACGGATCCAAACGGCTATCGGATCGATGATCTACTGGTCGATGTCGGCGCACGTCTCGTTACTCGCGACGGCGAGGATCTCGGCATCGCCGGTCTGTCTTTCGATTTGCTGATTACGCTGGTGAGGGCGGCCCCCAACCTGGTATCGACCGACACCCTGATGGAGGAAGTCTGGTCTGGAGTCATTGTGGGGCCCGAGACGATAAAACAGCGGGTCAAGCTGCTGCGCCAGGGATTGGGAGATGATGCGGCCAAGCCGCGCTATATTGCCGGCTTGCGCGGGCACGGCTACCGCATGGTGGCCGACGTGGTACCCCTGGCGCACGCGACGCTGAATGCCGGCACGCCCTGCGAGCCTCCGCGTCCCGCGGCGGTGAGTCCCATGCGACGCTGGCGTCTAGTCGTCGCCGTACTTGCGCTCCTGATTGGTGCAACCATTCTGTGGACCCTGTGGCCGATGAGTACCGCGGGAACCCGCACGGTGCGACTGTCGCACCCGGTTATCGAATCGCCAGGCTCGATTGCGGTGATGCCTTTCGCCAATCTGACAGGCGAGCCAGGAAAGGATTACCTCGCCGATGGAATGGCTGACGAGCTGATCAATGCGTTGTCCGCGGTACCCGGGCTCAAAGTCCCCGCGCGCACTTCGTCATTTGCCTACAAGGGTCGTGAGACTGACGTTCGCCAGATTGCCCATGATCTGGGTGTGGCGACCATCCTCGAGGGCAGCGTGCGAAGTGCCGGCGACCGCATCCGCATCAGCGCCCGACTGGTCGATGCGAACAGCGGATTCCAGATCTGGACACAGACCTACGACCGGCAGTTCGCAGACCTGTTGAACTTGGAAGATGATCTCGCCGCCGAAATCCTGCAAGCCATGCGCGGCCATCTGAACGTCGGCCTGCCCATGGCGGCTGGGCGATCGCCGCCGACTCGTGACGTACAGGCGTACCAGCTTTATCTACAGGCGCATGCGGTTGCCCAGGGCGACGAATCAACTCAGCACGAAGCTGCTCGACTGGTCGATCAGGCGCTCGCCCGGGATCCAAATTTCGCACGTGCCATGGCTTATCGGGCGTTCTTGCAGACCAGCCTGGCACACCATGGGAGCGCGTCTGAGGATGCCCTCGCAGGCGCGGAGCACGATGCCAGGCGCGCGCTCACCCTGAGTCCTGGCCTGGCTGAGGCCTACGCTGCCCTCGGATCTATCCTTGGAATTCGCGGAAATTGGGCCGCGGCGGACATGACGTTCCGCGCCGGAGTGGCTGCGAATCCAACCGATCCCTGGCTTCGTGACGATTACGCGGTAGCAATCCTGATGCAGACCGGGCGACTGCGGCAGGCGCTGACACAGACCCGGGAGTCCTACCGGCTTTCGCCCGCCAGCGGTTTTTCGATCGGCATGCTTTCGCTGGTCAACGCGTTGATGGGAGCAGACGCGGATGCGATTCGGTTCGGCGATCTGAGCGGCAAGCTGGGTGGCCACGGACCGTCGGATTGGGGCATTGTTTTCGTCGACACACGTGCCGTCGCCGGCAGCGGGCGGCATGAAGAGGCGGCCGCGCGTGCGGCGCAAATGCTTGCTCCGCCCCTGCGACGCGGCGGTGAGCCCGCAATAAGAGCTTTCTATGCGGCGCTCGCCGATCCGACAAAGAGGCCCGCGGCGCTGAAGGCGCTCCAAGACTTTGTGCCAGCACTTCTCGCCGCGCACGACGCCGCCCAGACCAGGATCTTCGGCGTCGAGATGTTTACGATGCTGGACGCGCTCGATTCGGCGTATGAGCTGGCAATTCGATCTCTTTACGACGGATTGCGCACCGGGAGAATTGCGGACAGTCTGTATCCGGCGAATTTCTGGCTGCCCGAAATGCGCCCATTCCGCAAGGATCCACGTTTCCAGGCGCTGGTGACGCGGCTGAAGATGATCGACTACTGGAAACAGTACGGGGCTCCGGACGGCTGCGATCTGCAAGAAAGCAAGCTCGTATGCCGTTGAAGCAGGTCATGGCCGCCGACGCATTGTGACCGAAGGCATTGACGGTCCGCCGCGCTTACGCGGCTAGTTCAGTCAGTACGCCTCGTGCAATGCAGACAATATCGCGCTTTAAACGCAAAGCGATCGATCACGATGAACGCGCCGCAAAGTTCGCAGTTGGCGAGCTACAGCTCCTCACCGGTGGTAAGCGCCAAGACCAGATAGACCAGATGTTCGAAGCTGATCCGCGGTTCCGCAACCAACTCGCGGTAGACCTCGAAGGCCTGACACAAGAGCTCACCGCGTGAAAGATTGGCCAGCGCCTGTCGGTTGATCGGCGTCCCCGCGTGTGGCAGCGCGCCGAGCAGGCTGCACACGCCGGCAAGGAGTGAGCTTTCCTCCTGGAGTTTGGGCGAGCGCGTGAAGAAGGCGCGCTGCTGCCGAGATTTGCCGCGCGGTCGCGATACGGCAAAGCCGGCCTCTTTCATATACTCGCGGTACATCTTGGTATTCTGTTCAGATTGCAGGCAATTTAACAGTTAGATAAGCTATGTGCGCTCGGTAACCGCTGCTTACTTGGCGAGCCCGCTTCCGAGACGTTTCACAGTGCGTCCGGGGGACTTTGGCACTACTTGTCGGGTAATCGCCGATTTCCGAGCTTGGAATTGGCCTTGATCGCCAAATTTATCGTATCAATAAATGCATTGTCGTCGCGAGCGCCATCGAGAGCCGCGCGGTATTCGATTGATAAAAGAGCCCCGCGAGCAGATAAGAAGTCCGTCGCGTTGATCAAAGCACCAATCAACGTCTGGAGTTCGGCCAACTCGGAAGGCTCTAACTGGGCAAGGTCGGGCACGCGACCGATCTCGACGAATGCGAAGCCATTGGAAAACTGATCAAACCGAAGATTGAAGGCGTTGAGCGCCGCCATGGCATCGTTCAATTTGATGACCGCATTTGCGAGATAGCCACCCTGGGATTCAATTCGGTTGTAGATGCGGATTCGGTCGGCTGGCAGTAGTGCCACGGTGCCGTTTTCCTTGGCGGCCTCATATGGCGCCAGCCCTGGAATGTTGAGGAAAATTACGGAGCGCGGATCGCCTGCGGCCGGGGCTGCTGGTGCCAAACGCCCTTGCCGCTTCGCGACAACTGCTTTTTGCAGGTCGACCAAATAACTTCGGAAACCGTTTAGATTTGCCGAGTTAGTCGAGCCTAACTGCAAATTCTTCTCGAACACATCATGCATCTGCACTTCGAGTTCAAGTCTCTGGTGACGATGGTGAACGAACTCGACTGTCTGCTCAAGGGCAACGGCAATGATGAGGCCGACTACAATGGTGGCGATATGTATGAAAAAGTCCATCCAGCTATGGATGGCTTTATGGGGTGCATGGGCTTCGAGCATCAGTGCAGGCTCCTGTGCTTTGGAGAGGATTGTGTTGCCTTCGATAGACCTATTTGTATCGCCAAAAGGATCTTGGGTGTTTGCCTCCTTGCCGATGCAATTCGACTGTTGCCCTGCTGCGATGTCTTCTGCCATGACTGCTCCCCGATCAGATCAGTGCGCATGGTACGTTAAGTTGTTATCACCTCGAACAATCGGATTCGAGCGCGCAAGTTGATCAGACCACTGGCTGCTCGAAGGAATTCCATTTCCAATGCCCGAGGGCGCGTTATTGGTCGGCGGCATCCGTATTATCACTTGGTCTAGCGAATCGCCTGGCTTCGTCAGCTCGACGGCGCCGGCTGTACACCGCTTATCTCGCACGTGTAGCATTGGTAGCGACCACGGAACTGACGGCAGTGGCCGTGTGTTTGATTCGCGGTGGGGGCTTGTCGCACTCCAGTTGATCGGGCGTTGAACGCAATCCTGTCCGTGTCCGGTAGCCAGAAACAGTGGAACGTATTGCCGACAAGGAAGCGTCTGGTGAAATTGCCTGCAGGAATCCCAATGGCATGCGCTGCTCTGCTATTCGCGAGCGCTGCGCTTGCTCACCACTCATTCGCCATGTTCAACATGGACAAGCCCATTACGCTCAACGGCACGGTGAGGCAGTTTCAGTGGACCAATCCACATTGTTTTCTGCAGTTGCTGGTGCCGGGTCCCGACAATGGGCAGCAGCCGGATGATTGGAGTATCGAGATGACCTCGCCTGGACAGCTTATTCGCGCCGGGTGGAAGCCGGGCACAATCAAGCCTGGAGATAAGCTCACCGTCGTTATATTTCCGCTTCGCGACGGCGGGAAAGGTGGCTCCTATGCGTCGGCGACTGGACCCAACGGCAAGATAGGCGGACACCAGAAATGAAGCGCCTCACTCAACGCTCGCTGACCTTGCTTTGCATTCTGTGCTGGATCAGCACTTCGGCTGCGGAGTTGAACTCCAGAGCGCGCGTGGAAGCCTTCGCGAGGCTGCCGGATTGGTCGGGTCTGTGGGCACAGTTCTCGGCCGGTTCCGCCGGCGACCCCGACGATCCGGCAGAATATAAAGCATTTGTGGCGGCAATGATGGGGCGTCCCCCCTACAATCCTGAGTGGGATGCCAAGAACCGGGCTCTGGAAGCACGCATCGCGAGCGAACCGGAAAAACCGTATTGCCTGTGGGGATTTCCCGAGCTCATGCTGGGGTCGCCAATGATATTTCAGGCGATCGTGACACCGGAAGAGACCACTTTGATCTTTTCCAGTCGCGAAACGCGCCACATCTACACCGATGGCCGTGCACATCCTGCCAAGGATGAATTGTTTGCGACAACCTGGGGGGATTCGGTGGGCCATTGGGATGGCGCGGTATTGGTCGTCGACACGATTGCAAGCAGCTCACCCGCCGACCGGAAGGGTGATCTTCTGAGTGATGCGGCACGGTATACCGAGCAGATCCGTATGGTCGACAAGAACACTCTCGAGGATCTGGTGACCGTCGAGGACCCAGTGGCTTTGAGTCATCCCTGGCAGCTTCGGCGCCAGTACCATCGGGTCTTGAACATGAATCGGATGTACGATCAGGTCTGTGAGGCCAGCGACCGCAACCCCGTGGTGAATGGCAAGATGACGATTGCGCCGCCGAAGCGCTAGCGGCAGGTGGCCCTTACCCGATCGTGGTGGAGCCGGCTTTCAGAATGTCCGGCCTGGACGTCCCAGCCCGAGAGCGTTGACCAACTTCTTGGCACGACGGCTGATGTTCGTGGTCTCGGGCAACGGCGGCTGCTCCAGGATGTGGGTCCGTATTCAACTGTCCGGCGTGATTCGCCCTCTCGCGCTATCGAGGAACTCGACGAACCGGCGGACTCAGTCAGCCCGGCTCGCGCAATGCGGACAGCGGCGGGCCCTGAGTGCCATGCGGTCCGCCACTATCAGCGCGCCGCACTGTTCGCAGCAGGCCAGAGTCAGCTCCTGTCCACCGGCGAGCGCTGAGACCAGGAACACTAAGTGCTCGAAGCTGATTCGTGGATCCGCAACTAACTCGCGGTAGACCTCAAAGGCCTGACACAAAAGCTCACCGCGTGAAAGGTTGGCCAGTGCCTGTCGGTTGATCGGCGTCCCTACCTGTGGGAGCGCGCCGAGCAGACTGCACACGCTGGCCAGGAGCGAACTTTCCTCCTGCAGTTTCGGCGAGCGCGTGAAGAAGGCAGCCTGTTGCGGAGATTTGCCGCGCGGCCGCGATACGGCAAAGCCGGGCTCTTGCATATATTCACGGTACATCTTACGGATACGGTCATCGGACAACCCGGTCCAGGCCCTGATGGTCTGCGTGCGCGCTTCGTGGCGGATGAAGCGCATCGCAAGATCGAGACGGAAACGATCGCGGCTGTAGCGATGGTCGGAAATGCGCATGGCGGAACCTGCTGGGCGGTGTTTCGAGTTCAGGAGGCGGTGTCGATGGTTTTGTGATAAAAATCGCGATATTCTACTTGACGTACCCAGAATAGAGGCTCATACTGCGGCCACATTGGAGAAACGTCATGGCCGCCTCTTACCTTTCCGCCCCCCACTTTCACGATGAACAAGCCGCAATCGACTTTGTCGAGGCGCGGGTATGGGGCGCAAATCGCGTATGCCCGCACTGTGGCGTCATTGGGGAGAGCAAGCGGTATGGCGGCAAGAGCACCCGCCTTGGGCTGTGGAAGTGCTATGCCTGCCGGAAGCCCTTTACCGTCAAGATCGGGACTATCTTCGAGGATAGCCATGTGCAGATGCACCTATGGTTACAGGCGATTTACCTTGTAGCAGCCAGCAAGAAGGGCATCAGCGCGAACCAGCTCCACCGGACCCTTGGCGTGACCCTCAAGACTGCATGGTTTATGGGCCACCGAATCCGCTTGGCAATGGCTGGCGACGTGTCCGACATGGGATCGGGCGGCGAAATCATCGAGGCGGATGAAACCTACTTCGGTGCCAAGGAAGGCAAGCGCAAGCGGGCCGGCCACGGGCACAAGCACACCGTATTCGCCCTGATTCAGCGCGGCGGCAAGGTCAAGTCCTTCCACCTGGACGGCGCTGGCAAGACTGCCGAGCAGATCACTGAGGCGCTGAAGGTCGTTTCTCAGAACGCCAATATCATGACCGACAATGCGCGCTGGTATCGCAAGATCATGGCGGACTACGCCTCTCATGAAGTCGTGGACCACTCCAAGGGCGAGTACGTGCGCGGGAACGTCCACACCAACACCATCGAAAACGTGTTCTCAGTTTTCAAGCGTGGCATGGTCGGAACCTACCAGCACTGCAAGGAGCAGCACTTGCACCGCTACCTGTCGGAATTCGACTTCCGCTACAACAACCGCGTCGCCCTGAAAATCAGCGACCAGCAGCGCGCCGAAAACTTACTGACTGGCGTGAGCGGCAAGCGATTGACCTATAAAACAACTAACTGAGAAGCGGCGGGTGCTGCAACCGACTGTGCAGTTGGAGTTGTTCCCTCCCAATACGCGCCGACCTTAGCGCTCCCGCAGCATGCGGACCTACAAAGCTGTTGGTGAAGAAGCGCGCAGGTGAGACAGGGGCCGCATTTATGCGGCCCCTGTTGGGCAATCAAGCTTGTTTTTGGGCCGCTTCAATCGTTTCCTTGGCTTTCAACTGATCTCGCATCTGTGCCGCAATGTTCAACATTTCGGTCCTGGACCAGCGAGCCAAAATGTCACGCATCATGGGCTGATATCCAATGCCATGGAAATTGGCAATGAATTTCAGTTGCTCCAATAGTTCTTTCTGCAGACGTATGGAAATCATCTGCAAATCTAGGGCAGCGTCTACACTATCTTCGCGTTCTTTAGACGAACGCACCACATGCTCTTCCGACGTGCCCAAATCCCTTTTTTCCCACGCATCGTCGTGATCGACGCAGGTCAATTCTATTTTTTGGGACATGGTGAGACTCCTCATAAAAACTACTTAACTAGCGACCGTACTTGGCATAGATCCGAATCTCTTCATCATTCGGCTCAAAGGCAGAACGAATATCGATTCTCACGACGCCTCGTGGGGTCCTTTGAATAAACACTACCTTCAGTTTCCTACATTGATTTGTCTCGGCTATGAACCATTGTGTCGGGGGATCAGTGACATTTTCAGGTCTCTTATCTTCCAAAAAACCACCGCAGCGATTCTCGAAGCACTGCTGTACCTCTTCAATCGTTACGCCGTGCCTGTGTTTCAGCTTGTCTAAAACGCGCTCAGAGATCTGAAGTTTCAAGGCCCTTTCCCCTGTACACCTGGGGATTGTATATACAGAAGCAATACTAGCTCTAGCTATATACCCTTAAAATTAGACGAAAGTCGCATCTCATGTAGGAGAAGACCGCACTGAGCCAATTTCCAAAGCATCATCCAAGTATTGGAAATATCTATATATTGTGCCTAACCAGATCCGATTCGCCCGTCGATCTACAAGATGTTGTTGAACCTGTACAAACATACAGGTAGTAGCCCATAATCGAGTCTATTCCATAAAATACACGAAAGATGGCTTCCAAGAAGCAACGCGAGAACACTGGGGCGCAATCCGCCCGCTTCATTGAGGCGGCCGAGAAAGCCGGTGCTGACGCAACCGGCAAGAAGTTCGAGCGGGCATTTAAGAAGGTCGTTAGGCCCAAAAAGGCCGCAAAAACGCGCCCGCGCTAGGCCGTTCGAGACCTAACTAACCCTTTGGCGCTCAAAGGCTTGCCCAAGACGTCACCTTAGTGCATAAAGGCTCCGACGGGGCCGCCCCCGTCGGTAAGCCGCTAGTGCAGTTGGTGGAGCGCGCCCGGCAGGATTTGAACCTGCGACCACGGCCTTACGAGGGACCCGCTCTATCCAGACTGAGCTACGGGCGCACGCGCGTTCGGGTCAAACGACAATTGTCGTGAGATGGTGGCTAACCAAGTTCGGCATCCTCCCTTACGCGCCTAACCATGCGTGATGGGGTGCTGGGCACCAGTCAGACCGTTGTTTGAAAAGAGCCCAGGGGACGTGTCCGCGTCTCCTGGGTTCGCCCTTCGGGTCAGTCGCGTTAGCGACCATCCGCCCAATTTGATGTTGCTATCGAAGCGATCTTTCTCTTTCGAGAGATATGCCGCGAGATTTCCGGCTGGATCCTTGCCGCCAACATTCACACCTAGCTTCGCCAATTCAGGAACCAGCTCGCGTGAGAGGCGTCGTTTCCCGTCATCGAGGATGCTTTCGCAGCCCAGAATTATTCTGTCTCGAATGGTCATGTCGCGGGCGGCCCGATGAATAGCCGCAAATAAACGGCTGTCAGTGACACGCTTGGGCTCTGGGACAACTTCAATATGGCGATCAACACAGAGGTTGTACTTCTCCGCCAGTCTCACCAACGTCTCAATTTCTTCGAGACGCACACGGTACTGCTCTATGTGCTCGCGCAGCGTCGCTGCCTCAGCGGCCAGCCCTTCCAACGTCATTGAGTTTTGTGCCACGGGTATTCTCCACGTCGATGGCAGGTATCCTAGCGTGACGTCTTGCGACGTCAAAGCATTAGTCGTTCAAAATTTCATCAAGAAATGTTGATAAGTTGTTAGTAAGCTGTGGATAATATGAGATAACCAATTGATCCACAGGTTTCTTGCTACTATACAGTAGCAACACTGTATGAACCTTCAGTCGCTTGGTAGAGACAGCAACGGAAATGGGCTATTGGGTACGTCAAGTAGAATATCGCGATAAAAATAGCAAAAACCGCGAGCCACGGCAGAAATTGACGGTGTGAAAACTCACCAGAAGAGGGAGGAATGCGATGGTGACAGCAACGTGGGAGCCGCAATCGTGGCTGGGTGCGGAGACTCTGGAGTCTGTGCTCGAGGTGAATGAACAGGTGCTGGCGCTGTTGCGTGCGCAGTGCCGGGCGGCCGACAACCGGTCGCCATTGACCCGGGAGGTCAATGACTTGCTGCTGAATCTGGACCACCGATCGCTGCAGCGGGCGGCCACGACCGCGGTTCTGCTGGTGGATGTGGGGTTCGCGGATCCCGGTCCGTGGTCCGCAGCAGTGGTCGGCGCGGTCCACGACCGGGTGCAACTCGAGCGGCCACCTTTCTTCACCGTAGACGGAAGCGTGGCATTAATGAGGCTGGTCATGACCCACACCTGGCACCTGGCCCGCAGCCAGCCCGCCGCCGCGCGCCTGTTATTGGGCCTCTCCGTGGCCAATCTTGCGGTCATCGGCGGCTGCACCTTAAGCCGCCTGATCCTGCTTGCGGAATCGCGCATTCACTGGCTACGCCCGCGCTGGGAAAATCGACCTGGAGTCTGGTGCGATCTGCTGCAGATGGCCGGAAATGGGGACAGCGGTGCGCTGGAGCGTATGCGGGTGCGGGGCCTGCAGCTGCTGGCCGCCGACGCCCGACCGGGGTAAGGTTCAGGATCTGGAAGTTCTGCCGACACTGTCGCCCAGGGGCGACGTCTGTCTGGCACCGCGTCGGACCCGGTATAACTGGGGGTCTGCGTGTTCGCTGCTGTAACGAGGAGGACCTGACCCATGGCGCTCTGGAAAGAACCCAACGCACCGACCAGTCCGACACCGCCCCCGCCGCTGCCGTCCGGCAACCTGACACCCCGGGAGACCCCCATGTCCGCGACCCCCCCGACCAACACGGAGACGCTGCGTCGCCCGCAGAGCGGCCGCGCCGAACTCAAGGAGTCTGTAATCGCTGCGGATCTGACCATCGAGGGCAAGATCGAGGGCTCCGGTCACGTCCGTATCGCCGGTTCCTTCAAGGGTGATGTGAACGTCCAGGGCAACCTGACCATCGAGACCGGTGCCCGGGTCACCGGCCAAGTCCGCGCCAGCACGGTCATCGTGGGCGGCGAACTGCATGGCAATATCGAAGCGGCCGCACGCGTCGAGATTCAGGAAACCGGAATGGTCGTCGGCGACGTGAAGGCGGGCTCGCTGACGGTTTCTGCCGGCTCACGCATGCGGGGCCAGGTGGAATTCGGCTGGGGCGAGAAGAGTGTGAGCTCGCTGGCTTCGGCGAAGGTGGACCACGCGGTCTCCTGATCTTTCAAGGATCCGCTATACCTAGATGTCAGCCGGCAAGACCCGCACCTGTCCGCACTGCAAGGCCACGATCCTTGAAAGTGCGACAGTGTGTCCCGGCTGCCAGCATCATCTGCGCTTTGACCCCGCGGCCCAGCGGATGCTGCCCGCGGCGACGCCGCTGAAGGTTGAAGGCACCATCCGCCATCCGCCGCAGGGTGATACCTGGGAATACTCGATCGTCCTGGCCGTGCGCAACAGTCGGGGCGAGGAGATTACCCGCCAGGTCGTCGGCGTCGGCGCGCTGGCTCCCGACGAAGTGCGTTCATTCAGTCTGGCGGTGGAGCTGTTCGTGCCGCAGGTGCTGGGGCGCGACGTACGCGAGTCGCGGACGACGCCTGCGGCGGGCGCCCCACCGGGCTCGGCGCCGCGGCCAACCCAGCCCGCCGTCAGCAAGTCGCCTTTTCGCGATCCGCGCGATCCCCGGGTGAGGCCACCCATGGCGGCGCGTGATACCGGGAGCAGCGCCACGGCCGGCGGGCCGCCGGCGCTGCCGCGTGACCCACGGCCGCCGGCTCATGAATCGCAGGTACGTACCTTCCCGGCGCCGGTACCGCAAGCCAAGGACCGACCCAAGGGCTAGGGCGGTGCGCCGGGCCACCGCCGCGTTGTGCTACCCTCTCGCGCCCATCCCCCCCTCGGCAAATGGCCGCTCGACTGCCCATGCATGCGCTTTCAGTCAAGGCACTGACCAAGACCTACAAGAACGGCGTACAGGCCCTCAAAGGCATCGACCTGGAGGTTGAGCAGGGGGACTTCTTCGCACTGCTGGGTCCCAACGGCGCCGGCAAGACCACGCTCATCGGCATTACCACCTCCCTGGTCACCAAGTCCTCCGGCACCGTCCAGGTCTTCGGGCACGACATCGATCGCGAACTGGAGGCCGCGAAGTCCTGCATCGGCGTGGTGCCGCAGGAGCTCAATTTCAACATGTTCGAAACGCCGCTGACGATCGTGGTCAACCAGGCGGGCTTCTATGGCATCCCGCGCCGCATCGCACGCAGCCGCGCGGAGCAATACCTCAAGCAGCTGAACCTGTGGGAGAAGAGGGATTCCATGGCCCGCGGCCTCTCCGGTGGCATGAAGCGGCGCCTGATGATCGCGCGGGCGCTGATGCACGAGCCGAAGCTGCTCATCCTCGATGAGCCGACCGCCGGCGTCGACATCGAGATCCGCCGTTCCATGTGGGACTTCCTGCGCGAGATCAATGACAGCGGCACGACCATCATCCTCACCACCCACTATCTCGAGGAGGCGGAGACCCTCTGCCGCAACATCGCCATCATCGACGGCGGACGCATCGCCGAGCGCGACCGCATGAGCAGCCTGCTGACGCGTCTGAACACCGAGACCTTCGTGCTGAACCTGCGCGAGGCGCTGAGTGCAGCGCCGGATCTGGCCGGGTTTCCGACGGTGCTGGTGGATGCCCGCACTTTGGAGGTCGAGGTGTCACGGGAACAGTCGGTCAATGAAATCTTCGCGCGCCTGACGCAGATGGGCATTCACGTCCTCAGCATGCGCAACAAGGTCAATCGTCTCGAAGAGATTTTCATGCGGCTGGTCGAAGGCCGGTCGCAGACGGCGGGAGCCGGCGGCTGATGGATGCGCAAGTGAAATCCGACCTGCCGCAGTCGGTGAACCTGGCCCAGGTGAACTGGTGCGGCTTCAAGACCATCATCATCCGCGAATACGGCCGCATCATCCGTATCTGGGGCCAGACCCTGGTGCCGCCGGCGGTGCAGGCGACCTTGTACTTCACCATCTTCGGCAGCGTGATAGGCAGCCGTGTGGGGCAGATGGGAGGTTACAACTACCTGCAGTTCATAGCGCCCGGCCTCATCATGATGAGCGTGATCCAGAACTCCTACGGCAATGTCGTCGCATCGTTCTTCGGCGCGAAATTCGGCAAGCACATCGAGGAACTGCTGGTCTCACCGCTCCCCAACTGGCTCATCGTCGCCGGCTACGTGGCCGGCGGCCTGCTGCGCGGCCTGCTGGTAGGGAGCGTCGTGACGGTGGTCACGCTGCTGTTCGCCAAACTCCATGTACTGCACCCGTTGATCATCATCGGCGCCGCGGTCTTCACTTCCATCGTGTTCGCGTTGGGTGGCTTCATCAATGCGCTCTTGGCCAAGAACTTCGACCAGGTGAACTGGATCCCCACCTTCGTGCTCACGCCGCTCACCTACTTTGCCGGCACCTTCTATTCGATCCACATCCTGCCGCACTGGGCGCAGACGGTGTCCTACGCCAACCCCATTATGTATATGGTGAATGCCTTCCGCTTTGGGTTCTTCGGCGTCTCGGATGTGAATATTCCGGCGGCCTTCACCATCACCATTGGTCTCGCGGTGGCGCTGTTCACGACTGCGGTCATGATGATGAACGTGGGGCGCGGCATCCGCGATTGAGACCCGGTTCACGTCTGGTGTGCGTGGCAACAAAAACTTCACCATTCAGTCACTGAATCGCCTTGCAGCATTGCGAGGCTGTCGGCCTCATGAAGGCCGGAACTTTAAGCACCTTCGTGGCACGAGTTGACGCTGCCGAGTTCGGCATCTGCCGGACCGTCAACGCGTTGAGCCTTCGTCCGCGGGTGCGTCGGTCCTTCCAGGTGGTCAGCCGCCTGGGCGATGGCCTGATCTGGTATGCCCTGATGCTGTCGCTGCTGCTGGTGCGGGGGCGCACGGCGCTGCGGCCGGTGCTGGTGATGGCAGTGGTCGGTGTCATCGGCGTGGCGCTTTACAAGCTCCTCAAGAACACCCTGGTGCGCGAACGGCCGTTCATCACCCACCGCGGCATCTCCTTGCATGGCGCGCCGCTGGACCGCTACAGCTTTCCCTCCGGCCATACCCTGCACGCCGTAGCCTTCACCTGGCAGGCCGTGGCCCACTTTCCCGAGCTCGGCTGGGTGCTGGTGCCGCTCACCTCCCTGGTGGCCGCCTCGCGCGTGGTGCTTGGACTGCACTATCCCACCGACGTGCTGGTGGGCGGCGCCATCGGCGGCCTGCTGGCGCAACTGGGTCTGGCACTGGGCTGAGGCCGTCGGCGTTCCGCGACGTTCCCGGTGGCGGGATCGGCGTGCCAACTACGCTACACTTGGGTCATGGGTAAGCGCGCGTTGATCGTAGACGACTCAAAGTCGGCACGACTGTCACTGGCCCGTATTCTGCAGAAGCATGCCATCGAGGTGGACACGGCCGAGTCGGCCGAGCTCGCCATCGAGTATCTCGCCACCCATCGCCCCGACGCCATCTTCATGGATCACATGATGGCGGGGATGGACGGCCTGCAGGCCGTGCAGATCATCAAGAACAATCCGCGCACCGCCACCATTCCGATCATGATGTACACCTCCCAGGAAGGGGAACTGTACGTGGGGCAGGCGCGCGCGTTGGGTGCCATCGGCGTATTACCCAAGCAGATCAAGCCGGCGGATGTCACCAAGGTGCTCTACCAGCTGAACCTGGCGGCGGACCGCCGCAGCAACGAGCAAGGAAGCTTCCGGCCCGTGGAGCTGATCGGCGCCGCGAATGACGACCAGCATCACACCAGCACGCACCCTTCGCTTTATACCGAGGGCACGCTGCGCGAACAGCTGCTTGATCTGCGCCGCACCGTGCTCAGCGGCTTCGACAGCCAGGGTGACCGGCTGCTGGCCGACATGCGCACCGTCCTGCACGAGCAGCAGCCGCGCAGCGCACCCGAGGAAGCATTGGCACAGCGCGCCGCCTGGCTGCCGTGGCTGCTGGTGGCCGCGCTGGCGGGTGCCTGCGTCGTGCTGGCAGGCGTCAATTCTGCGCAAAGCTCGCGCCTGTCCGCGGTAGAGACGGACCTCACGCAGCTCAAGGCCGCTTCGCTGCCGAGCGCTGCCGTGCTGTCCGAAGTTGCGACCGCATCCGCGCCGGACCTGGCAGTGCCCGCCGCACCTCAGGCGCCAGCCGCCACCATCAAGCCCATCGTCCAAACCGTACCCTACGGCGCCGAGCCCTTCAGCGGCACCCGCCTGGATGCCATACGGCAGCTTTTTGACCGGCTCACGGCGCAGGGTTTTCAAGGCAATGTCGATATTCGCACCTATGCCGGCCGGTTCTGCCTGGTGGGCAACGCCGCCGAGGGCTATTCGTTGGCGCCGGATGACCTGCCGTACGCCCGCTGTGACATGGTTTCCGGCGGCCCCAGTGATCAGGCGGCGAGCGCGGTGCGCATACCCGTGGTGCTGGCGGATCTCATGGGCGCCCTGCGCGCCGGCAGTCACGAGCAGATCCACGTGCAGGTGAGCGGTGGCGATGGCACCGGCAGTGCCGGTTATCCGCCGGTGTCCGATTCGTTGACGGCCGGGGAATGGAACCGCATCGCCAGCGCCAACAACCGGATCGAGATCCACTTCCGCTAGGGACAGCCGTGGAAGCCACACTGGAATACGCCCAGGAGAGGGGCTTCAGGCCGCCCTGGTGGCTGCGTAATGCGCATGTCCAGTCCATCCTCCCCAGCCTCGCGCTGCGCCGTGCCTTGGTGCGTCGGCGCTGCGCCCCCGTGCTCGGACACAGCCGTCCACTGATCCTGGACTGCGGTGAGGGCGTTCGCCTGCTCGCGCACCACACGCCCGCACTCATGCCCAATCCCACCGGGGCCGTGGTGATGCTGCACGGCTGGGAAGGCGACACCAATGCCATGTACATGCTGGCCCTGGCGCGGCGGCTGCTGGTCAGCGGCTTTGAAATCCTGCGTCTGAACCTTCGCGATCATGGTGGCACCCAGGCGCTGAATCCGGGACTGTTCCACTCCTGCCTGTTGCCGGAAGTCATCGGCGCCGTGCAGCGCGCCCAGGAGCTCTTCAGCGGCCTGCCGCTGCACCTGGCGGGTTTCTCGCTGGGCGGCAATTTTCTGCTGCGCGTGGCTGCCGATGCCCCGCAGGCGGGGTTGCGGATCGCGAGTGTCGTGGCCATCTCGCCGGTGCTCGAGCCACGCATCACACTGGCCGCCATCGAATCCGGCCTGAGCCTCTACCACCGGTATTTCGTGCGCAAGTGGAGCACGTCGTTGCGCGCCAAGCAGCGCGCCTGGCCGAAGCTCTACCGGTTCAACGACATGGGGGGATTCGTCAGCCTGCGGCAGATGACGGCCGCCCTGGTCGCGCGCCATACCCAGTACCGCTCGTTGGAAGAGTATCTGGATGGTTATTCAATCACCGGCCGGCGGCTCGCCGGACTCACGGTCCCCTCGACCATCATCACGGCCGTCGACGATCCGATCGTGCCGGTGGCGGACATCACGCGCCTTGCGGCCTCATCCCAGCTGCGCGCCCTGGTAACGCCATTCGGCGGTCACTGCGGCTTTCTGACGGGACTGACCGGGGATACCTGGGCCGAGAATGCGGTGGTGGCGCGGCTCACCGGCTGATGCCGCGCTCAACGCGCGCGCTTCTCCTCGAAATTGACGATGGGCTCGCCGCTGGTCACGGTGACCTCTCCTTCGATGACGGCGCCCTTCGCGATCGCGAGACTGCGCGCGGTGACGCGGCCACGAATCTGCGCGGTGGCGCGGATCTCGAGTTTCTCATCAACCCGCAAGGCGCCGACGATGGCGCCGGCGACCACGCCGCTGCGCGCATGCACTTCACCTTCCCAGCGTGCGCCAGCGGCCACGCTCAACGCCCCTTTGACGTCACCGTCGCCGCGTACCTGGCCGCACATCACCAGCGCGCCGGGCACCTCAAAATCGCCGGTCACGCGGCTGCCGGCGGCCACATACGTGGGCGCGGCACCCATCTGGTCCAGCAATCGCCGCTTGGGTGTGTCCGCCATGGCTTACCTGTTTGATGAAACGAATCGGCAAATATGTTGCCGCAGCGGCGCGCGCAATGGTTGCCGGGCCCTGGGCAACTGTGACGTGTGCACGGCTAAATGGCCCGCCAGTGACGACATAAGCACGAACGGTCCATTTCTGACACATTACGTCAGATGCGTCGGCCGGGCCGTATATCTGTAAGTGCCGGAAAAACAAGTACTTTAAACATTGGCACAGCCTTTGCTTTGAGACACTCACGACGCGAACAACTCCCCCGGTGTTCGCTTTCGAACTGGCCGCGATGCGCATTCAAGCGCTCGCGGCCTTTTTTTAGCCTGCCGTGAACGGAGCTGCCCGCAACCCCCTAATTAGCAAGGAAATGGCGCAAAACAAGCCTTTTTCGCGCGATTTGCCTGTGAACAAACCTTAACCGAGCGGGTCTACTGTGGTGTCCGCGGCGGAGGCAGGCAGGGGTTAAAATTCCGCTGCGGGCATCTCTGCCAGCTTCCGTCCCGGCCGCCCTGGCCGGTCCGACCACCTTTCGGGGAATACATGAACAGGCCAGGCTTACCGCCGCTGCCGCGCCGTCTGTCGGCCCCCGCCGTCCATGCGCCCGCACGGGTGCCCGGCCAGGCGGCGGTGCGCTCGCAGGTTTTGGAAAATGGACTGAAGATTATCGTCTGGTCGGATCATTCCATTCCCAGCGTTGCCCTTCACAACTGGGTGCGGGTCGGCAGCCGCAACGAAGTACCGGGACTCACCGGCCTCGCACATTTCTTCGAGCATATGATGTTCAACGGCACGGCCCGCCACGGCGCCGGCGAATTCGACCGCCTGATGGAAGCTCAGGGCGGTTCCAACAATGCCTTCACTTGCGATGACGTCACGGTCTATCAGGACTGGTTCCCGCGCGGCGCGCTGGATCTGGTGTTTGAACTGGAAGCCGACCGCATCCAGGGTCTGAGCCTGGATCCGGCGCTGATCGAGAGCGAGCGCGGCGTGGTCCACTCAGAACGCCTGCTGCGGGTCGAAGACAACAACGCGGGCTATCTGAGTGAACAGGTTCAGGCCGAGGCGTTCCTCGTGCACCCCTATCGGTTTCCAACCATCGGGCTGCCGGCCGACATCAAGAGTTGGACCGCGCAGGACCTGTGGGCGTTCTATCGCACCTACTACGCGCCCAACAACCAGACCATCGTGCTGGTGGGCGACGTGAGTCACGAGGAGGCCTTCGCCCTGGCGCGACGTCATTTGGCCAAACTGCCGCGCCAGCCACAGCCACCGGCCATTCTGGTTCGTGAGCCCGAGCAGCTGGGTGAACGTCGCGTCGTCGTGCGCCGCGCCGCGCAGATGGCCCTCCTGCAGTACGCCTACAAGGCGCCGGCGGCCGCAGATCCCCTGGGGCCGGCACTGAATCTGCTGCTGACGGCGCTGACGGACGGCAATGCCTCGCGCCTGCACCGGCTGCTGGTCGAGCAGCGCATGATCGCGCAGGACGTGGCCGCCGAATGGCATCAGGGCTTTGATCCCTCGTTGTGCTGGTTCTGGTTCACGCTGGCCGAGGGCGTGGATCCGCATACGGCACGTGACCTCATCGATGCCGAACTCGCCGGCATCGCCGCCGCGGGAATCGACGCGGCGGACCTGCAGCGCGCCGGCAACCTCAACGCCGCGGCGTTCTGGAAGCAACTCGCGACCATCGATGGCAAGGCCCATCTGCTCGGCGAGTTCGAGGCGCTGCGCGGGGGCTGGCAGCAGCTGTTCCAGGCGCCGGCGCGCCACGCCGAAGTGACGCGCGAGCAGATCGCCGCGGCCGCGCGCCTGCTGCTCAATCCCCGGCGCCGCACCGTCGGCATGCTGCTGCCGCAGGCGCAGGGCGAGTCGTGAAATCCTCCATCGCCCGCATCGTCGAGTTGCACTCCAGGAGTTTTGGGGTGCCGGCGCATGAGCGCATCGTGCTCCCCAATGGCCTGACCCTGCTGATCGTGCCGCGGCGGGAGCTACCGCTGGTGGCGTTTCAGCTGCTGCTGCGCGGCGGCGCTCTGGGAGATCCGGTGGGTCGCGCCGGTGTTGCGAGTCTCACCGCCGGCCTTTTGGACAAGGGCGCGGGCGAGCGCGATGCGGCGGCCTTCGCCCACAGTGTCGAAGGAGCCGGCGGCAGTTTCGCGGCCAGTGCCGGGCCGGAGTGCATCAGCGTCAGCGGCCAGTTCCTGGCCCATGATCAGGAGCTGATGCTGGAATTGCTGGCCGACGCCGTCATGGCGCCGCGCTTTGCTGCGGCCGAGTTTGCGCGCCAGCGGCTGCGACAGATCGGCCATATCCGTTCGCTCAAGGACTCCGATCCATCCGAGCTCCTGTCGCAGTACGGCCGCGGTCTGCTGTTTCGCGACCATCCCTATGGTCAGCCGGCCACCGGTGGCGAGGACTCGTTGCAGGCGATCACGCTGCGCGATGTGATCGCGTATCACCGCGCGCACATCGGCGCTGACGGGGCGGCGCTGGTTTTGGCCGGTGACATCGATGCCGCGTGGCTGAAAGTGCAAGTCACGCGACGTTTCGGTGCCTGGGGGCCCGCGGCGGCGGCGCTGCCCGCGGTCGCGCCTACCGTGAAGCTGCGACGGCGCCGGGTGCTGCTGGTCGACGCTCCGGGTTCGGCGCAATCCTATTTCTGGCTGGGGGCGACGGGCCTGGACCGGGCCTATCCGCGGCGCGCCGCGCTCGACCTGGTGAATTCGCTGTTCGGCGGGCGCTTCACATCGCTTCTGAATACCGAGCTGCGCATCAGGACCGGCCTGTCATACGGCGCGGGATCCGGGTTCACGCGTGGCCGGGTAGCCGGTGAGTTCGCCATTCGCAGCTACGCGGAAACCCGGCACACCGTGCGGGCGATTGACCTGGCATTGAAGACACTTGCAGGGCTGAAACGCGCGGGCATTAGCCAGGCCATGCTGGACTCGGCGCGCTCCTACGTGGTGGGGCAGTACCCCATGAACCTGGAAACCGCGGCGGACTGGGCCGCACAGCTGGCGGAGCTGGAACTTTACGGACTGGATGCCGGGTATATCGAGGGCTACGGTCCGGCGCTGCGCCGTGCCAGCCTGCAGGATGCCCGCGAGGTCATCGACCAGGCCTTTCCGCTCGGGCGGCAGCTGGCCCTGGTGGTGATCGGTGATGCGGCCCAGGTACGTGCGCGCCTCGAGCGCTACGGACCGGTGCAACAGCTGGCCCTGGCCGCCGGCAGCTTCACCTGATCAGACGGAAACGGCGCGTCTTGGGCGGACGCGCCGTCTCGCGGACTCCCCTTTGGGCTCATTGTTCTTGTCTCTGGTTGAGGCTCATTCGCCCGACAGGCGGGTGAGAACGGCGCGATTGGCGTAGGCCACCGCCAGCGCGTCCTGATGGGCCAGGTGCTCCTGCAGTGATACGCCGAAGGGGTCCAGGCGCGCCATGACGATGGCCTCGTCGCAGGCTTCGTGGGCCTCATCTAGTTGCCCGGTCGCGACGTAGGCCACGCACAGGTTGGTGCTGGCGGCGACTTCGTCCCGGTCAAAGTCCCCGGTGTGAGGCGCCAATCTCTCAATGACGGCAGCATATTCACCCGCCAGCAGCTGGACACCCGCCGCGCCATCGCCGTACCCGGACAACACGAGCTTGCCTGGCGCCGCTGCGGCGCGTGCGGCCGAGGCGGCTAGTACCGAGGCTGCCAGCGCCGCCGCGATGGGCAATCGCGCACTCTTCAGTCGTTGCAGTTTCATGATGGGACTCCTTGGGTCTTGCAGTGTTTACGGTGCACCACCTGCTGGGGTGCACGAACAGGCTAGGAGTCCTGCTGCTATGGAACAAACGAAGAGATTTGCGGCTACGCGTGACGCCGGTTCATCGGCGATTCCGTGAGTGAGCGCACTTCATTGATCAGCCACTGGGTCATGGCCCGGACTTCAGGCTTCGCTGCGTCCTTGGGACGGCTTGCCAGGTAATACGTGTCACTGGTGTGAAGGTTTCCGGGAAAGATGCGCACCAGGGATCCTGATTCAAAGCACCTGCTGCACAGTGCCTCAGGCACCAGCGCCACGCCGACGCCGCGCTCGGCGGCGCGCACGACCGCTGCCATGGTGTCGAGTTCGATGACGTTCTTGGGTTCCGGCGCTTCCAGCCCCAGCTCCTCAGCCCAGCTGTTCCAGGCAAAAGGGCGCGCCTTGTGAACGATCAGCGCCATGTCGCGGAACAAGTTGGAGCCCAGGCGTTTGACGGTCGGTGCGTGTTCGCGCGCGCAGGCCGCCACCAGCGATAAAGTGAAGAGCGGCGTGGTACTGACACCCTGGGGCGGTGCATCCGCGAGCAGCACCGAGATGTCCGCCGTCAACGGATGTGCTGCCGGCCGCGGATCGCGCGTGTCCACCTGGATATCGATGTCGGGCCACGCGGCGCAGAAGTCTGCCATCCGCGGCACGAAGATTTCGGTTGAAAAGAACGGTGGCAGCAGCATCCGCAGCGTGACCCGGTTGTTGCGGCGAGCGATGCGCGTGAGACTGCGCTCGATGGCGTCGAGCAGGGGGCCCACTTCATCGAGCAGCGCATGCCCGGCCGAGGTCAGTTCCACGGCGCGGGTTTTCCTTTCGAACAGCCGCACGCCCAGGGACCCCTCCAGTTCCTTCATCTGGTGGCTGACGGCCGAGGGAGTCAGGAACAGCGCATCGGCAGCGATCTTGAAGCTACGGTGATGGGCTGCCACGCAGAAGGCACGCAAGTTGCGCAGATGCGGCGGTCGGGACAGGCGCATCAGCATCGTCGGCGGTCGGGGCATGCAGGCATGGCAGGGTGGGTGCAAATTCGATGCCACCAATCCCGCCTCCGGGAGCGCCCGAATGGCGGATCCCGTGACCTGAAATGGGCACCCGGCGCTCCCGCCGCACCGCCCGGGCGCATTGGGATTGAAAGCGGCGGGGTCTCATCCCCATTATGCTGGGCCATGGAATTTCGCGACTACTACCAGACCCTGGGCGTTTCGCGCTCGGCGTCGGCGGACGATATCCGCAAGGCCTACCGGCGCCTGGCCCGCAAGTATCATCCTGATGTCAGCAAGGAGGCGGATGCGCTCGAACGCTTCAAGCAGATGCAGGAAGCGTACGAGGTCCTGAAAGACCCGAAGAAGCGCGCAGCCTACGACCAGCTGGGTGCCAACTGGAAGCAGGGCGAACAGTTCCGACCGCCGCCGGATTTCGGCAGCGGCTTTGATTTCGGTCAAGCGCGGCGCGGCCGGGCGCAGCCCGGCGCCCATGCTACCGGTGGCGGCTACGAATTCGAGGGCAACGAGCAGTTCAGTGATTTTTTCTCCTCGCTGTTCGGCGGCGGCGAACAGCCCTTCGCCGGCGGTGGTTCGCGCCGGCGGGGTGGACGCGATCAGCATGCCGCCATCGAACTGGATCTCGAGGAGGCGCATCGCGGCGCCATCCGCAACATCACCCTGCAGCAGGCCGCGGCTCCCGGCCAGCCGCCCAGCGAGCGCACCTTGCGGGTCACGGTGCCGGCCGGCGTCACCGAGGGCCAATCGATACGTCTGACCGGACAGGGCGAACCGGCACAGGGACGGGGCCGCGCCGGTGATCTGTATCTCACGGTGCATATCCGACCGCACCGCAATCTGGAGCTGGACGGCCGCGATGTGAAACTGACGCTGCCGGTGGCACCGTGGGAAGCTGCGCTCGGCGCGACGTTGACCGTGCCCACCTTGGGCGGTCCGGTGGAGCTGCGCATTCCCGCACAATCACAGACGGGCAGCCGGCTGCGGCTGCGAGGTCGGGGGCTGGCGGGAGACCCGCCGGGGGATCAGTACGTGCTGCTCAAGGTGGTGCTGCCGCCGGCGGATACTCCGGCGGCGCGCGAGTTATACGAGCGGATGAAGCAGGAACTGGCCTTCGATCCGCGCGCCGGCCTCTAGCTACTCACACAGACTTTCCATGTAGCCCTGGGCAACCGGCGAGAGCCGTTTGCGGGCCAGCTCACGGGCCTTGGGCGCATCCACGATGTACTCCAGAGGTCCTGTGACCAGGATCTGGCGGATTCGGGGATTTCTGGCCGAGGCACGGGCCATTTTGTTGAGGACGGTGAAGCCGCGCGCGATCTTGCCGGGGGAGGCCCGGTTGGTCTCGATGACGCGGGCGAGGTACTGCCCGAAACGGGAGTACAGGAAAAAGTCATCATCCCCGACCAGGAAGCGCGCTTCCGCAAAAAAGTCGGGAAAGTTTTTCTCTAGATATTGAGAAACTCGTTGAAGACGGGGCCCAGGGTCGCTCGAGGTCGACGCTTTGCGGTTCTTCATCACTGTTCTCGCTACACCTCCAAGGGGTCCGGACCACCATTTCTGGGCGTCACGAGCGGTACCACACCTCGCAACGCGGCGCGAAAGTTACGGCAGTTGACAGCACGATGCAATAGTTTTGATTGAGAACTTCACCGCGCTTTTGCGTAGGAGTGCGCCGGGTGCCACGCGCGCGCGCCTCAGCCGCGGCTTGCACGGATGGCAAAGTGCCATAATGTCGGCAAAACCCGCCGACACCGAGCCTTGTCGACTTCCAGCTTCAATCCCTGCGCCATCATTCCCGTGTTCGACCACGAGCGTGCTCTGGCGCAAGTCGTGGACGCCGTGCGGGCCGCGGGACTGCCTTGCCTGCTGGTCGATGATGGCTCAGGCCCGACCTGTGCCCGTGAGCTGGATCGGATCGTCGCGAGCGTGCCGCATACCAGCCTGCTGCGACTGGCGGTGAACGGCGGCAAGGGCACGGCGATGCTTGCCGGCTTCGCGGCTGCCCACCAGCGTGGCTACAGCCACGGCCTGCAGATCGATGCCGATGGCCAGCACGCCCTCGGGGACATCTCGACCTTCGTCGAGCAGGCCCGTCGTCAGCCGCAGGCCTTGATCTGCGGGCGGCCGGTCTTCGATCGAAGCATGCCGGCGGTACGCCACTACGGCCGCTACCTCACGCACGCCCTGGTGTGGCTGAATACCTTGTCCTTGTCGATACCGGATTCGATGTGCGGCTTTCGCGTCTACCCGGTGGCGCCGGTCATCCAGCTGATGAC
Source organism: Steroidobacteraceae bacterium (assembly GCA_035943195.1). GTDB lineage: Bacteria > Pseudomonadota > Gammaproteobacteria > Steroidobacterales > Steroidobacteraceae > DAIDKA01. The sequence goes on from DASZCK010000066.1 coordinate 45,101, forward strand.
GCAGGAGTACATTGGCAGGCGCATGGACTTCGACGTGGAGATCATCGTGCGCCTGTACTGGCGCGCGGTACCGATGGTGTGGCTGCCGACCCGGGTCACCTACCCGCTGGACGGGGTTTCGCACTTTCGCCTGTTCCGGGACAATGCCCGCATGGTGGCGCTGCAGATGCGGCTGGCGGGCGGCATGCTGCGGCGAGCACCGCAGCTACTGCGCCGGAGTGGCTCGTGAACCAGGAGGCGGCTTCACGGGACCAAGTGGCGCCGTGGGCGGCGGCCCGTGAACGTGGCGCGCTGGTCATGATGTGGCTCATGTTCCAGGGCGTGAAGCTGCTGTCGCGACCGCTGGCCATGCCTTTCATTTACCTGTCGACGGCTTATTTCTTCGTGTTCGGGCGCGGCGCCAGGGCCGCCTCGAAGGACTACCTGTCGCGGGTGGCCGCGGCGGCCCCGGACTGCGGCATCGATGCGCGACCGGTGAACGTCTACCGGCACTTCGTCAGTTTCGCACGCGCCATCGTCGATAAGCAGAATGCCTGGCTCGGGCGCATCGACTACAGCCAGGTCGGAATCGAGAATCACGCTCGCATGCGCCTCATGGCGCAGAGCCCGCACGGCGTACTGCTGATTGGCTCGCACCTGGGAAATCTTGAGCTGTGCCGTGCGCTTGCGACCCTGAATCACCGCGTGCGCCTCAACGTGCTGGTTCACACTCGTCATTCAAAGAGCTTCAACCAGGTGCTGCGCATGGCCGGGGCCACCCAGGTCGAGCTCATCCAGGTGACCGAACTGTCGGCGGCGACGGCGCTGATGTTGAAGAGTCGCATCGATCAGGGCGAGTGGGTGGTGATCGCGGGTGATCGCGTCCCGGTTCACGGCGGCCGCACGGTGGATGTTCGGTTGCTGGGCGCCACGGCACGGGTGCCGGTGGGTCCGTACGTACTCGCATCGGTATTGGAATGCCCGGTGCATCTGCTGTTCTGTCTGCGGCGCCCCGCCGGGTACCAGGTGTATTTCGAACCCTTCTGCACTCAGGTTTGCTGGCAGCGTGCGCAGCGGGATGCAATCATTGCCGACCTGGCGCAACGTTTTGCCGCCCGCCTGGAGCACTACCTGTTGATGGAGCCCCTGCAGTGGTTCAACTTCTATCCCTTCTGGCGTGACTGACACCGTCCTGGTCACCGGCTCGAGCCGGGGCATCGGCCGCGCCATTGCCCTGCGTCTGGCCAACGATGGCTACGACGTGGTCGTGCACTGCCGGACGCGTCGCGGCGAGGCCGAGCAGGTCGTCGAAGGTATCCGGCACATGGGGCGGCGCGCCCGGCTGCTGCAGTTCGACACCGCCAACCGCATGGCCTGCGCCAGCGCGCTGGCCGAGGACATCGAGACCAACGGCACCTACTACGGCGTCGTCTGCAATGCCGGACACGCCCACGATGATGCCTTTCCGGCGATGACCGGCGACACCTGGGATGGTGTGGTCCATGGCAACCTCGATGGCTTCTACAATGTGCTGCATCCGCTGGTCATGGCCATGGTGCGCCGGCGGGCCCCCGGGCGCATCGTCACGGTGTCCTCGGCGGCCGGCGTCATGGGCAACCGCGGCCAGACCAACTACAGCGCCGCCAAGGCCGGCATCATCGGCGCCACCAAAGCACTGGCGCTGGAGCTGGCGCGGCGCCAGATTACCGTCAACTGCGTCGCCCCCGGATTCGTCAACACCGAAATGCTGCAGGCCAGTCCACCGCTGGAGGAGGTCGTGAAGGCCATCCCGATGCAGCGCGCCGGCAGGGTGGAGGAAGTGGCCGCGATGGTGAGCTTTCTGGTCTCGCCCGATGCCTCCTACATCACCCGGCAGGTGTTCGACGTGAACGGCGGACTTTACTGAAGCGGGTCGAATAGTGCCGCAGTCGTTGCCGCTCATCGCCGGCTTCCAGCCCGCGGCGCCCCTGCTGTGGGAGCGCGACCGCGTCGTCACGGCCGGACAGTTCCTAGGGCGGGTGCTGGCTGTGGCCGAGTCGCTGCCGGATCGGCCCTACCTGGTCAATCTTTGCGAAGAGCGTGCCAATTTCCTGGTCGCCTGGTGTGCGGCGGTGGTGCGTGCGCAGACCAACCTGCTGCCGGCCTCGCGTGCGCCGCAGGTGATTGCCGATGCCCGGGCCAGCCATCCCGACAATCACAGCGTCGACGATGAGGGGGTGCGCGCGGCCCTGGCGCACGCCGGGTCCGGGCCGGATCCGGCGCTGCCGCAGGTGGCGGCGGATCACATTGTGCAGATCGCCTTCACGTCGGGGTCCACCGGCACCCCGACCGCGCACGCCAAGCGCTGGGGCAGCCTGCACTTCAACACCGGCTTCAATGCCGAGCGCATCCGCGAGTGCATCAGCGCCGACGCCGGCGCCGCGCCGACCGTCGTTGCGACCGTGCCTCCCCAGCACATGTACGGCACGGAGACCTCGGTGCTGTTGCCGCTGCTGGCCGGTGTGGCCGTGCACGCGGCACGGCCGCTGTTTCCTGGTGATGTCGCCGGCGCTCTGGCGCAGGTGCCCGGCCCCCGGGTGCTGGTGACGACGCCCGTGCATCTGCGCACACTCCTGGCCTCGACCCAGGAGTTTCCTCCGGTGGCCGTGGTGGTGTCGGCCACGGCACCCATGGACGCGGCGCTGGCGCTTAACGTGGGCGCGCGGCTGAAGGCGCCGCTGCTGGAAATGTTCGGCTCCACCGAGACCTGCGTCATCGCGACGCGCCTGACCGCGAGCGAGAGCGCCTGGCGGCTCTACCCCGGGGTGACCCTGGACCCGGCCGCGGATCACACCTGGGTGCGCGCGCCCTGGTTCGACCAGCCGACCCGCCTTCAGGATGTGGTGGAAGTGGCCTCCGGCCGCATGCTGCTTCGAGGCCGCAATGTCGACATGATCGAGATCGCCGGCAAGCGTGCCTCACTGTCGGATCTCACACGGCGGTTGCTGGCGATTCCCGGCGTGCAGGATGCCGTGGTCTTCCAGCCCTCGGATGCCGAAACCGAAGCGCCGGGGGTGACGCGGGTGCAGCGCGTGGCGGCGGCGGTGGTCGCGCCCTCCTTAAGCGTTGCGCAAATCCTCAACGCGATGGCACATGGCGTGGATCCGGCGTTCCTGCCGCGGCCGCTGCTGAGAGTGGCCGAGCTGCCGCGCAATGAACTGGGCAAGACCACGCGCGCCGCGCTGCTGCAGCTGCTGCGGCCGGGCGCGAACTGATCAGTGGCCGTGCCCCAGGTGCACGGCGTCGATTTCGACCAGCAGCTCGCGCCGGCAGATATCCGCACCCAGTACCAGGAACTGGACCTGGGGCGGCAGCTGCCCGCGCAGATAATTGGCCACGTAGCCCGCCGCGCTCGGATCGCGCAGGTAGATCTTCAAGAGCGTGCCGCGGCCCAGGTTCACGGCCGCGCTATTGCCACCGGCCTGACGCAGGCTCGCGAGGTTGCGCAGCACCTCCTCCAGTTGCGCCGGCAGGTCGCCCGGATGGTGTGAGGAGTGGCCCAGCACACTGGCGGTGCCGGAGATCAGCATCCCGTCCGCCACCTGCATGGCGCGCGAGAAATGCGGCGGCGCCGGTCCGTATTGCCGCGGATAGTGGAAGGCGCTCACCTGCCGCGGATTCTCCAGCGGCCGCCCTGGCTCATCGCCGGCCAGCCAGTACACCTGCAGCGCACGGTTCTGGTCCTGGCGTCCGATGGCAGTCGCCGCCGGCCACGACTGGCCCGGCAGGGCCTTGAAGCCGGCCGCCCGGCCGCTGCAGAACTGCTTGTAGCGTTCCGCGTCACCGTCCCCGGAGTTGATGGCGGAGAAGTAGTTGTACATGCGCAGCAGGTGCCGGTGACTACTGCGCAGGGTGAAGCGACTGATGGCTTCATAGGCCGTGCGCGCCGCCGCCGCGAGGCCTCCGGCGGCCTGCTCCTCGATCAGGATCTGGCCCGCGAGGTAGTGGCCACCGGTCGCAAATTGGATGGGCCCGTCGGTGCCCGTCCGCACCGGTGCATCGGCATGCCACAGTTCGATCAGCCCGGTGGGCAGGAGGCTGGGCAGGTTGACGTGGACGCGCAGCGCTTGGGGCAGGCCGTTTTCGATCCGGCGCTGCGCGCCGAAGCTGATGGCACACAAGCTGGTCGTGGGCAGCGCCTCGTTGACGCCCAGCCGCCGGTACTCCATGCGTGGCAGGCCGCCAGCGAAGGCACGGGCCGCGGCCCGCGGACGGTTCAAACCAGGTCCTCGCCTTCGAAGGCCACGTGGGGCTGGCGGCGGCGCGTGCGGTGATTGCGCCAGGAACGCCGCCACAGCGACAGCCACATCGACAGGTAGATCAGCTTGAACAGCTGCAGTCGCCACCACACCCGCGGGTTGCCGAAGACATCCCCGGCGAGCATCGACACCATGGCCTGTTCCACCTTCAGCACGTCCCGTGGATGTGAGAAAAGGCGCGCCATCGCCGGTGAATTGAAGCGGAAAATGAACCACGACAGCTGCGAGAGACCGCCACGCACGAAGCGCGCATAGCCGCGCTGCAGGGCGCGCTCACGCCGCGGCTCGCGCAGGCTGCCTGCCACCACTTCGGCCGCCTTCTCGGCGCTGTTCATCGCCAGGTACACGCCGCTGGAGAAAATGGGGTCGAGGAAGGCGAAGGAGTCCCCCACCATCACCCAGCGGTGACCGCTCATGCGGGTGCAGGAGTAGGAGTAATTCCCGGTGGCGTGCAGGTGACCGAGCATGCGCGCCCCCTGCATGCGATCGCGGGCGGCAGGAATACGCTGCAGCGTGGCGAGCAGGAACTCGGCATTGCTGCCGCGGCGTTCGCGCAGGTATTCCGGGTAGCACACCACGCCGATGCTCATGCAGTCCCCCGGCAGCGGAATCATCCACACCCAGCCGGCCGGAAAGCGGTAGACGCTGATGTTGCCCTCGTCCTCGCCCGGCCGGCGTTCGACGCCGGCGAAATGCGCGAACAGCGCCGCGCTTTGATGGCGCGGGTCCTTGCGCTTCAGGCGCAGGGCCGTCCCCAGCAGGGTGTCGCGGCCGCTGGCATCCACCACGTAGTCGACCCGCAGCGTGGACTCGGTTCCCTGCGCCGTGCGCAGGCGCGCGGTCGCGGCCTCGTCGCTGAACTCGATGCCCAGGACCTGGGTATCCTCGAGGGTTTCGGCGCCGCAGGCTGCCGCATGGTTGAACAATAATTGATCGAGTTGCTCACGATGCACGTGCACCGCATAACCCGTGCCCGGGTTCAGGGTGCGGTTGAAGCGGAACACCCCGTAGCCGCAGGCATTGGCTGCCGGAAAGTCGGCGCCGAGCTTGCGCCGCCCCATGGCCAGTACCTGGTCGAGCAGCCCCAGGCGCTCGAAGATCGGCATGTTCATCGGCAGCAGGGATTCGCCGATGTGAAAGCGCGGGTGGCGGCTCTTTTCGACCAAGGTGACGCGCAGGCCCTTGTGCGCCAGCAGCGCCGCCGTCGTGGAGCCGCCGGGACCGCCGCCCACGACCAGAACATGTGCGTCAGTGCGCTGTTGTGACAACCGTCCGCTCCTTATCGCTCATCGACACCCTACACCAGGCCGGCACGACCAGCCTCCATGTTAGGATTTGCAACGACGGCCTGCCGCGGGGGACAGGCCGCCACATTTTATCTTGCGATGCGCCATGCCTGCCACACAGACCACTGCCGAAAACGAACTCGCTGAACTGATCGTCGCCGCCGTCAATCTTGAAGGCGTGCGCGCAGCCGATATCGATCCCGAGGCGCCGTTGTTCGGTGCCGGACTGGGGCTGGATTCCATCGACGCGCTGGAGATCGCGCTGGAGGTTTCGCGGCGACATGGCCTGCAGTTACGCTCGGATGATGCCGACAACCGCCGTATTTTCGCCTCCCTGCGCTCGCTCTCTGCCTACATCCAGGCGCACCGTCAGCCGCCCAGTGCCCAAAGGCAGTGACGCCGGCCCGAGGTGACCGAGCAATGCGGCCGCTGGCCATCACCACTTACTCGGTGGTCTGCGCGACGGGCTTCGGCCAGCGCACCCTGCTTGCCGCGCTGCAGGATCGGCGCGGCACGCTGATCCCCAACGACTACACCGCACAGCCGCTGCCCACCTGGATCGGGCGCGTCGCGGGCCTGGAGGCCCAGGACTGTGACCTGCCCGCCGCGCTGCGTCCCTGGGAGTGCCGCAACAACCGCCTGGCCTGGGCAGGGCTCAATACCGATGGATTCATGGCCGCAGCCAGCGCGGCCCGTGACCGTTACGGTGCCCGCCGCGTGGCCTTGGTGATGGGCACCTCGACGGCTGCCATCGATGCCACCGAGGCCTTTTATCGCCAGCTGGCAGATCCGGCGGGGCCGGCGCCCAATCTGCGCCAGCCCGAACTGCACACGCCGCATTCGCTCGGCAGCTTCGTGCAGCGCGCCCTGGGGCTGGAGGGCCCATCGTTCACGGTCGCCACGGCCTGTTCCTCGAGCGCCAAGGTCTTCTGCCAGGCGGAGCGGCTGATGCGCCTGGGTTTGTGCGATGCCGTGGTCGTGGGCGGAGTCGATACCTTGTGCAACAGCGTGCTGTATGGATTTGCCTCCCTCGAACTGCTGTCCCCGCAGATCTGCCAGCCCTTTGGGGTTGACCGGCGCGGGCTGAACATTGGCGAGGCGGCGGCTTTCGCCCTGCTGGAGCGCCGGGAAGCGGACTCAGTTTCGGACCTCACCTTCCTTGGCTATGGCGAGACCAGCGACGCGCACCACATGTCGGCCCCCCACCCGGAAGGGTTGGGCGCGCGTCTGGCGATCGAGCAGGCATTGGCGGGCCGCAGGCCTGAGCAAATCGAGTACATCAATCTGCACGGCACGGCGACGCCCAAGAATGATGCCGTCGAGGCACGTGTGGTGGCAGAGATGTTCCCGGACAGCACGCGCGCGAGCTCCACCAAGGGCTGGACCGGACACACGCTCGGCGCCGCCGGTTGCCTGGAGGCCATCATCACCTGGCTGTCACTGGGCACGGGGCTCATGCCCGGAACCTTGAACACTCAGGAACTCGACGCGCACTGCGGTCCACAGATCCGGCTTGAGAACAGCGAGGGCGACGTGCGGCTGGCGCTGTCCAACTCCTTCGGCTTCGGCGGCAGCAATTGCGTGCTGCTGTTCGGACGTGCGGCCGGATGAGCCCGCCACTTGAAGTCGGCGTCGCGGCGGTGGCGCTCTGGAATCCATCCCCGGCGGCGAGGCCGCAGCCTTCGATCCTGCCGCCGAATGAGCGCCGTCGTGCGCCGGACAGCGTGGCAATCGCGCTGCAAGTAGCCCACGCGGCCTGCCTGCAGGCAGGCCGCGATCCCGCACGGCTGCCGATGGTCTTCGCCTCGACCTACGGGGATCTGGCGATCACCGACTACATGTGTTCTACCTTGGCGAGCGCCCCGACCACACTCTCGCCCACACGCTTCCACAACTCGGTGCACAACGCGGCCGCCGGCTACTGGACCATCGCCACCGGCTGCCGCGAGCCCTACTGCGCCCTCGGCGCCGGCGTCTACAGCTTCGCCGCCGGACTGCTCGCCGCGGCCGTGCAGGTCTGTGCCGATCAGACCGACGTCCTGCTGGTGGCGTATGACACCGAGGTGCGCGGCGCACCGCAGTCCGAGCTTGCCGAAAGTCACGGCATGCTGGGGATTGCGCTGCTGCTGAGCACCAGCCCCCGCGCCGGCGAGGCAGGGCTGCAGCTGGCCGTCGCGCCGCGCGCCGAGACCGACACTGCCACCGCAATCGGTGCGGCCAGTACCAATGCCATGGCGGCCGGGCTGCCGCTGGTGGCAGCGCTGCGCGGCGGAGCCGTCGAGATGCTGCCGCTGCCGCTGGGCCCGGATTCGACGTTACAGGTCAGGATTCAGCGGGGCGGAGAAAAGATCTCGTTGAGCTCCTTACCCGAGGCCGCATCGCGCAGATAGCCGAGGGTGCCTTGCTGCTGCACTTCCGTTGCCGCGCGCAACAAGGCACCGTAAGCCGCCCGGGCCAGCGATCCGCCGAGGCTGATACGCGTGACCCCGAGTTCATGCAGCGCGGGTACGCCAAGCGTCATGCCGGCAATCCCGGCGAGAATATTCAGCGGCCGATCGATGGAGCGCAGCACCTGAGCGATCTCCTCGCGGGTCTTGAGGCCCGGCGCAAACAGTACGTCGGCCCCGGCCTCCTGATAGGCCTGCAGCCGCCGAATCGTGTCCGCCAGGTCCAGGCGGCCGTAGACATGGTTCTCGGCGCGCGCCGTCAGCGTGAACTTGAATCCGAGCGACTTCACGGCCGCGGCGCCCTGGCGGATGCGTTCGGCGGCAAATTCCAGCGGATAGATGGGGGTGCCCGCATCGCCCGAGGCGTCCTCGATGGATCCGCCGACGATGCCGGTTTTGGCCGCCTGCAGCAGGGTTACGGCCACATCCTCGGGATCGTTGCCGAAGCCGTTCTGCAGATCGGCGCTCACCGGCAGCGAGGTGGCCTGGCACAGGCCCGTCAGATGCGTCAGCAGGCTGCTCTTGCTGATGCTGAGGTCGCTCTTGGCGATGGAAAATGCAAATCCTGCGCTGGAGGAGGCCAGGGCCTTGAAGCCCAGATGTTCCAGCAATCGCGCCGACCCGAAATCCCAGGGATTGGGAATCACGAAGCAAGAGCCTGTCGCGTGCAGCTTGCGGAATGCTTCGCTCTTTTCAAGCTGTGTCGTCATGTTTTCACCTTGATGTATTCCACCCGCCGGAAACGCAAGGCCGACCAGTCCTCATCGACGGCGACCATGCGCACCGGCTCGAAGCCAGCCGCGCCGAGCACCGGCCAGCCGGAGTCGCGATTGAACTCGCACCGGTACTTCTTCGACGTGCCTTTCGGGTAGACCATCCACAGGATGGCATCGCCGCTGCAGGCCGCCGCGAGCTTGCGGCTTGCCGCATCGAGTTCGGCCTGCGTGATCACGAAGGCCATGGCAAAGCTGGAGGCGCCCGACACCGAACGTTTCACCGTCACGGTCTTCAGTGCCGCAAGTTCGGGCTCGAAGGATTTCGGCGCATTGAGCACGTGAACCACGGTGTGGGTGCCGAGATTGAGTTTTTTGAAAAGGGGTGTCATGTCACAACCTCAAGGTCATGAACACGCTATGGGGGTCATCGTTGCGGTAGTCGGCAAAAGCGCTGCAAAAGGTGAACCCCGCGCTCGCGTAAAGGCTCTGAGCCGCCTTGAAGGTCTGCACCGGACCGGTCTCGAGGCTCAAGCGCTCGTAGCCGCGCTCGCGCGCGATGCCGAGGATGTGGTTGAGGAGGGCCCGTCCGGCACCTTTGCGGCGCGCGGCCTGCGGCGTGCGCATGGATTTGATTTCGCCGTGCCGCCGGTCCAACTCCTTGAGGGCACCGCATCCGATCAGCTCGGACTCATCCCACACGGTCCAGAAGGTGATGTCGGGGCTGCGCAGCTTGTCCAGATCGAGGGCATGGACGCTTTCGGCGGGGCTGATTTCGTACATGTTGCGCAGATGCTCCGCCAGCAGCGCGTGGATCTGCGGGCGCGACAGGTCATCAATTTCAATCCTCACGCTTGCGGCTCCAGCCGATCAGCAGGGCAATGACGCCCACCATCAGGATGGCATCGGCGATATTGAAGATGCCGGTGCGCAGTGAACCTATGCCGAGGTTCAGGAAATCGGTCACCGCACCATCGAAGCGCAGCCGATCGATCACATTTCCGAGACCGCCGGCGCCGATCGCCGTGATGGCCAGGCGCGTCGGCCACGACAAACGCTGCGACAGCAGGGCCCAGCCCAGCAGCGCCACCACGATGGCACCCACGGCAACCGTGAAACCGTCGAAACGGACGGCCGGCGGCAGCGACTCGCCGAGGCTGAGGAAGGCCCCGGGATTTTGCGCATACTGCAGGCGCAAGGTGTCGCCCAGAAAGGAATGAACCCCGCTGCCGGGCAGGTACGCGCGCGCCGCGGCCTTTGATATCTGGTCGCAGCCCACACAACCGACCAGGACCAGCGCGACCAGCAAAGAACGGCTCAGTGCACGCATCAGCTACCCCCCCGACTTGCGCCGAATGATAGCCACACGGCCGGCTGCCAGCGACTGCCCCGCATGCGATGCCGCAAACCGGTACTGCCAGCTGCCACCGTCCTGCAGCAGGAGTTCAGCCTGGATCTGCAGCTCCCCCGCAAGATCATCGATATGGGAGCACGCAAAGCTCACATCGCGCAGTGCGACCAGGTAGCCGGGCGCGGCGGTGGTACCGGCCGCGCGTGCGACCAGGCCGCCGTGCAGCGCCGCGGCCTGCGCACCGTACTCACACAGGTGCACCGATCGCAGCCGGCCATGGCTGCGCAGCGGATGGTCGGGGGCGCGATGAGTGGCCGACAGCGCGACGATGTGGGTGGCATCCCAGCTTGCCACCCGTTCCAGCAGGGACATGGAGCCCTGGTGGGGGATCAGCTGTGCAATGAGCGCGCGATCGGCGGTACTCATCGATCACCCGTGCGCCGGATCAGCAGCTGCGCCAGAACGAAGTTGCTGGCGACACCCAGCACCACGGTGATGCCGATGGAGCGCAGGACCGGCAGCGCCGAACTGCCGAGCACGGCGAACACCACGCAGGCGGCGGTGGCGCAGATGGTGACGGTATGCAAGGCGCGCCGATGCGCTGCGCTCTCGTGGCTCGCGCGTTCGAGAAACAGGCCGTAGTCGAGCCCGAGACCGGCCGCGAGTACCAGGGCGATCAGGTGAAACAGGTTCAGTGCGACGCCGGCGCCGTGCAGCAGCGCGAGCGTCACCAGGGTCGAGAGCGCCATGGGCGTGACCACCCGCAGCATGCGGCGGAACGAGCGGCAGGTCGCGGCCACCACCAGGAGCAACAGCACGGCGGCCGCGGCGACGCTCGCCAGGATCCGTTGCCGCTGGTAGGAGACCAGGTCCTCGGCAGCCTGCTTCAGGTCCAAGAGCTGCAGGGTGCCGCCCGAGGCGGCCGCGAGGGCCGCCAGGCGCTGCGGCGCGCGCACATCCGTCAGCGTAACCAGGCCGGTCCAGCCGCCATCGCGCGCCTGCAGCAGCGAGCCCACGGTCAACGCCAGCGGTGTGCCGGCGATCGTGGCCTCGGTGAGAGGGGGGAGGCTGCGGGCGCGAGCGACGTCGGCCAGAAACGGCGCGAACAGGCCGGGTCGAAAGGCCATGCCGGCGAGGGCATGATCCAGACTGTCCTTGAGTGTCGGTGCGTCGGGCAGCGCCGCCTGGCGACGCCGCTGCACGGCAGCACTCGGCAGGTAGCGCGACGCCAGGTCGAAGCCGCCGATGGCGTGTTGGGCGGTGAGCGCGGCAAGCGAGCTCGAGAGGGTCTCCTCACGCGTCAGCAGCGCATCGGGGCTGGGGGCCTGAAGTGCCAGCAGGTAGCGCACATCGGGTGCGCCGAGTGCCTGCTGCAGTGACTCGTACTCACTCAGCATGGCTTCGGGCACTGGAGTGAGATGCCCGAGATCCGTGTCCCACCAGGGGCCCCGCACGCCGAGCAACGGCACCAGGGCCAGCACCGCGATCGCAGGTGCCAGCCAGGGCATCAGCGGCAGGCGGCCCGACAACTTCTCCAGGGTGCCGGCAATCCAGCTCGCGCCATAGTCGTGAGTTCCCGTGGGCAGCAGGCGCGGCAGCAGGTAGCGCGTGCACAGACCGGCCGCCGCGAGGCCGACGATATTGAAGGTGGCCAGCTGTGCCAGGCCGAGAACCCCGGACACCAGGAAGGCGAGGTAGGCGATGCATACGGCAGCCACCGCCGTGGCCAGCGTCGGCCAGATGCTGCGCGCCACCTGCAGCGCCGGCACTCCCGGCTGTTCATTGCTGAACAGATAGATGGGATAGTCCAACGCCACCCCGGTGAGGGTGAAGCCGAAGGCGATGGTGATGCCATGGACGCTGGAGAACAGCGCGGCCGCCGCGCCGAGACCACACAGGCCGGCGGTGGCGAGCGGCAGCGCGCCCAACAGCACGCGCCGGAAGCTTCCGTAAGCCAGCAGCATCAGCAGCACCATGCCCACCGAATCGAGGATCGCCGCCAGACGGGCGTCGGCCTCGCTGCGCGCCTGCATGGTCACGGCGAAGGCGCCAGAGCCGCTGACGATCAGCTGCATCGCCGGCTGCGTCCTGACGTCATTGAAGTGGCGGCGCAGGGCCTCGATGGCGAACTTCTGGCCATTCGGATCGAAGCCCGCCACGCGCGTCTGCACGATCATCAGGGCCGCATCGCCTTGCTTGTTGAACCACACATCGAACAGCTGCTGGGCCTGCTGCGCCGGCTCCCACGCCTCCAGCACCTTGAGCAGTTCCAGGGTCGGATCGCGGGGCAGCAGCGGGGTCAGCAAGGTGGCGGCGGGAGACGCCAGATCCTGTTCGCGCTGCTGCAGCTGGTCGCGCAGGTAGTCGGTGTCCAGCGGCTGGGTATCCAGGGTCGGGGACAGCAGGTAGCGGTAGGGCAGCAACGCATCGGGGACCATGTCGAGCCGTTGCTCGCCGTTGCTGACGAAGCCGAACGCCGGATCGCTACGCAGTGCCGCGCTGAGTTTTTGCGAGGTGGCCGCGAGCGCCTCCGGCGGGGCGCCGTTGATCGCGACCAGCAGCAATTTGGCCGCCGGACCCTCGCTGACCTCTTCGAGCAGCAGCCGCCCCACCGCATCGTGGGCGGCCGGCATGAACAGGCGCAGGTCACCGCTGATCCGCAGGCTGTGGTGGACAATCAGGCCCGCGGCGGCCAGCAGTGCCAGCCACAAGAGTGCGGTAATGCGGGCGGAACCGCGCATGCGGCGCTTCAGCGGCACACCTTGTCGAGGGCGGCGCGATCGATGTCCGGCGGCACCGCGGTACGGGCCGCATCTTCCAGCAGCATCACCGTCACGCTGCCGTCAGGTGCCGAGGTGGTCATGCAGCGGGGGCTGGCGGCCGCGCCGTTCACCACGATGTGCGATACGCGTTGGCTGACGCGGCTATCGCGTGGCGTGAGCGTCAGCGACCAGTGCGCATCGTCCCCGGACAGCGCCAGGGTGAACCCCTGCTCCAGCTGCGCCCGGTTGCCGCCCAGCAGCGCCGAAAAGCTGCTGAGCAGGGTCTTCAGCTCCGGGGCGCGCTGCAGCGAAAAAGTCCGTGGCTTGCCCTTGCCCCGGGTGACGCTGACGCTGTCACCCTGTATCTGGGTATGTTCGGAATAGGGCTTCTCCACCGTGCGTGCCAGGGCATCCGGGCCGTCGTACTCCATCTCGCCCGAGACAATCAGCGGCCGGCTGAGCAGGGGCGAGAAATGGACTTCGACAAAGGGGGTGGTCGCAGGCGCCGGCCGTGTCAGGTGCTGCAACAGGGTGTCCACGTCCGGGACCGAGCCCGTCTCGCCCAGGGCCGCGGCGGCCGGCAGCAACGCCACCACCGCCATCCATCGCCAGGTTCCCATCAGCCGCGCGCCTCCGGATTGATTATGTCGGTTTGCAACTCAAATACTCCCAACGCCAGGGTCTGATCCCCGGTCGTGACGGCAAAACGCAGCAGCCCGGCCTCGCGCTCCAGTGTCGCCAGCACCTGCATCCCCGGCAGCCATGGAGCCGGGAACTTCGCCTGGCGCAGCCGCAATGGCTGCACGGCGCCACCCAGCCACTGGTCGGCGGCGTCCAGCACCTGGGCCAGCAGCAGCACGCCGGGCACGACGGGGGTGCCCGGGAAATGGCCGGGTAACGCCGGATGATCGGCGCCGATGAACAGCGACTGCCGGTGGCAGCCGGTCCCCGGCTTGAGGCTCTGGTCTTCAATGGCCACGCGGGAACATTAGCATTCCTGCACCGCCGCCCGCCCCGAGGCTGTGCAAAGCGCGGGTGAACCGTCCCGAATGGGGGCAAGTTCACCGACTGCATTGACGCTGCCGGGCGGGTCGGCAATAGTCGACGGGGATGATATCGTTAGCGGTTTGCCGCATCTGAGCCCTCCCCCGGCTCCGGTGCGCGAAAGGCGCCAGACGGCGCCGCATTGGTTTTCGGAGTAAGCATGAGTAAGACAGGCAGGACTGCGCCGGGGCAAGGCACCGGTGCTCAAAAGGTGTCGGTATCGCCGAAGGCCGCCCCACACATGCGCCCTGGCAAGCAGGGCCTCTACGATCCGCAGTTCGAGCACGATGCCTGCGGAGTGGGCTTCGTTGTCGACATTAAGGGTCGCAAGTCCCACAAGATTGTGCAGTTGGCCACCCAGGCCCTGCGCAACCTGGATCATCGCGGTGCCAGCGGCAGTGAGATCAATACCGGCGACGGCGCCGGGGTGCTGCTGCAGATGCCCCATGCCTTTTTCAAGGAGGTCGCCCGCAAGGCGCGCCTGAACCTGCCGGCCCCGGGGGCCTACGGCAGCGGCATCCTTTTTCTGCCGCGCAATCCGACCCGCCGGCGGCGGCTCGAGGAGCACTTCGAGCAGATCGTCCAGTCCGAAGGCCAGAGCATCATCGGCTGGCGTACGCTGCCCGTCGACAACTCCACCCTGGGTGAGACGGCCAAGGCCAGCGAGCCGTTCATGCGCCAGGTGTTCATCGCCCGCGATCCGGCGCTGGACGACGAGACGGTCTTCGAACGCAAGCTGTACGTGATCCGCAAGCGGGCCTACAGCGAAATCCGCGCCTCCACCATGGACGGCGCCGAGTACTGGTACGTCGCCAGCCTTTCGCACAAGACCATCGTGTACAAGGGCATGCTGCTGACCGGGCAGTTGCCGCAGTATTTCAAGGATCTGAACGACCCGGCCATGGAGACGGCGCTGGCGCTGGTGCATTCGCGCTTCAGCACCAACACCTTTCCCAGCTGGGACCGCTCGCACCCCTACCGCTACATCGCCCACAACGGCGAGATCAACACCCTGCGCGGCAACATCAACTGGATGAAGGCGCGCGAGGCGCTGTTCGAATCCGATGTCTTCGGCGATGACGTGAAGAAGATCCTGCCGATCGTCAATCCCAACGGCAGCGACTCGGCGATGTTCGACAACACGCTGGAGCTTTTGGTGCTGGCGGGGCGCTCGCTGCCGCATGCCGTGATGATGATGATTCCCGAGCCGTGGTCGAACCACGAGCACATGGATGATTCGTTGCGCGCCTTCTACGAATTTCATTCCAGCCTGATGGAGCCGTGGGATGGCCCGGCGTGCATCGCCTTCACGGATGGACGCAAAGTCGGCGCGGTGCTGGACCGCAATGGCCTGCGTCCCGCGCGTTACTACGTGACCAAGGACGACATGGTGGTCATGGCTTCCGAAGCCGGCGTGCTCGACCTGCCGCCCGAGGATGTGCTCATGAAGGGCCGTCTGCAGCCCGGACGGATGTTTCTGATCGACACCGAGGCCGGTCGCATCGTCGAGGACGAGGAGATCAAGCGCCAGGTGGCGAGCGAGCGCCCGTACCGGCAGTGGCTCGATGAGCATCTGCTGCATTTGGAGGATCTGCCGGCGGCGCCGGAAGTGCCGGTCCCGGACCATGACACGCTAGTGCAGCGCCAGATGGCCTTTGGCTACACCTTTGAAGATCTGCGCGTGCTGCTGACGCCCATGGCCAAGAGCGGCGTCGAGGCCGTCGGCTCCATGGGCAATGATGCCGCACTGGCAGCGCTGTCGTCCAAGCCGCGCCTGCTGTACGACTATTTCAAGCAGCTGTTCGCGCAGGTGACCAATCCGCCCATCGACTGCATCCGCGAGGAACTGATCACGGCCTCCGAGGTTTGGTTGGGGTCGGAGGGCAACCTGCTGATGCCGCAGCGCGCCGATTGCCGCCGCCTGGAACTGCACGCGCCGATCCTCACCAACGAGGAGTTCGCGAAGATCCGGCGCCTGCACGCACCGGGGCTCAAGGTCGGCGTGCTCTCGATCCTGTTCCGCGCCACGCGCGGCGAGCGCGGCCTGGTCAAGTCGATCGAGGAGCTGCGGCTGGCGGCGCGACGCATGGTGGAGGACGAGGAGGTCAACATCCTCATTCTCAGCGATCGGGGGGTGAACCGCGACTTCGCCGCCGTACCCTCGCTGCTGGCGGTCTCGGCGCTGCACCACTATCTGATACGCGAAGGGCTGCGCACGCGCGTGAGCCTGGTGCTGGAAACCGGTGAGGCGCGCGAGGTCCATCACTTCTCGCTGCTCATCGGCTATGGCTGCAGCGCCATCAATCCGTACCTGGCATTCGAAACGCTCGACGGCATGATCCGCGATGAGTTCCTGCAGGACATCGATCACACCAAGGCCTGCAGCAACTTCTCCAAGGCGGCCACCAAGGGCGTCATCAAGGTGATGTCCAAGATGGGCATCTCCGCCGTGCAGAGTTATCACGGGGCGCAGGTGTTCGAGGCCGTGGGCCTGCGCCAGGACGTCATCGATGAGTACTTCACCTGGACGTCATCGCGCATCGGCGGCATCGGCATGGATGTCGTCGCCCAGGAAATCATGCTGCGGCATCGCGCGGCATTCCCGGCGCGTGGCACCCACGGCGGCGCCCTCACCGCCGGCGGCCAGTACCAGTGGCGCAGCGACGGGGAGACCCATCTGTTCAGCCCCGAGGCCATCCATCGGCTGCAGAAGGCGGTGCGCACCAACAGTTTTCCGACCTACAAGTCCTACGCCCAGCTGATCGACGATCAGTCCACCAACCTGTGCACGCTGCGCGGGCTTTTGGAGTTCAAGAGCGGCGATGCGATTGCCATCGAGGAAGTCGAATCGGTCGACTCGCTGGTGAAGCGCTTCAAGACCGGCGCCATGTCCTATGGCTCCATCAGCAAGGAAGCGCACGAGACGCTGGCCATCGCCATGAACCGCATCGGCGGCAAGAGCAATACAGGAGAGGGTGGCGAGGACCCGGAGCGCTACCAGCTGTTGCCGAACGGGGACTCGCGCAACTCCGCCATCAAGCAGGTGGCCTCGGGGCGCTTTGGTGTCACCAGTGAATATCTGGTCAACGCGCGCGAGCTGCAGATCAAGATGGCGCAGGGCGCCAAGCCCGGCGAGGGCGGCCAGTTGCCCGGCAGCAAGGTCTATCCGTGGGTCGCCAAGACCCGGCACACGACTGCCGGTGTCGGCCTGATCTCCCCGCCGCCGCACCATGACATCTATTCCATCGAGGATCTGGCCGAGCTCATCCACGACTTGAAGAACAGCAACCGCGACGCGCGCATCAGCGTGAAGCTGGTGGCCGAAGTGGGCGTGGGGACGATTGCCGCCGGGGTTGCCAAGGCGCATGCCGAGGTGGTGCTGATCAGCGGCTATGACGGCGGTACCGGCGCCTCGCCGCAAACCTCCATCACGCATGCCGGTCTGCCCTGGGAGTTGGGGCTGGCCGAGACCCATCAGACGCTGGTGCTCAACAACCTGCGCAGCCGTATCACCGTCGAAACCGACGGCCAGCTGAAGACCGGCCGTGACGTGGCCATCGCGGCCCTGCTCGGCGCCGAGGAGTTCGGCTTCGCGACCGCCCCGCTGGTGTCGGTCGGCTGCATCATGATGCGCGTGTGCCACTTGAACACCTGCCCGGCAGGCGTTGCCACCCAGGATCCGAAGCTGCGCGAGCGCTTCGCGGGTTCTCCGGACCACGTCGTCAACTTCATGCGCTTCATCGCGCAGGATCTGCGCCTCATCATGGCGCAGCTGGGCTTCCGTACCCTCACCGAGATGGTGGGTCGCGTGGATCGCCTGGAGCCGCGCAAGGCCATCGCCCACTGGAAGGCCCGCGGCTTCGATTTCTCGAGCATCCTGTACCAGCCGGACCTCGGGCCGGAGATTGGCCGCTTCTGCACCGACACCCAGGACCATGGTCTGGACAAGTCGCTCGACGTGACGACGCTGCTGGATCTGTGCAAGCCGGCCATCGAGCGCGGCGAGAAGGTTACCGGCGAACTCACCATCCGCAACGTGAACCGCGTCGTCGGCACCATCACCGGCAGCGCGATCACGCGCCGCTGGGGCGCGAAGGGCCTGCCCAAGGACACCGTGCAGCTGCTGTTCAAGGGCTCGGCGGGCCAGAGCTTCGGCGCCTTCATGCCGCCCGGCATGACCTTCCGTCTCGAGGGTGATGCCAACGACTACGTCGGCAAGGGTCTATCCGGCGGCCGCATCATCGTCAGCCCGGCGCCTGCGGCGACCTTCGTTCCCGAGGAAAACATCATCATCGGCAATGTCGCGCTGTATGGCGCGACCAACGGCGAGGCCTACTTCCGCGGCATGGCCGGTGAACGCTTCGCGGTGCGCAATAGCGGTGTGCGCACCATCGTCGAAGGCGTGGGCGACCACGGCTGTGAGTACATGACCGGCGGTCGCGTCGTGGTGCTCGGACCCACGGGCCGCAACTTCGCGGCCGGCATGTCCGGCGGCGTGGCCTACGTGCTGGATGAACAGGGTGACTGCCGCGATCACGTCAACAAGCAGATGGTGGCGGTGACCGCGGTCGAGGATGCCGCGGACATCCAGGAACTGCGCGAACTGATCGAAGCCCATTGGCAGCACACCCGCAGTGGCCGCGCCCGGCAGCTGCTCGATGCATGGGAAGTCAGCGTGCCGAAGTTCGTGAAAATCATGCCCAAGGACTATCAGCGCGTGCTGGCCTGCATCAGGAAGGCGCACGACCAGGGTCTCACGGGCGACGAGGCCATCATGGCCGCGTTCGAAGAAAACGTGCGCGACCTGGCGCGCGTTGGCGGGAATTGAGTTAATGGGAAAGCCGACCGGATTTATCGAATATCTACGGGAGCTACCCGTCGATCGCACGCCACTGGAGCGCATCCAGGACTGGCGCGAGTTCCATTTCCACATGGAGGACAAGCGCCTGCGGCAGCAGGGCGCGCGCTGCATGGACTGCGGCGTGCCCTTCTGTCACACCGGCAAGCTCATGAACGGCGGGGCCTCGGGCTGCCCGGTGAACAATCTCATCCCCGAGTGGAATGACCTCGTGTACCGCGGCCTGTGGCGCGAGGCGCTGGAGCGACTGCACAAGACCAACAACTTCCCGGAGTTCACCGGTCGGGTATGTCCGGCGCCCTGCGAGGGCTCGTGTGTGCTCGGCATCAACGCGCCGCCGGTGACCATCAAGAACATCGAAAACTCCATCATCGACAAGGGCTGGGATGAGGGTTGGGTTCTGCCGGCGACGCCGGCCGAACGCACCGGCAAGTCGGTCGCAGTCGTGGGCTCGGGGCCCGCGGGCCTGGCCGCAGCCGCGCAGCTGAACCAGGCCGGTCACCTGGTCACCGTGTTCGAACGCGAGGATCGGCCGGGCGGCCTTCTGATGTATGGCATTCCGAACATGAAACTCGACAAACGCGAAGTCGTGATGCGCCGGATCAAGCTCATGGAAGCGTCGGGTATCAGGTTCCAATGTGGCGCCAATGTCGGCACCAACGTGGATGCACAGACTCTGCGCAAGGACTTCGACGCAGTCGTGCTGTGCACCGGCGCCACCGTGCCGCGCGATCTGAATGTCGATGGTCGGCAGCTTGCGGGCGTGCACTTCGCCATGGAGTACCTCACCGCCAGCACCAAGGCGTTGCTCAATGGCGGTGCCGACAAGGCGCCGATTCATGCCAAGGACAAGGACGTGATCGTCATCGGCGGCGGTGATACCGGTACCGATTGCGTGGGCACGGCCATGCGCCAGGGTTGCCGCAGCCTCACCCAGTTTGAAATCCTGCCCGAGCCACCCCAAGACCGCGCTGCCGACAACCCCTGGCCGGAGTGGCCGAAGATTTATCGTATGGACTATGGCCAGGAGGAGGCCGCCGCGCGCTTCGGCAGCGATCCGCGGGTCTTCCTCACCACCGTGAAGAAATTTGGCGCCGATGCCAAAGGCGCCATCGGGCAGCTGTCCACGGTCAAGATCGGTTGGGAGAAAGGCGGCGACGGTCGCCTGCGTCCGGTGGAAGTGGCGGGCAGCGAGCAGACGCGCCCGGCGCAGCTGGTGCTCCTGGCCATGGGCTTTCTGGGACCGGAGTCGCAGCTGTTGTCCGATCTTGGACTGCAGATGGATGCACGCACCAACGTCGAGGCCGAATACGGCAAGTTCGCGACCAGCACGCGCGGCGTGTTCGCCGCGGGCGATTGTCGCCGGGGTCAGAGTCTGGTGGTGTGGGCCATCAACGAAGGCCGGGGTGCCGCCCGTGAGTGCGACCGCTTCCTGATGGGTGCTACGGACCTGCCGTAGCGCGCCGGCGGCCTCTCGCCAGCGCCGCGAGTCCCGCCAATAGGGTCAATGCAGAACCGGCCGTTCCCGGATCAATTTCGGGCGCGGCGGTACTCGTGACGCTCCAGGTTCCTGCCGTTGAATTCGCGGCCTGCAAGGAGCAGATACTCATGGACGGTCCTGTATAGGTCGCGCCGGAGGCGCCTTCTAGGGCCAGCGCACAGCCGCTGTTCAGAAAGTTGACCGCGTCTCCCTGGGGCTCGATGGATAACGTGATGGGTACTGGCGAAAGTCCGATCTCGGAAAATTCGACGGTGGCTCCGGTTACCGCTCCGTTACTGGAACAGCTGCCAATACTGTACGTGCCATTGCAGCCTGGATAGACGTAGACCGGCGTCGGAAACGAATCGAACCCCACATTTAGGCCAGTTGAGTTTCCCGTGCCATCAAGCGTGAAGCTGTAGGAAATCGGGGCGGTCGCACCGCTGGCTACCTGGGTTTCGTCGAAGACAACTGAGCCATTCAGTGTCCCGGTGTACGTTGCAGTCTGAAATGGGAATGGCAGCGGCAATCCGGACACGAGCGAGGAATATGTGCCAGTCAGAGTGTTCTGATAACTCAGACTAACGATGTCATCCGCGTTGGCGGCCCACGGCGCGCAAAGGCCCGCAAGCGTTGAAACGGCCACGACCAAACCGCTGAGCTTATTCATGTTGGCATCCCTGGAACGTACGGAACGTGACGCGTTGCGTGCCCGACGGTACCGGCGCAGCTGCGCCGACTTAAGACGCTGCGGCACTATGTTTGATGTCGGAAATCACCGACATCCCGTGATCGATCTCACGCAATCAGCAGCAGACCGGCCGCAACGGCAATGGTGCCGATTGCCTTGGCGATGCGCTCTGAAGCCGGGGCGAGACGTTCAATCGTAATCACCACCGTCACGATCGCCATGAGGCGCAGATCCATAGCTCCGAGCGCCAGAAGAACCAGCGTGGGGCCTGCACAGCAGTAGCTGCAGTGCAGGCCGTGCCGTAGACCGTGCCGCCAGGCTGTCGCGGCATCAGCGGCTGAGGCGTGGCCGTGCCCAGATTCCTGGCGGCAGCACGCCAGGTGCTGCGCCTTCCATTTGGTGAATTGCAACAGGCCCGCAGCCAGCAGCAGCAGGCCGGCCGTTGACGGTGCCGCGCGCGCCAGCCCGGGTGCTCGCGTCTCAAGCTCCGTCAGTGCGATACCCACCGGAAACGCCGCCACGCCGATCGCACTCCACACGCCGAAGTAGCCGATGCTCACCAGCAAGGTGAGCAGGTTCACTCGGCGCGCACCTCTCCCACCGTGGGAGTGGCGGTATCGCGATAACATCGGTACCAGGGACGGCAGCATCATCGCCACCATCATCACCACCCACATGCCGAGGAAATCCGCTGCAGCCTCTGGCCAGCTCTGACCGGGCATTCGCATCCACAGCATTGGCATGGCCAGGCACTGATGGATGGTCGCCAGGGCGGCGCTGCCGAAAATCAGCGCCGCGACCGCCAGGAAGGCCGCATCGCCCCCCTGGTGTCCACGAGCAACATCAGCGCTTGCCGTATTCATCATGCCGCCGCCACCAGGTGCCCGTCTCATTGCGCCCCTTGGGGGCCCGGTCCAACCACTGGTACATGCCCCATAGACCATCCAGACCACGGGAGAAGGTTGAATAGGTGTGGTAGAGCGCCCCGCCGTCCAAAGCAAAGGCACTCATTGCCGGTCGCTCGCGGGTGTAGGTCGCGACGTCGGTACCCGTCATGGCCGCATGCTCGCCGACCGGGCCCTCGCCGCGTTTCGTGATCGCATCGCCGATCCCCGCCGCGGCAAAGGCGGGTTCGCGGCGGTAGTTGTATTCGATGCCCTGCCGCTGCTGCTCCACGGTGAAGGAAACGTTGAAATCGGCATTGAAATCGCCACCGTGCGCGGACACCCACGGAAAATCCCAGCCCATGCGCCGCCGGTAGGCCTGCAGCTTCGGCAGCGGCGCCCGCGAGATCGCCGCAAATGCGACGTCGTGATTCTGCAGGTGAACGGCGATGCCGTTGAAACCGTCCGCGATCGATGAGCAGGACGGGCAGCCCGCCGTATAGTCGGGTCCAAACATGAAGTGATAGACGATGAGCTGCGAGCGGCCACCAAACAGATCCTTGAGGGAGGCGCTGCCGTCGTCGGTCTCGAAGCGATATTCCTTTTCAATGCGCACCCAGGGCAGCTCCTGGCGCTGCCGTGCCACCTCATCGCCGTGCCGCGTGAGTTCCTTTTCCACGTCCAGCAATTTGACTCGCGCCGCAAGCCACTCCTGATGGGTGCCGATTCTGTGTTCTGTCATTGCATTGCTCCTTTCTTCGAGCCTGATTCGTTGTGGGATAATCTAATTGCCCGGCACTGATGGATGGGAGTGACAAGTTTGGCGGGATTGCGTTGGACTCACTGATCAATGCCGCCGCGCGTGCGCTTGCAGTCGGTGACAGCCTGGGGGCACTGAAGCGCGTGGCCTTGCGCGAGGATCCGCCGGCGCTGGCGATTCGCGGCATCGCGATGGCGCAACTTGGGGACCTGGGCCGCGCGAAGCTGCTGCTGCGCCGAGCCGCGCGCGCCTTTGGTCCGAAGCAGGCCGTAGCGCGCGCCCGCTGCATCGTCGCCGAGACCGAGATTGCGCTCGCTGCGCGTGACCTGGGCTGGTCCGCGAAGACTCTCGAGGCCGCCCGCGCGACCCTCGCGGCCAATGGCGACCGGCTCAATGCCGCGCACGCGCGCTACCTCGAGGTCCGGCGCCTGCTGCTGATCGGGCATTTGGATGAGGCCGAAGGCGCGCTTGGCAGACTCGATCCTGCGCCCCTCCCGCCGCCATCACAGGCAGCCTATGAGCTGGTCGTCGCGGCGATCGCCATGCGACGTCTGCGGACCGTGGCGGCGCGTGCGGCGCTTGCTCGCGCCGCAAGTGCGGCACGTCAGGCAGCCATTCCGGCGCTGATGGCAGAGGTTCAAGGCGCGGCACGCGTGCTCGATGCGCCCGCGGCGCGCCGAATCGGTCGTGACGAGCATCGGGTTCTGCGGCTGGAGGAGGTTGAGGCCCTGCTCGCGTCGCCGGCCCTGGTGGTGGACGCGTGCCGCTACGTCGTCAGGCAGCAAAGCCGAGTCGTTGCGCTCGCACGGCGGCCAGTGCTCTTCAGCATCGCCAGTGCGCTCGCCGAGGCCTGGCCGCAGGACGTCTCCCGGGAGAGGCTGGTGGCGCGGGCATTTCGCGCCAAACACGCCGACGAGTCGCATCGTGTAAGGCTGCGGGTCGAGATCGGGCGGCTGCGGGTGGCGCTGCGCGGGCTGGCCGGCGTGAACGCGACCAAACAAGGATTTGTGCTGGTGCCACGTCGTGCGCGCGAGGTCATCGTGCTGGCACCGCCGCTTGCGGACAAGCACGCCGCAATGCTCGGCCTGCTCGCCGACGGTGAGTCCTGGTCAAGTGCGGCCCTGGCGCTGGTGCTGGGCGCGAGCCAGCGTACGATTCAGCGCGCCCTCGAATCGCTTGCGGCGGCCGGCAAGGTGCGCTGGTTCGGTCGGGGGCGGGCGCGCCGCTGGGTGTCGCCCCCGTTGCTGGAATTCACGACCATTTTGTTACTCCCGGCGGGACTACCCGTTGACTAATATGTCCCCATGAGTCGCAGCACCGCCGAAATCGTCCGTGAGTACGGTCCCTTCCCGGGTGTCGAGCGCGTCAATGGCGTCACCTATGACGGCCAGAACGTCTGGTTCGCCAGCGGCGAGAAACTGATTGCCTTCGATCCCGCGAGCGGCTCGGTACGCCACTTGCTCGACGTCGCCGCGCATGCCGGCACGGCCTTCGACGGGGAGCACCTGTTTCAGCTCGCCGAGGACCGCATCCAGAAGATCGATCCCAAAACCGGGCGTGTGCTGGGCAACATTCCGGCGCCCGGCAAGGGCGGAGATTCAGGACTCACCTGGGCCGAAGGCACGCTGTGGGTGGGACACTATCGGGAAGGGAAGATTTATCAGGTCGATCCGAACAGCGGAGCGATTCTGCGCACCATCGATTCCACCCGCTTCGTTACCGGGGTCACCTGGGTCGATGGCGATCTCTGGCACGGGAGCTGGCAGGGCGAGGCCGGCGAATTGCGACGTATCGACCCGCGCACGGGCGGGGTGCTGCAGACACTCGAGATGCCCTCGGGAGCGGGGGTTTCTGGACTCGAGTCAGACGGCGGCGACTGCTTCTTCTGTGGCGGCGGAAGCAGCGGCAAGGTTCGCGCGGTCCGGCGGCCCAAACGCGCGCGCTGAATCAGTGCTGGGTGCCGGTTCCATGCACCAGGTCGTGGACCACCCGCACCCGCCAGTCCTCCTTGGGGAGCTTCACGCTCGGCGGCAGCAGCTGTGCGGCCAGCGCCGGGTTCAGGCGCTGGCGCGCCTGGAAGCCCGCTAAATCGGCGCTGAACTGTTGGTTGGCCTTCACGGCTTGTTCGCTGTTCAGGCGCACCCAGAACGTCCACCACTGCTTGTCCTGCAGCAGGGCATCCGCGATCGACACCGCGCCGCTTTTGCAGACGGCGGGAATCGGCGCGCTCTCGGGAACCTCGTGGCTGGACTTCCATTGGCACAGGAACATGACCCGCACCAGCGACTGCTGATCGATCACGTCCTCGATGACGGCGCCGGCGCCGATGGCGGAAACGGGCGCCAGCTGCAGCGCCACGAGCGCGGCAAGCAGCAGTGCCAGGTGGGCAAACGGTGCGCGCCTCATTCGACGCGGCTCCAGGTCTGGGTGCGGAAGAAGGGACCAATGTAACCGCGCACCTGCAACGTCTTGCCACCGTCGAGCAGCTTAAGCCGCAGCGTATAAATCTTGCCGTTGTCAGGGTCCAGGATATTGCCATCCCCCCACACGTCGCCATGCTGTCTCATGCCTTCAATGATCGACAGGCCGACGATGGGTTTTCCGCGCCGCTCGTCAGTGCATCGGTCGCACAGCGGCACCGGTTTTGAGGGATGCAGCAGCTTCTCGACCCTGCCGCTCAACACACCCCCGGACTCACTGATCCGCACCAACGACTTCTCCTGGCCGCTATGGTCATCCACGGTCTTCCACAAGCCTGCAGGCGTGTTCTGCGCGTGCGCGAGACCGGCCATCATGGGCAGGCAAAGGAGCAGCGCGGCGATGGTTTTCAAGGAACTTCTCCGTCGAGAGCCTCGTACTGATGCGGCAAGCGAGTGTGGCATGGACAGGGTGTGGAAAGGTTATTGGAACACTGAAACGGGATAAATGGGCCGTGGGAAGCGATATTGTCTCAATAGAGATACAAACAGTTAGCGTACCATAACCGCATGTCCGACCCCTCCGCGGCCGTCACCATCTTCCACAACCCCGCCTGCGGGAATCCGCCGGATCGGCTGCGTCAGAAGGGCACGCCATACGAGGAGCTGGGGCTGGGCGCCGAGCACTGGAGTGACTCGCAACTCATCGACCAGATGCTGCAGCACCCCATCCTCATCAATCGCCCCATCGTAATCACGCCCCGCGGCGTGAAATTGTGCAGGCTCTCCGAGGTGGTTCTGGAGCTGCTGCCAGCGCGTAAAGGAGAGCCCGAATGCTGAGAGGATATCTGCGGCTGGTGGTGTTTGCCCTGGGTCTGCTGGTGGGTGTGCAGGGCCCGGCGTTCGTCGATCAATACGCCAAGCGCGTAAGCGCGCACTACCTGGAAGTGAAGCAGAATTTCGCCGGCTTCCAGCAGGCCGCGGATCAGTATTTCAATGGTGACGTGAATGCGCTGGTCACGCACCACCTGCAAAGCCCGGACAAAGTCTTCAGGGGCGAGGCGAAGACCATCGGCGACCTCTTCGAGCGCATCAGATCGCTTAGCGCAGAAATGGCCGCGCTGAATGGTTCAACGCTCGCGCGCCTGATCCACATCATCGTCAATCCAAATCACGAAATACTTCAGGAAACCATCGCCGCCTACTCGTACACGGTGCCGCTCAGCCCGGAGGCAATCTCCTACGGCGTCATCACCGGACTGATATTGGCACTGGCGGCGGAGCTGATCCTGGCGGGGTTCGCGGGTTTGTGCTGGCACCAGTGGCAGCGCCTCACACGCGGCCCGCGTCGACCACCCGCGCGCCTGGTGCGCCGCGAACCGTCGATTGCCGGCGAGACTGAGCACCGCCGGCGCCACTAGGCGTGGGAGACTGACGCTCAGGCGTGGTTCGCTTTCACTTGAGCGAGGTGCCACTCGGCGTGTTCGCGCAGGTCACCACGTTCCACGTCTGCCCAGCACCAAACGGCCGTCCTGACGCTGGTCATGGCGCGGCAGACTCGCAGCAGCTCTACCTGCAGCGGTTGACCGTAGCAGCGCTCCGTCCCCGGTTCGAGATAGGCGACATCCCACTCAACCGGTCCCACGCAGGTGGTCTCGAAGTCGATGAAGATCGGCTCATTGTCGACGACCAGAATATTGTGGGCATGCGGCGCGCCATGCAGCACGACGTGGGATTGCGGCGGGGCGAGCCGCAGCAGTTGGCTTCGGAGGCTGTCAAAGGCCCTTCGCAACAGATCCCGGTCCGCTGCCGCCAGGGCCGGCAGTGCCGCGTTGTCCGCCAACAATGAGCGGATGACGTCCAGCTCCGTAAGGTAGGAAGGCAGGGTCGCGCGCAACGACGGCGCGAGGCGATCCAGTGCCAGGTGCAGGCGGCGTAGTGCCGCGGCGACGTGCTCGGCTGCCATGTCCACTTGCGGGTCTTGCGCGTAGTAACGCCAGAAGGTCAGGTCGAATCCGCCACGCGAGTGAACCACCGGAGCGATCTGCCTGGCGGGACAGACGCTGGGACCGCCGAGGGCGCACAACGCCTGAGCGACCCGCAGCTCGATCTGCAGGCGCGGATAGCTTGCGGTACCCACCTTAGCGACCACCGGCTCGGGTTTGAGCCAGACCACGGTGTTGTTGGTCGAGCGCAGGCTGACGGGCTGCTGCACCTTCAGGCCGGCTTCGCGCGCCAGCGCCATTGCAACGCCAATCGGGTCCGGTGCCGCCATCGAGCGTATATGCCCATATCGGGGGAATAAAAAAAGCCCCGCTTAAGCGGGGCTTTGAGTGGGTCCTCACCGACCGGGTCAATCGCTGTCAGCTCCGGCCAAGTGCGCAAACACAGCGCGCTTCGCGTCGCGTCGACACAGGCTTTAATCCAACACGGTGTGGCAATGGAGCTAACTAACTCCGGTCTGGCAAATGCAGACTGCGTGTCATTTCACGCTACCCGCCTACGGCCATCGCTCAACTGGCGAGGGCCCTCCGTGCCTGTGTTAATCGCCCGAGTTTCTCACTTCTTCGCTGTCACAATCTGTTCTCTCTGCGCATCAAATGCCGTTAAGAATTGGTAATTCTTTTGCGTCACGGGGTGTATCGAGAGAACTAAAAACAGCCGAAACAGGTGCTTATCGAAACTTCCCAACAAAGTCTACAACTGAATAGTAGCGATTTATGCCGCCACTTGCATGTGGCAGTTATACGACAGAGAAGGCCATTCGCTTTAGCTGTAGCGTGGCAATAAAATCCGGAAGCGGACCCCACTGCCATCGGCCCGGTTGGCGGCCTGCGCCGTGCCCCCATGAAATTCCGCAATCAGCCGCACGATATAGAGCCCCAGGCCGAAGTGCGGGCGGCTGTCGCTGCTCGAGCGGGACTGCCACAGGGACTCGAACAGGTGCCTGTGGCCGTCCCCGCTCAGGGCCGGGCCGGGATTATCGACTTCGATCAGCACGTGGCTCGCATCGGCGGCGAGGCGGATCGTCACCGTGGACCCGTCGGGGCTGAAATCGACTGCATTATCGATGAGTTTGTCGAGCAGCTGCACGATGAGATCCGGGGCGCCGCTGAGCATGACCGGTTCCGCCGGCAGCTCGGCGCTGAACTGGCGCTGCGGAAAACCCGTGCGATAGGCACCCGCGGCGCTGTCGATGAGCGCACGCAGATCGAAGCGGGAACGCTCCGCGCCCTGGATCGCCTCCTCGACCCGGGTCGCCGCGCCCATGGCCAGCAGGATCGCGCTCAGGCGCTCACTGCCCTCCCGCGCCCGGTTGAGGTAGGTGCGTGCGGCCGGCGTGACTGGCTCGGATTCCAGGTTGTCCAGCGAGGAGCGCACGATGGTGAGAGGCGTGCGGATCTCGTGCGCCAGCTTGCCCGCCAGGGTCCGCAGGTATCCGGTGTATTCGTTGAGGCGGCCCAGCAGCATCGAAAAGCTGCGCGCCACATCGCCGAGTTCATCGGTGGCCGCGGTTTCCGGGAAGGTGGTCACCAGCCCTTCCCGGGTGAGCGCCGTTTCGCTGGCCTGGCGCAGGCGCGCCAGGCGCCAGGCCAGCCAGGCCGCAAAGGTGAACATCAGCACGACCACTCCGGCGCTGGTGACCAGCGTGAAGTCCAGCAGCTGCGTGAGGGCCTTGTCGCGCAGGGTCAGTGAGCGCTCGGCGGTCTCCACGATCTGCACCGTGCCCAGGGTCTGGCGCCGATCGAAGCCCGCGATCGGCGCCTGGGCCTCCACCACTTTGCGATCAGCCGGCCGTTCGAGCATGCGCCGGTACAGCTGCGGCAACAGCCCGCGCTCCGCGCCGCCGACGCTGGCCACGGACAGGGCGTCCACCTGACTGAGGATGGCCCGGTCGGCTCCCGTCACCGTCAGGCGCAGCCCCGGTTGGATGAACTGCTCCAGGTAGTTGTTGAGTTCCGGCGAGGGCATCAGCAGGCGTCCCTCGGGTGCCAGGCTCTCGTGGTCGAGGTTGCCGAAGCTCACCGGGTCGGCGCCGCGATGGTCGCGCTCATCCACCAGCACGCCCAGGCGCGCACCGAGCATCGACAGCGGAATGCGCAGCTCCACCCGGTAGCCGCCGGTCATGGGTTGCCAGCCGCCCACGATCCGCAGCTCGTCGATCGCCACCTGGCGACCCAGCTCCTTGGTTTCGATGCGCCGCGCATGCACCGGCCCCGGGCCGGGTGTCGCGATCAGGTACTGGTGCGGAGCCCCCGCCGCATCGGTGAAGGCCACCCACACCCGGTTCCCAAAGCCCGCCGGATCCAGTAAGTCGAAGCCCGGGGCGTCCCACACTACATGCGCATCGCGGACTTCGATGAGCAGGTACGCCATGCGTTCATGCACGCCCACCAGCAGCGCCAGCTGGCGCGGGCCGGCGGCGAACACGCGGCGAAAGGGCGAAGCGCGCGGCCACTCATCGGCGTAGCCATCGAGAAACGGCGCGGACAGCAGCGGCACCGCCTGCAGGTCCGCAGGCCCCGGCGCCGCGAGTCCCGCGTCCGGCGTCATGCGATACAGCAGGTCGGTACGGCCCTGCAGCGAGGTGGCGATGGTCTGCGCGATGGCCTGCAGTGACTGTTGCTCGCCATCGCGCAGCGCGGCTTCCATTTCGCGCGCGTATTCGTAGCCGGCCAGGGGCAGCACCAGTGACGCGAATCCCAGCAGCAGCAGCTTGAGGCGCAGTGACATCGATGCGCTCCGGACGGATCACTCCACCCAGCGATAGCCCATGCCGTACACGGTCTGGATGGCATCGAACTTGGGATCAAGCTGCTGGAACTTGCGACGGATGCGCTTGATGTGCGAGGTGATGGTGTTGTCATCCAGCACGACATTGGCGGCATCCATGAGCTGCTGGCGGTTGCGCACGTGACCGGGATGGCGCGCCAGCGCATGCACTATCCAGAACTCGGTCAGCGACAGCAGCACGACTTCTCCTTCCCACTGGACCTGCATGCGCTCGCCGTCGAGCAGCAGCGGACCGCGTTGCACGGTCTGGCCGGTGCTGGCGGGCTTGCGCAGCGCCTCGATGCGGCGGAACAGCGCGTTCACGCGTGCGATCAGGTGCGGGATGCTCAAGTCCTTGGTGAGGAAGTCATCCGCTCCGAGCCGCAGGCCCGACACCGCGTCGAGCTCGCTGTCGCGCGCGGTGAGAAAGATGATGGGCAGCTCGGCGGAGAGCGAGCGCAACGCGCGACACAGCTCGAAGCCGCCTTCCGGTTCGTCCTCCAGCGAGATATCGATGACCGCGAGGTCCGGCAGCCGCGCGGCGCAGGCCGTCATGGCCTGCTTGCGGTTGCCGTAGGTGCGCACCGCATAACCCTCGCGGGTGAAGGCGGCGGCGTAGTTGTCGCGAATGGCCGGTTCATCTTCGATGATCGCGATGAGTTTCATGTCTACAGCGTACTGCAACGGCGAGTGCGGCGGCAGGGCCACGCGGTCGACCGCCATGATCCGCCACGATTGGCCTGCGCCACGCCCGATTCGCCACCCGCTCCCGGCCAGCTTCGGGGCGCCCAATGACATCGTGGGCCGCAAGGCTGAGCAACCGGGTGACTCCCATGATCATACTGACCGACGCGCCGAACTGGCTGCCCCGGCTCTTCAACTGGCTGGCGGTCGTGGTGCTGCTGTCGCTCGGCCTGCTGCTCTGATGGGGCCTCAGAAGGCGCTCAATCCGGTGAGCGCGCGCCCGACCGAGAGCTGGTGGATGGTCTGAGTACCTTCGTACGTGACCACGCTCTCCAGATTCAACATATGCCGCACCGGACTGAATTCGGCGCTGATCCCGGCCGCGCCCAGGAGGTCGCGACAATCACGCGCGATCTCCAGCGCCATGCGCGCATTGTTCCACTTGGCCAGAGAGACCTGCGCGGGGGCGAGTTCCCCTGCGTCCTTCAGCCGCGCCAGCTGCAGCGACAGCAGTTGTGCCGCGGTGATGCGCCGTGCCATGTCGGCGAGGCGGATCTGCACGCTTTGGGTTGCGGCCAGGGCGCGCCCGAACATCTCGCGGGTCTTCGTGTATTCAATCACGGTGTGCAGGCAGTCCTGGGCGGCGCCGATCACCCCCCAGGTGATGCCATAGCGCGCCTGGTTGAGACAGGACAGCGGAGCCTTCAGTCCCAGGGCGCCGGGTAGCAGCGCGTCCTCCGGTACCGCCACGTCATTCAAATAAAGCGCCGCCGTGTCGGAGGCGCGCAGCGACATCTTTTCCTGGATTTCGGTGGCCTCGAAACCGGGCAACCGGGTGTCCACCAGGAACCCGCGCATGCCCGCATCGGTGCTGGCCCAGATCACCGCGAGGTCGGCGATGCTGCCATTGGTGATCCAGATCTTCGAGCCGTTCAGCACCCAGTCATCGCCGCGACGTTGGGCGTGGGTTCGCAGATTGGCCGGATCGGAGCCGCCGTGCGACTCGGTGAGGCCGAAGCAGCCGATGAGCTCACCGCGCGCCATGCGCGGCAGGTACTGCAGCCGCTGCGCATCGCTGCCAAAGGCGTAGATGGCGTGCATGGCGAGCGAGGATTGCACCGACACGAAACTGCGCAGCGCCGAGTCCCCGCGCTCCAGTTCCTGGCAGATCAGCCCGTAGCTCACGGCATTGAGCCCGGCGCAATCGTAGCCCTGGATGCTCGCGCCCAGCACGCCCAGGTTCGCCAGTCCCGGGATCAGCTCCCGCGGAAAACGGTGCTGTTCAAAACACTCGCGCAGCAGCGGCTGGGCTTCGCTGCTGACGAAGCGCGCCACGCTGTCCTGCACCAACCGTTCCTCATCGGTGAGGCAGGCGCGCACGCCGAACAGATCCAGTGGGTCCAGGGGCGCTTGCGACATACCGCCAGCCTAGCCGCCGGACGGGAGCGGCGCCACTTCTGTAGAATTCCGCGAGGCCATGAAAATCCCGGAAATCATCATCGTCGAGGTGCTGCATCAGCCGGGCAGCCTCGCCAAGGTACTGCAGGTCATCGCCGAGGAAGGCCTGGTCCTGGAGAACCTGACCGCATTGCGGCGCGAGCAGGGCCGCACCCTTTGGGAAATCACCCTGGAGATGGACGAGGACGCCAATCGCTCGCTATACGAACGCATCGACCAGCTGCCGAACGCGCGCTTCGTCGGCAAGTCCGACCGGGTCTTCAATCGGCATCGCGGCGGCAAGATCCGCACGGTCTCGCGCGTGACCATCAATACCCTGAACATTCTGCGCGATGTGTACACGCCGGGGGTGGCCCGCGTCTGCCTCGCCATCCAGGCCGATCCGCGCAAGATCCATGACTACACGGCCATCGACAACACCGTGGCGGTCATCACCAATGGCACCGCCATCCTCGGGCTCGGCGACATCGGGGCCGCCGCGGGCCTGCCGGTCATGGAGGGCAAGGCCGCGTTGTTCGCGGAGCTGGTGGGCTTGAACGGGGTGCCGATCCTCTTGAAGACGCGTGACGCGGACAGCGTGGTGGCGAGCATCATGGCCATCGAACAGTCCTTCGGTGCCATTCAGCTGGAGGACTTCGCGGCGCCCGAGTGCTTCGACATCGAAGAGCGGCTGTGCCGGATGCTCGACAAACCGGTGCTGCACGACGATCAGCATGGCACCGCGGTGGTGACGCTGGCGGCGTTGATCACGGCCACGCGTCGCCTGGGTCGCAGCCTGCGGGTGAGCACCATCGGACAGATCGGCCTGGGCGCGGCCGGCACCGGCATCGTGCGGCTGCTGCGCGCCTACGGCGTGCGCAAGGTGCTGGGCGCGGACCGCAATCCCAAGGCCATCCTGCGCATCGAGTCGATGGGCGCCGAGGCGGCGACGCTGACCGATATCATGGCCCGTTGCGACATCGTGATCGCCACCACGGGGGTCAAGGACCTGATTCCGGCCGCCCTGGTGCGGGCCGGACAGATCATCCTGGCGCTCTCCAATCCGGAAAGCGAGATCGATCCCCTGGAAGCCATGCAGCGCGGGGCGGCCTTCGCCGCCGACGGCAAGGGCGTCAACAACGTGCTCGCCTTTCCGGGACTGTTCCGCGGCGCGCTGGCGGCGCATGCCGCGCGCTTCACCGATGCCATGCTGATTGCCGCCGCCGAGGCCATATCGCAGCTGGCCGGGAATGACCTGGTGCCCAATCCTCTGGACAAGCAGGTGCATGAACGGGTCGCGGCCGCGGTGCTGGCCGCGGCCGCACAGCCGGTGCTAGGAGAGGCGGGGACGCCGGAACCGACCTGAGCGAGTTTCACCCGCTCAGGCAGGTGCCATCATGCCCTTGAGCTTGCCCATCGCCTGGGTCTCGATCTGGCGGATGCGCTCCGCGGAAACCTTGTAGCGATCGGCCAGCTCGTGCAGCGTGGACTTGCCTTCGCCCGTCCAGCGGCTGATGAGGATGTCGCGGCTGCGAGCATCCAACCGGCCCAGGGCGGCCTGCAGGTTCTCGTGGGTCACGCTCTCCCATTCCTCCGCTTCGACGCTCTCCGCAGGGTCCGCGGCCGGCGCGGGCAGGTAAGAGGCCGGACTGTAGCTGCCGTCCTCGTCGTCACCCTCCGGGGCCGGGTCAAAGGACATATCGCGGGCCGACAGGCGCTGCTCCATCTCGGTGACTTCCGCGGTCGTCACGCCGAGGTCGCGGGCCACTGCCGCGGTCTCCTCATGCGACAGCCACGAGAGGTTCTTCTTCATGCGGCGCAGGTTGAAGAAGAGCTTGCGCTGGGCCTTGGTGGTGGCGACCTTGACCAGCCGCCAGTTGCGCAGCACGTATTCATGGATCTCGGCCCGCACCCAGTGCACGGCGAAGGACACCAGGCGGACATTGACCGCCGGGTCGAAGCGCTTCACGGCCTTCATCAGGCCCACGTTGCCTTCCTGGATCAGATCGCCGATGGGCAGACCGTAGCCGGTGTAGCCGCGGGCGATATGAACGACGAAGCGCAGGTGTGACAGCACCAGCTTGCGCGCCGCGTCCAGGTCATCCTCCGCACGGTAGCGAACGGCCAGATCATGCTCCTCCTCGCGCGTCAGCACGGGAATGCGGCTCACCCGATCCATATAGGCATCGAGGCTGCCGAGCGGCCCCGCCAGGGCGAGGTCGGACTGCGGAGCGATCAGAGCAGTTGCGTAAGTCATTCAGGCTCCCAAGGTTCGAACTTTACGTTGGGCAAATCTTAGCACTCAGGGTATTAGAGTGCTAAGACCTTCCCGAGTTCAACTTTCTTCGTATCGTTATAACCAATAAAAACAATCACCTAAGTGCTGTTAAGCTCGCGGTTCAATGCCCCGCAGATGGCGCGCCGCTGCCAGCCAGGCACCCAGCCATCCCAGGCCCAGTCCCGCGCCAAACACCCCGGCGATGACCTCCGGGCCGGCCCCCTGCAGGGCGTAACTGCTGCCGTAGAGCCGCGACAGGTTCGCCACCGGTGCCTGCAGCACCAGTACCGCGGTCCCGACCATGCCCCAGGCCAGCAGGGCGCCGCCGAGGCCATACAACATGCCGGTGTACAGGAAGGGTCGGCGCACGAACCCGGTCGACCCGCCCACCAGCCGGACCACCTCAATCTCGGTACGGCGTCCCTGGATTTCAAGGCGGATGGTATTGCCGATCACCGCCAGCACCCCGACCCCCAGCAGGAGGGCGGCGATACCCAGCACCCGGCGCAGCAGGTCGAGGATGGCGTTGAAGCGCAGCACCCACTCGGAGTCCACCTGCACCAGGTCCACCTCCGGCCAGGCCGCCAGGTAGTGCTTGAGGGCGTCGAGGTCCGCCGGGGCGGTGGCATCGGCCGCCGGTCGCACATGCAACACATTCGGCAGCGGGTTGCTGCCCAGTGCCTGCAGCGCCGTCCCGAACCCGGAGTACTGCCGGAACTCCTGCAGCGCCTGGTCGGCACTGATGATCTGCACCGCCGCCACCCCGGCGCGGGCGCGGGCGGAGTGTGCCAGCTGCTGCACCCGGGTCATGGCCACATCGGGCTTGAAGTACACCGACACATCCACGGCACCGGTGAAGCCGCCCGTGGCACTCATGGCGTTGGCGACGAACAGCTCCAGGGCCAAGGGCAGCGCCAGCGCCAGCCCGATGACCAGGATGGTCAGCGCGGTGGCAAAGGGTGCGCGGGCCAGGCGGCCGACGGAACCCACCAGGGACTGCGCATGGTGTGTGAGGTAGCCGCGCATTCAGCGCGTCGCCGACATGCTGGGCAGCGGTGCATCGCCGCTGCCCTGGATCTGGCCGTCTTCGAGCACGATGCGGCGCTGGCCGAACTCGTGCACGACGTGCAGGTCGTGAGTGGCGATGATCACCGTGACCCCGACATCACAGAAGCGCTTGAAGAGCTTCATGACTTCGAGCGCAAGACCCGGGTCGAGATTGCCGGTGGGCTCATCGGCAATCAGTACCGAGGGTTTGGCGACCACGGCGCGCGCAATGCCCACGCGCTGCTGTTCACCCACCGAGAGTTCATTGGGCAGCATCCGCTCCTTGCCCAGCAGGCCCACCTGGTCCAGTGCCGCGCGCACGCGCTTGTCCCGTTCCGCGGATGCCGCGCCCGCCACGACCAGCGGCAGGGCGACGTTGTCGAACACCGGGCGGTCATCGAGCAGGCGGTGCTCCTGGAAGACGACGCCGAGGGTGCGGCGGTAGGCGGGAAGGTGGCGCGATTTGAGAGCGCCGAGATTCTGGCCGTTGACGATGACCGTGCCGCGGGTCGGTCGTTCCAGCATGGCGATGAGCTTGAGCACCGTGCTCTTGCCGGCACCGGAGCGCCCGGTCAGGAACACCATCTCGCCGCGATCGATGCTGAAGCTCGCGGCGCGCAGCGCCTCACGTCCATTGGGATAGCGCTTGGTGACCCGTTCGAAGAGGATCACGGCGTGGTGCCCACCCCGTCGACCAATGCGGCGGCGAAGGCCTCGGCATTGAACTCGCCGAAGTCACCGGCCTGTTCGCCGATGCCGATGAAGCGGATCGGGAGCTTCAGCCGCCGGGCGATCGCGAGCACGATGCCGCCCTTGGCAGTGCCGTCGAGCTTGGTCAGCACCAGCCCGGTGACGCCGATCGCCTGGTGAAACTGCACCGCCTGGCTGAGGGCGTTCTGACCCTGATTGGCATCCAGCACCAGCAGCACCTCGTGTGGCGCACGGGGCTCGACCCGCTGGATCACACGCCGCACTTTCTTCAGCTCTTCCATGAGATGGGACTGGCTTTGCAGACGCCCGGCGGTGTCGGCAATCAATACCTCGATGCCGCGCGAGCGCGCCGACTGCGCCGCGTCGAACACCACCGCCGCCGGATCGGCGCCCGCCTGCTGCGCGACCAGCGCCGACCCGCTGCGGGTGGCCCATACCTGCAGCTGCTCGATGGCGGCGGCGCGGAAGGTATCCGCGGCCGCGAGCATCACGCTATGGCCGGCATCGGCCAGTCGCTGGGCGAGCTTGCCGATGGTCGTGGTCTTGCCCGAGCCGTTCACGCCGACGACCAGGATCACATAGGGATGCTGGCCGGGGTCGATCACCAGGGGCTGCGCGCAGGGTGCCAGGATCTCCGTCACGCAGCGGCGCAGGGCGCTGATCAGGGCCTCGACGTCGGCAAGTTCCTGGTGGGCCACGCGCTTGCGCAGGTCCTCGAGAATGTACTGCGTCGCCTCCACGCCCACATCGGCGGTGAGCAGCCGGGTTTCCAGCTCCTCGAGGATTTGCGCATCGATCTTGCGGCCCCTGAACAGGGTCGCCAGGTCCATCGTCAGAAAGGAGTTGCCGCGATTGAGTTTCTTGCGCAGCCGCTGGAAGAACCCGCCGGATTCCTCGTCGGCCGCTTTGTCACGTCGGAAAAGCATGACGCTATTGTATGATGAACCGTGACCGGTAAGCCCGATATGCGCTCGACCGCCGCCCGCGTCGCCCGGGGCAACAAAGCGCGCACGCTACGCATCATCGGCGGCACCTGGCGCGGTCGCACCTGGCGCTTCCCCGAGGGCGACATCCGTCCGACCCCAGACCGGGTGCGTGAGACCTTGTTCAACTGGCTGGCACCCTCGATCGTGGGTGCACGCTGCCTCGACCTGTTCGCGGGCAGCGGCGCGCTGGGCCTGGAGGCGATGTCACGCGGCGCGGGCAGCGTCGTGTTCGTGGAGAATTCGTCGCTGACGGCGCGCGAAGTCCACGGTGAGCTCGGAGTAGCCGATGACCTCGACGTTGGGCAGGTCCGCGAGCACCTGCCGCGCCAGCGCCACGCGCTTCTCCTGGGTGAATAGCGGCGCCTTGCCGGCGTTGGTGGCGATGGCTACC